>CACGIM010000014.1 GCA_902573115.1 uncultured Candidatus Poseidoniales archaeon
CCTGGACCTCTATGAGGCACAATCTCTGGCCGTCAACCCCTTCCTCAAGACTTCGGAGGAAGAGGCACTTCTGCATGGTCCAAACGTCGATCCAACCAAAATCGCGGCTCTCTTGCTTGATCACATGAATGGCGCGGACGCTTTGAACTTCCTGAAGGCCGCATCCAAGTCTGGGGTCATTACAGCGGCAGAGGAGAAGGCGCTAATCTCGATCGCCACCTTGGCAGAGCCCGGCGAAGCCTCAGAGGGGGCTCCCGCCGTAAACAACAGGACTCTCCTGACGTTCGCAGCCATGATCGAGGCTTGGAGGGCCCAGGGGACTCCCTAGGAGGGGGATTGGATGTCCGGGTCTAGCGTAGGCGCGATGGTAGTCGGCACCGTGTTCATCATGGTGTTTGGGATGGCAACAGTGACTATGGTAGAGAGTGTAGACGAATCTGTAAGGAATGCGGACTACGATCTCCCAGATCCGAAGGTCGAAATAGTCTCTGCTTTCGATCAGGAGATGTCTACAGGTCCTGTCGAGTCCCTGTCAGTATCCACCCCTGGTAGCGGCTACGTGGCTGAAATCTGCACCATTTCCGGTGCAACAGGAACTGGCTTAACATTCACAATTGCAGTTGGTGGCTCTGGGGAACTTACCGGCGTCACGATAACATCAGTCGGAAGTGGCTATACAGAGCTAGCGACCAGAGATGTAGATTGCCCATCCGGGGGCTCTTCAGCTCAAGTCAGTATTGATGACATACACGACCAAAACAACATTTCGATTATCAACTCCGGTTCTGAGACTATCGACCTATCGCACATCTACGTGACATTTTCAAACACAGAGGAAGACTCGACTGGTCTTCCATTCGCACCATTTGTGAACCATTACAATGGACCTAACCTGTACCTATTCCCTGGAGAATCCCTAACTACCGACGATTTCCCTCTTGACCCCAGTGTCCACGGCTTCCCGATTGGGGCCGACCCCGATCGAGCCTTCCTTGCTATATACGACTACAATGACGCGGAGACAATAACTGTATCATGAGGTGAAAAGTTGGCTGGAAGCGGACCGTCGGAACTAATACTCTTGAGCGCTGGACTTATTGTAGCAGCAATAGTTTCCGGAGTCCTACTTCAGACATGGGATGACATGGACGATATACTCGATGAAAGAGGCAAACAGGGAGCCGAGGACGTCAGGACCAGAGCTTCCTTGGTGAGTGATCCCAGGTACATACAGTGGGACACTGCAACCGACAGCGCCAATATATACCTTCAGAACTCAGGCGAGACCTTCTTGGACGTGAACGCCATAGGAGTTTTGCTGGAGGGTAGCAATATGGCAGTAACGCTTCCAAACAGCGAGACTCAGTGGCTCCCTGGACAAAACCTGAACGTGAACATAGATGGCACTGCAAGCGGACTTAGCTATGCCTCGGGTACTCACGACGTTCTAATGACCTTTTCAGTCTCATCCACCGCATCCGGCTACACCGGGTCATACACAGTTACGGAGGAAGTAAGAATTGTCGTCCCCTAGTAACGTTGACAACTTCGACTTCGGAGTTATTCAGGACAGCCTCGGGCAGAGCATGGGGACAGCCATACCCAATCGCGCCCTTATGCTAGTTTGTGGGGGGATAGGATCTGGCAAGAGTATCATTGGACAGAGAATGTCATTCGGAATGACCGCAAACGACGTTAAGGTCGCCATGTACACCACTGAGCTAACAACTAGGGGGTGGCTGGAACAGGTCTCCAGCATCGGATACTACATGGACAAGAGAATTGACGAGGGCACATTCCACCTCATTTCGAGCTTTGGTGTGCTTGCAGACCAGTCTGACGACCAAGTGACCTTACTAGACCTTCTAGAGGCAGCTCCATCCAAGGAGGCCGAGGTAGTGATCATCGACAGAGCATCCGAACTAATGCCTCCAGAGATGGGGGGCAAGGAGCTTCTTTCAAGACTCCGCAAGTTCACTTCAGAGGGTCGAACCCTGATCCTAACAATCGATCCAGATGAGATGGACCACGACACCCTGAGGGACATGAAGAACTCGGCAGAAGTTCTTCTTGATCTGATGACAGCAGTAGTCGGCGGACAGCTTGTAAGGACTGTTGGAGTAACTAGGTTCCTCAGAGCTGCAGGACCGGTCACGGAAAGGATAGGTTGGAAGGTGATGCCCGAGATGGGCTTCATTGTGGACATCACTGCGGTGGCATGAGGTGGATTGAATGGTTACGGAACAGGAAACGGGGGAAGAAGGCCCAAAGGAGCCGGATTTCAACATCGAGCCTGGTGACCTTGGGGGCCTTATGGCCGAATACCCGCACATCAGAACATGGGTTGAGGAGTTTGAGGCAAAGCACGGCTCGAGGCCGATATACTACGGGCCACTTGACAGAGATGCAAAAAGCGTGAGTCCAAGAAACCTAATTTACGCCACAAAACCCCCGTGTTTCGCACACGTGTATGCCCCTCCCGAAGGAGCGGAAGGAGCCGGCAACACCTTTTGGTTCGGGTTAGAACCGACCATTACATCGGATGAGGAGGTAATAAGAGACCAAATCGTAGAGAGGCTTCTGAGAGATGCACCCCAGAAGGAGAGGTTCGAAGATGACAGTCAGTTCATCGATATGATCCATGAGATGATGGATGAGATGACGACAACTTCGTCTTCATTGTTCTCGAATCCTGTCGTCGACCAAGCTAGAGAGCTCATCGGGCTAGGAGAAGCAAGAATACAAGTCACAACAGAGCAGTTGGATCGATTGAAGTATGTCGTCGTTCGAGACCTGGTCAATAATGGGCCCCTTGAGACACTCCTAGCCGATGAGATGCTCGAGGATATACACTCAATAGGGCTATCTGCAATCAACATGGATCACAAGGTATTTCCAATGCTTACCTCAAATATATCATTCAGGGATCAGGAACTCCTTACTAAGTACCTGAGATCAATGTCTGAGAGGATAGGAAGACCAGTATCGGACAGTAAGCCAATCGTTGACGGAGCTCTATTGGATGGGTCTAGAATCAACATTATCTATAGCGACGACGTATCAATTCAAGGCTCTTCTTTCACCATTAGGAAGTTCGCAGAGGAGACGATTTCCATTATCCAGCTGATTAAGTGGAAGACTCTCTCATCGCAGATGGCCGCATACATATGGCTCGGTCTGGAGAGCGGCATGTCTATGCTGGTATCTGGAGAAACAGCATCTGGAAAGACAACAACCCTAAACGCAGTTCTACCATTCATTGACCACAACGTCAAGATTTACACCGCTGAGGACACCCCTGAAGTGAAGGTCGCTCACACAATTTGGCAGAGACTAATCACCAGGGACTCAAAGAACGAGGACTCTCGGGTGGAAATGTTCGATCTTTTGAAGGCCGCTTTGAGGTCTAGGCCTAGGTACATCATTATCGGCGAGATCAGAGGGGTGGAGGGGGCTATCGCGTTCCAGGCCATGCAAACTGGCCACCCTGTCGTCGGAACCTTCCACGCATCAAACATAGTGAAGCTGATTCAGAGGTTCACAGGAGATCCAATCAATGTACCAGCCCGGTTCTTCGATAACCTGAACTTTGCAATTTTCCAAGAGGTAGTCGAGGCTCCTGGAGGGGGAATTGCAAGAAGAATCACAGGTGTCAGCGAGGTAATTGGCTTCGACAAGACCGCGGATGGCATTCTGACTAGGAATATGTTCGAGTGGGACCCAGTAGCCGACGAGGTCTACTTCAGAGGGATGTTCCAGTCCGACATGCTGGAGAACAAGATCGCCCCTAGAATGGGATTTCGAAGTAAGAGGGACATCTATGACGAGCTCCAGAGGAGGACCGACGCAATCCAGAAGATGGTAGACAGGGACCTAACTCACTACGATGACGTGTTCGACTTACTGGACATATACTTCAAGGAAGGCTGGGACAGATTCGCCTCGTCTCTTGAAACATGGACTGGGATAAACCACTGAGGCTGTGGTATCATGGAGGACAAGGCAAGCACCTGGGAGATTGCCCTGCTCAGACTTGGGATGCCTTTCAGCAGGTACCTTTTGTTCTTCAGTCTCCCAGCTACAATTATCGGACTCATTGCTGGAATTACAGTTTGGTACACAGTAAGCGACGTGATTTCCGGTCTTGGAGCGGTCTTTCTGGTACTGATATTCCCACTTCTCGCTCTCTCTGCTACGATCCTGTTCCCAATAGCACAGGTCTCGGCCGAGGCGATACAAATCGAGCAGGACATGCACATGTTCATGACTAGGATGGGAATACTATCCATGGGTGAGTCAGCCGAGAAGGGGATGTTCGATGTTCTCAAAGAGATGGGAGACTACGGTGCCTTGGCAGTCGAGATCCAAGCAATAGAGACTCTCGTAACAAAATGGCACACCAATCTTCCAGAGGCCGCTAGGATCGTTGGCCGGCAGAGCCCATCGGCAATTTGGAGCGATTTCCTTGACAGGATGGCTTTCTCTGTGGAGGTCGGGCAGCCTATTGGTGAGTTCTTCACTAGCGAGAACGAGACATTCGAGCAGGCATTTACTACTATCTATGATGCCAGACTAGAACAACTTGACACTCTCAGGGAGACATTCGTTTCTCTCACTACCACGGGCCTTCTTCTACTGGTAGTAGCCGGCCTGCATCTAATCCTCTTTCAGACTGGCGATGAAACAAACAACCCCTTCCAAATCATCCTGAGAGCTAGGTGGGTCCTTCTAGCAGGCCTCCTATTCGGAGTACTGCAGATCGGTGCTTGGTACCTATTCACGCTTGTGATTCCAGACGAGGATCTATTCGCCAAGCATGGATTCAACACAGAACAAGCTATCGACATGCGGAGGGCATGGATTTTCGCCGGTGTACTCGGTTCTATTGAGTTTCTACTACTGATGGGACTCTTCGTATTCACGGGCACCTCTTGGCTTTTCGACAACTGGAACTACATCGGACTTCTGGTAATCGCAGCCCTGGCATCCCCTCTCCTTGCACCGGCGATGCTGACCCTTCAAGAGGAAACTAGGGTGAGAAGGAGAGACGAGGCATTCCCAGAATTCATCCGTGCCTTCGGCGGAACGGCTCAGGCAAGGGCACAGGAGCCAAGCGCAATGGTAAAGGCACTGTCTGGTATCGATTTCGGGGCTCTAGACGACTCAATTGCAAACCTAGAGAAGCGACTCTCAATGAGAATCGACAGCGACTATTCCTGGGACTGGTTCGCCGCAGATAACAATTCTATGTTAGTATCCAGGTTCACTCGGGTCTTCATCGAGGGTTCATCATCAACTGGAGAGGCTGGTCTGGTGGGCGACATGGTCTCCCAGAGCACTACCAACCTCTTGGGCCTTCGACAGAGGAGGGAGATATCAGCTAGCGTCATGAGAAGCGTCTCGTACGGCCTGCTTATTGCGATGATTATCGCATTGAACATAACCACCTCAATTATTGCAGGATTGGGGGAGACAATAGCTCAGGTAGCACAGGGCCTGGTCGACAGCGCTGGTGAGACAGGCACAGCCGCCGGAGGAGTAGACGTAGCTCTACCAGTACTCTCGGACACTGGGGGTGTAGAACAAAACATCAGAGTGTTCCAGTATATGGGTTCGTTTCTGATCGTACTATCAATTGTCGTTCTTGGCCTAATAACCGCCAGAATAAGAGGTGGTGGTACAACTCTTGTTCTTGGCCAAATGATACAGATGATGTGGGTAGCGGGAGTGGCAAACCTGTTCAGTGCATGGATTCTGACTCAGTCCGTAGGGCTGTTCCAAACAGGGGCGGCATAGCGAGAGCGCAGAAGGTTTGATGACTCAGACAATAGGCCTGACATCGTGACTGCTGATCCATTGCTCTCCACAATTCGGATTTCCACACTCGTAGTATGCATGGCTGCAGCCGCTCGCTCTGATTACGGGACTCTCCATGTGCGAGATACTCATTGGCTCTGGTGGGCCATTCCAGGGACGCTAATACTTCTGTTTGAAGTGATATCAAATTCCGATAACTTCGCCAACATGTGTATGGTGTTTGCTTTGGTTGCGACTTTCTCATCCTGCTTCGTAAGGCCTTCAGACCCTAGGAGGATTATGGAATGGACAAGGAATGAAACTTTCATTTTCCTACTATACATACTAGCAATATCTGGCATAACCCTTGGTATCATAGAGAACTATGATACCAATTTTATCGAACTTATATTGGGCGAGGAATCCCCAGACAGAATACTTTGGTGGAGCTTATTGGGGGCATTAGTGACAATGGGCGTGTACCTCACAGCTTGGCGCTTTGGCGTAATTCAAGGGGGGGCCGATGTGAAGGCGCTAATTCTCGTAACTTTGTATTTTCCATCATGGGGATACCTTCCAGATCAAATGTTTTATCTTGATGAAGATCTAGTCTTCGGAATACCTCCGTCAATGGCCCTCTTTGTCTGGGCTGGCGCGGCATTCATATTGGCTCCGCCATTAATCTTCATCAACAATATCGTCATGGGAAATGTAGAATCTATGTCCGACCTCAAGATGGCGTGGCATGCTACTCGAAAGAGACTATCCGAAGTAGAGGATGACAACTCTTGGGTTCTGACAGAGTTAGTCGATCATGAAAATGGTCCAAGGGTCGTGAATCGGATTCTACCATCGAAAAAATCGTCATCTTCCGAGTATTCTAACTCAGGAAGCAGATCGACGGAAATGGAGTTACTAGATGGAATGGGGTTGGAGACTGTTTGGGTCGCTAGAAAGCACCCTTTCCTAGTTTACCTCTTCCTTGGAATTTTCCCTTTGGTGTTCTTCGGAGACCCAATCGCCCCTCTCATTATATGAAATCCTCAAGGGTCATTACTGTGACTTTGTCATTGTTGAACAATGAGTCGACGCTAGATGACATCCATCCCACTCTATGCTTCGTGTAATCGTCAACGCCATAGCTCTCCATCACCTCTTCTGTGATTCCTATGTATTTCTCCACATTGCCCTTTGAAACAGTGAGAATCACGTTCCCCCCACAAGAGGAACCCCCTCCTGATGTTGAAAGACCTCCAGAAGTTCTTACTTCCTTAATGCACTTTCCTGCAAGAGGAACTCTTCGATACGACTCACCACATTTAACACACCTCACCTTTTGTCTAGTATAAGCCATCAGATTGCCCCTCATGTCAGGAAGAAAGTGAGACTCAATAACCTGCTTTGCCACCTTTCTTACGCCGACCGATCTCAGTACCCTACCCAGCTCCAGTTGACTATCTAACTTGTCCTTCATGGTTAGGAGGGTCTTGTAAGAAGAATTCGTCGGTCCAGCGTCGAGAGGACCGGAGTCATGAGTCCAGCCGTACCCCCTTATCTCGCCAATCATCCCTAGCCTCCCTTCTACAATATCCACCATGCCGCGTAAGTCCTTGGAGTGTGGTTGCTCCAAAGTAGCTTCGTAGAATTCTCGGCTGTACCCCCAAGAGCAATCCACATTCAGAGCCTCTTTGTCAATTTCACTAGGGTTCAACCTAGTCGTCAGCACTAGAGGAGCATCCATCCTGCCGCCCCTATTCGCTGGTAAGATGGTTTGAGAGAAATTCAGCAGACCGTCCATCAGCATCATTATGCTATCCTCATCGCCATCGCAGTTCCTTCGTTTAGCTGCGTGGAATAGGGGGTGAGCGTATCCTGCTGACGCGTCGGTCCACCCAATAATCCTGCATGCAACTCCTCCAGAGGTGTGCGGGGCCAGGCCTATTGCAATGTGGCCGACTATGTCCTCTGGAACCTTTGCGTTATAGAAACCCTCCATTCCGTAGAATCTGACTAATAAGTCATCAACAAATTCACAAGTAGATAGCAAATGATCCGAGGCAATACTTGAGGGGATGAAGTCCTGAGGGAGAAGCTCTAGGATTTGCTCGTCACTTTCTAACGCATCCCCTCTGACATCGTGAGTGTATCCGAGGTTTGCAAGTACCTTCCATGGTGTATTAATTTCTGATGGTCTGAAATGAGTCACTGGTACGTCACTCATATCGAACCTAGACGTGCCGTCTCTGAATACCGAGACTCCATGCAAGGCCCTTAGAATTCCCTTTTCGATAGGTTCAGGAGTTTGCTCCTCCGAGAATAGACCTTTGACCGCTTTGATTTTTTTGGGGAGCCTATCCAATCCGAGACTTCTCCTCTTTTCTTCTAAAATTGGGGCTAGCTCTATCGCGGTCCTTTCACCCTTCCTCCTACCTCTCCCTTTTTTTGTCGAGCTCGCAGTCCTACCTCCACAGGAGGTAGGTTGGTTCGAATCAGTTCTGTGGTGGCATCTGATATGAGGGGTCTGGCGACCACAACTCTGGCATACTCTGGGGCCAACAACCACTCTAATAGCCCCCCTAGAAGCCGCCTCTGAAACCAGCCTCTGTGGTCCTCCACTCTCGCCAATGGGAAAAATAGCGTGCACCCTCGGATTCATCTCTCTAATTCCAGATTTCTCCGGCCTACCCATCCTCGAACCCACTCTGCATGGAACAGCGTCTTCCCATCTAGGCAATGTAGAAGCCTTCCTCACCACCTGTAGGGATTTTTCGATTTCATAATCGTCTAATTTTGATCTACTTGCCCAAGCATCAGGAGTCATTTCACCAGACTCTTCCTCCTTTTCCGTGGTCTTCAACAGAGACCTGATCCTGTCAGTTATCTCAATGACTAGATTTCTACAATCATACCTAGTCCTAATCTTCCCATCAAATAACTCCAAGCCTAGCCCTTCGAGTAGAGACTCCCAATGTTTTGGAACAATAATATCTCCATTCTCATGGTGATGACTTAATCCCAGAGTCATAAGAGATGACTTGACCAACCCATGTCTGCAGGCTTCATTCCATCTTGACCAGTCGCCAAGTAAGGGATCCCCAATTCCAAGATCTTCTAATTCGATTGAGAAAGGCCATCCTTCAACTGTTTGCCTGATGATCAGAGACTCTTCTACAATCGATCCTCTTTCTTGTAGTGTGGAGACTAGATCGGGTAAAAACTGAACAGGGAGATCCGACCACCATAGGTTCCATGGCGGAGGTATTGCTGTCCCGAATACCTCACTAATTCCTCGAATCTGTTTCCAAGAAGTATTCAAACTCTTTAGGAAGTAAAGCCAGTCTCTCTTTCGCCAAGATCTATCCAGGGGATCTTCTCCCCCTCTATTGATAGCCCCGTTGAAGGGTAGACCAGAGGGCAATTTATCCCTTCTAATTCCGATGATATCGGAAAATTTTCCCACCTTTTCATGAGAATCGATAGATTCAGCAAGGTCTGCAGCCCACCAGTCTAAAGAATAAGATGATGGAACTAAATCCTTATTATTTTCCAGAAACTCTCCATATCCCAAAAGAATCTCTCCAGAATCCCAAATACTGTCTAAATTATCTTTATTTTCCCTCCAATCATCTTCTGACTCTATTCTTAGAAATGAACCGTCGCAAAGCAAGATCATCGGTCCATCGATATCAACACAAGGAGTAACTGCGCATGCTTTTCCAGGCCCCTCAATCTTCATTTGAGTCCCAACTGAGAGAAAACCTCCCATGGCCTCCATAGTGACTGGATTAAGGCCAGCTGCGGCGAGACCTGTTGCTCTGCTTCTGCCATATCTTAGTCGGAAACCACCGGGTTCTCTTGGCTCACCAAATACAGGACGACCTGCAATTACATCCCCCATGAATCTACTCTCCTTGGGAATTATCCTTCTTTTGACTTCGAATCCTTCAGAATCTGATCCTGTCTTCTTTTTGGCAAAAATTGAGATGAAATCCCATCCGGGCACTTTCAGCTTCTCTGTATGGGTCTGTATTTTTGGTGCTTTGAGACATAGGCCCTCGCCAATCACCAGCATAACCCCTCCCCGAACTCTGGTTCTGTAGGTACCGTTCTCATTCACAATATTCCTAACCTCCTTGTACCCAGCACACTCCATTCTTTCGGTCTCTTCACCGTTAATCATTACAGGACAGGCATTGACGATAACCTCAGTCTCTTCAGGAGGTGGCTTGTATTGTAGATTCATTCGGTAAAGACCGAATTCCTCCTTGACTCTCTCTACCTCTGGAACAGTTGGCAAATATCTCCCAACCCCCATCTCTCTCCTAAGAATATCTCCGATTAGCACACCCAATGCCTGAGCAGTCCCACCTGCAGCTCTAATAGGGCCACAAAAGTCAATTGACAGGAACTCAGAGCCGTCTGAATTGTTCATTATCCTAACATCACCAATTCCATCCAAAGGCGCTACCAATACAGCCTCGGTCAACACAGCCAATCCAACCCTTAGTCCGGAGTCTATGGCCCTCCTCCTGTCACCAGTTCTGGAATGCATTTCTTTGGTGACCGAAATTGCAATCATTATTGCCGCAGTTTCCCTGTCATGCTCCATTAGAAACTCCCTCAAATCAGACTCGATCGCCAAAGGAGCCTGGTCTCTATTTACTGGGTCAGTGTACAAATATGGGTCTTCCAGCAACTTTTCCGTCCTACTAGCCAGATCTGAGGCTCTTGGAATCTCGATAGAGTCCGAGAAATCCAGGCCCTTTTGTTTGGCTATGGAAGCGAAGTCGTAAGCCTTCTCGATCATTGTATCCAGTATATTTTGATAGGATGCGCGCTCGCTCTCAAGCCTCCGGGCGTCAATTTCTGAGACTTTCGAGCTATGTTCCATGACTCCACCACTACTATAGCGGGTCTACTAGCGATAGGCCGTCCAAGAACATTGACCGTCATCTCTAGGAAAACCTCACTCAGCAAAGGTAACCTTCATCCGATTCCGTGTAGGCCAAGGCATTTGATGACCACCACTTCTGCCGGGAATGCCAAAGACATACTCATCGAAAGAATCAGAGAATTGGCATATCTTTACTCAGAAGACCCCTTCACTTTAGCAAGTGGAAAACAAAGTAATCACTTCTTTGACATGAAACCTGTAATGATGGACCCAGAATGCGCACATCTTTTAGGCGTTTTAATTCACAATGTAATTGGAAAGTTAGGTTCTGTAGATGCGATAGGAGGCTTGGAGTTAGGAGCAGTCCCTCTCACAGGAATAGCTATTGCCAAGGCTGGAAAAGGCTCATTGCTTCGTGGGTTCATTGTAAGGAAGGAGCCAAAAGGAAGAGGAGGAAGAAAGACCGGGAACCCTCCCGGGATAGAAGGAGCCAGTTTAGATGAAGGTGCCAGAATTGTTCTTTTGGAGGACGTCATAACCACCGGGGGATCATCTCTCAAAGCCTCAAAGATTCTAGCTGAAATGGGTTGTAATGTGGTGGGTTGCATTACAATACTAGACCGCGAGGAAGGCGGAAGGCAAGCCTTTGAGACAGCTGAAATCCCTCTTTTTCCGCTTACTCTGAAATCAGAAATAGTTGGTTGAACCATGGGTCAGCACGAAATAGATCCAAAGAATCAACATTACCACCCAAACAAACTAGACAGAAAGGAGTATATCGGGATAGGAGAGTTCCTATCAGTCGATATGAGAGCAGGAATCATCCTTGATGTCGAAGAGTTTCCCGAGATGAGAAAGCCCTCATACAAAATAAAGGTGGATTTCGGACCAATCGTTGGCAAGCTTTGGAGCTCGGCACAAATTACCAACTACTCCCGTGCACAGTTGATTGGAAGGACCGTGGTAGGGGCGATAAATCTCGGAGAAAAGACCCTCCCATCTGGTTTTGTTTCTCAATTTTTGATCCTTGGGTCCTTAGAACCCGATGGAACTGTAAGACTACTCGAATTGCCAGAAGGAACATTGCCCGGGTCAACTATAGCGTAGTTTCCTTAAGCATACCATATTGAACTTGGAGCTTCCGCTAGGAACCATGACTCATGTGAGAATGACAACAAGCGCCGGCGAAATAGATATTCTACTCTATACAGAAGAGTGCCCCGAAACCACTGGCAACTTCCTCAAGTTGGTAGATGAGGGGTTTTATGACGGTCTGCACTTTCACAGAGTAATCAAAGATTTCATGATTCAAGGTGGATGCCCTCACTCTAGTGACCCATTCAATGGTAGAGCGGGTACTGGCGGTCCCGGTTGGAAGATTGATTGTGAGCAATCAGCACTCTCAAAAAAACACGACAAGCCAGGAATCTTCTCCATGGCTAACGCAGGAAGGAACACCGGGGGGTCGCAATTTTTCCTGACAACAGTCCCTACTCCCTGGTTAGATGGAAATCATGCCGTGTTCGGAGAAGTAGCAAAAGGGATGGAAGTGGTAAGAGCTATAGAATCCACCACAACGGTACCTGGAGATAGGCCCGAAGATCCCCAGAAAATAATCAAAGTCGAAAAAGCCTGAAGAGTATCCAATAAATTAATTAATAACTAATTAATGGATAAAATATGGCGAAGCACCGCTCCGGAGATCGGAGAATAATCACAGTAAGCATACCCGAGGATTTGGCGAAGAGGCTAGATGCTAGAGTAGGCAAAGGTAGGGATAGTGGAAGATCCGCTACGATTTCGAAGATGATTGAGAGCTCTCTGTCTGGTAAGATGGCCTTCCGAACAGAATCCGTAAAATCAGAGCCTACAAACCCGAAAATAACCAGTAGAAAAGTCAGATCAGAGAAGGACACGATGGGAGAGATTGAGGTGCCCGCAGACAGGTATTATGGGGCTCAGACAGCAAGATCATTGGTGAACTTCGATATCGGCCAAGATAAAATGCCAAGATCAGTAATACGGGCTTTCGGAATCCTGAAGCAGGCCGCAGCGGAAACAAACGTAGAGCTTGGTGACCTCAATAAGGAGACGGGACAACTAATTTCTCAAGCATGTGAGGAGGTTATTTCCGGGTCTTTGGATGAACATTTTCCACTGAGAATCTGGCAAACTGGTTCTGGAACTCAGACAAATATGAACGCTAACGAAGTAATTGCTAATCGTGCAATTGAGTTGAAAGGAGGAAAACTAGGAAGCAAGGATCCAGTCCATCCCAATGACCATGTTAACATGGCCCAATCCAGCAATGACACCTTCCCTACGGCAATGCACATAGCGGCTGCTATGGAGATAAATCAAAGCCTAATACCTGCAATAGAAACATTGCGGGCAGCTCTAGCCGAAAAGGCAGAGGAATTCTCCGACATAGTCAAGATAGGTAGGACACATCTAATGGATGCAGTTCCCTTAACTTTGGAACAGGAATTTGGAGCGTATGTTTCTATGTTGGATGCTGACCTTGTTAGAATCCAAGCTTCTCAAGCAGACCTCTTCGAGCTAGCATTAGGTGGAACTGCAGTTGGAACTGGCCTCAACACTCACAAAGATTTTGCAGATACTGTTGCGGAGAGCATCGCAAACAAGACTAACCTTCCATTCATCAGCGCTGAGAATAAATTCGCCCAGTTAGCCTCTCATGACGCGATAGTAGCTGCTTCCGGATCTCTGAACACATTGGCTGCATCTTTGATGAAGATAGCCAATGATATTAGGTGGCTTGGTTCAGGCCCAAGGTGCGGATTAGGTGAATTATCACTGCCCGCAAACGAGCCGGGCTCAAGCATAATGCCGGGAAAGGTAAATCCGACCCAGTCCGAGGCCATGACTATGGTTTGTTGTCAGGTTATGGGAAATCATCTGGCTACCTCGATAGGGGGTAGCCAAGGAAACTTCGAGCTCAACGTATACAAGCCAATGATGATACACAACTTCCTTCACAGTGTAAGGCTAATTTCGGACTCTTGCATCTCCTTCTCCGAAAGATGTGTAGAAGGGCTGATGGCTAACGAGACAAAGATCTCTGAACATTTAGAGAACTCACTAATGCTTGTGACCGCATTAAATCCTCACATAGGATATGACAATTCTGCCAAGATCGCTAAGCACGCTCATGAGAAGGGCCTCACTCTTAGGCAGAGCGCGATAGATCTGAAGATGTTAACCGACGAGGATTTTGATAATTGGGTCCAACCTCAGAATATGATTGGCCCTAAATCATGATTTGTTTTAGGCTGCCTCTAGTGCCTTTATCTCTAAGGGCCTGATAACCAGGTGGGAGCAACAGGGGGTTCCGCACATGGGGGAGCTTCCCCCCCTGTTAACTCCGCAGGGTCCGGGTGTCACCCGGGCCCGAAGGCCCGGGGTTCCCCGGGTAGATGACTCCGGAACTTCTCGCTCTTCCTTTGTCATTTTCCGACTAAAGATAGATCTCTCTTTCTTTTGCCGCATCCGTTTTGGGTGCCTCGTCTCCGATTTACCCTCTACGTCTCGATACTGGCTTCTCCACGGGTCTCCCCGCCCTTGTTGCCAAGTGTTTCCCTTAGTTTCTATCGCCTTCCTTGCGTCCGGTTTTTTCCACTTCGTTTCCCACTTACGCGACCCAGGTTCATTTTCATCCCCCTACGCGCGTGTATCTCTCCAACTCTAACCTAGCTCTTACCTTCCTTGCGTCCGGTTCGTCCTAAATTTTCGCCGTTGCTTTCACGTCCACAAGACGCTTCAGCTTTCCTCGATTTCCTTTCGGATTTCGATTTTACCGCCCCGGTTTCGGGGCTCGGTTTTTGTGGCCCGCGAGTCGCGCCGAAGCGCCCTCACACCACTCCCCCGGAGCGGCAAAGAATACAGGGTTATGACCGGCTCATAAACATTTCTACAATTTAGCCGCAGTACACTGGAAATAGGGGTGTAAAAACATCTTTTTCCAGTGCAAATTAATCCTGCCGCAGCTCACGTATTTTCCTCCTCATCTCGGATTCCATACCACTCTTGACAAAGGCGGGTCGAAATTCTTGTAAACGACGCCGAAAAACTTCAGCCTCCAAAATTAATAAATTGCCCTTTGTATCGCCAAAGCAGATTACTTTTTGTGATCCACACATGTGGGAAACTCTGTCCGAGTGCTCCATCTTTAGAATAACTTCTCCATTTGATATATCGAATAAGCTAATTTTGCTAGTATCCCCCCAAGATGAAGCCCACAAAACGGGGCTTTCACCCAATGGGGGGCCAATCGAAAACCCTTCTATTTGCCCTTCTAATTTTGATCTCCATGATCCAAAATCCCCTGTTCCACGAATTTCTCCATTTTCAAGCCCAATTATCCATCCATCTGAGCAATGAATTGCTGTCGCAGAAGATCCTCGAGCGGAAAATGTGGAAATCTCACCGTTAACTAGCTGGGAAGCTCCACCATCACTATGGCCGAAAATAACCCCATTTATGCAATTTCCATCTCCAACTGTGACTGGGGAGGAATGCCCCAATGGAAAGTACTCTATCCCTTTGTGAGATATGATGCCATAACCACATCTTGGCCTACTAAGCCCGAGGTATGCTGCACCTTTCACGTTGGAAAGAGACCATGCCCTTCCTTCTGTCGGCCATGTTCCTGTTCGTTTTCCGTTCAGATCAATTTGGTAAACTGCTCCCTCGGAAAAATCTTGAATCTCAAAATTATAAACAGATGAAGTGACCCAAACATGTTCTTCACCAGCACTAATCAAATCAACTGAGCCTTCAAATTCTACTGTCCAATTGACCCTACCATCAGCGAAGTCAATTGAGTGTACCTTGTTTGACTCGGTAATGTAAATGCAAGGTCCGAATATATCACTGTCATTACACGGACCGTCGAAACCCCTCTTCCATATATTGGAACCATCTGATACTCTCCAGCAGGAAATCTTACCACTTTTTGTACCAGCGATAAGATAACCATCACGCAAATTAAGCAAAGTGCAACTCCCACCAATGTTTCTAATTAGAGATGCGAGACCCTCCAGACTAGGCTCAATCATGATGCCCGAAAGAGGTCCAACATATCGACTTTTCAAATTTTCAGGCAGTGACTTCGTACAATCTTTCAACCTTAGAGCTGAGATAATCAACGAAGGCATCGGGGGAAGGAGGGGATCCAGTCGCCTCTTCAATTAGGGCTGCTGGTTCCAACACACTTCCCCTTGAATGAACGTTCTTTCTCATCCAATTTAGAAGAGGTTGAAAGTCTCCACTTCTGATTTGATCCTCGTAGTTTGGCAACTCCTTCTTTGCTGCCTCTAGTAGTTGTGCGGCATACAGATTACCCAAAGTGTATGTGGGAAAGTATCCTATCGCCCCCATCGACCAATGAATATCCTGTAAGACCCCCTTGGAGCTATTGGGGGACTTAATTCCTAAAAACTCCTCATACATTGAGTCCCAGAGATCAGGTAGCTCATCAACCTCAATTTCTCCAGATATAAGCTGCTTCTCAATCTCATATCTTATCATGATGTGCAGGTTGTATGTAGCCTCATCGGCATCCACTCGAATTAGTCCTGGCTCTACCAAGTTCACTGCCCGCCACAGTTGCTCTGAATCAACTCCACTCATATTCTCTGGAAAGTATTCCTTCCATATAGAAAGAGACCAATCACAGAAAGCTCTCGATCGCCCTACTTGGTTTTCCCAAAGGCGACTCTGGCTCTCATGAACCCCTAAACCGTTGGCCTTCCCTGCTGGCTGGAAATCTAAATTCCTTGGTCGACCCTGTTCATAGGTTCCATGCCCCGTTTCATGCATTGATCCAAACAGAGAGCCAAAAGGCTCACTCTCATTATAGCGGGTTGTCCACCTAACATCATCCGGATTAGGACCTCCGCAAAACGGATGAGTGGATCTATCCCTCCTACCTGAGGAGAAATTGAACCCAATCGCTTCCGAAATAATTTGACTCAACGCTTCTTGTGATTCTTGACTCCAGGAATTATCCTCTACCCATGACAAATCTGGTCTGCTTGCTTCCTCAGAAACCGCTTTGATCAAAGGTGCCACCTTATCTCTAAGACCTGAGAATAAAGGATCCAGCGTATCAACAGTAAGTCCGCTTTCATAGAGATCCAATAGGGCGTCATACCTAAGCTCCTCATAACCCAAGAAATCTGCTTTCCTCCTAGCATGATCTATTGACACAGAAAGGTCCTCCCGGAAGATGGAGAAATCGTCCTTTTCCCTTGCTTCAGTCCATGAAATAAGCGATTTCGATCTGTGCTTAGCCATTTCTTCTACGAACTCCGTCGGTAGTTTTGTCGCCCTTTCATAAGATTGCCTAGCTAACCTAAGATTGGCCAATTCGACCTCACCTAGGTTGCCTCGACTTCCGACCTCATCCAGTAAGATTCCAATCTTAGGATCAGTAAGCCTCTCATGTGCGGTCTTCGAGATCCAGGCTAGTTGTTCAGCTCTAAGTGGTGCTGCGTTTGGGGGCATCAGGACCTCTTGATCCCAACTAAGTAGACTTCCAATTTGACCAACCAATTCGATATCCTTCAATCTATAAAGCAGCTCCTCGTAGGATTCCATAACAACCGGACTTCCGCATCATACAAATACGTTTGATAGGGATGCCTAGCCTCAAACTTCTATTCCCAGAACCCCTCTAAGTAGAATTCCAATAGCATATGAGATAAGACTGACTCCACCAAGTATTGCAGTCATCTCTAGAAAGCGAGTTTTGAAAGACGCCTCCTCAACAACTGCGACGTAGAAGTTGAAGATACCAATGATTAGTAGACCCAATGTAAAGGTACCAATCAAGGCCTGAGAGTGAGGTTCAATTCCATCATAGGCCGAGAATCCTAATTGGATTAGTAAGTATGGAGACACTAGAAGCAGTACCGTGATTAGATAGGAGATCCACGTGAAGAAAGCAGCTTTAAGCGCTGATTCCTCCTTTTTCTCGGCCCTTGAAGACAGGTACTCGGAAGCACCCATGCTGAATGAGGCGGCTATTCCCGTGACCAATCCAGCTAACGCAACTAGGCGTAGATCCTGAAGTGCAAAAGTAAGTCCCGCCAAGGCTCCAGTAAGCTCAATTAGAGCATCAGACATACCCAAAACCACACTACCAGAATATCTCAGCCTCTCCTCATCCAGCATTGCAATCATATTTTCCTCGTGCTCGTCCTCTTCGTTTGCAATATCGTGCAAACCAAGCTCTCTATATTCCGCCGCCACGTCTTTTTCAGTGGCTTCCATCATTTTTATTGAAAATGTAAACCCAAATATTTTTGCTAGAATGATGTGCTTCCAAACTCTAATCATATTCGGCTTAACATCCTCTCCGGTAAGCTTCCTGATTTCTGACTCGTGCCTTTCCTCTTCCATAGCAATTCCTTCCAGAATAGTACGATTAACTGGATCCACCTGCATCACAGCTAATTTTCTGTATACTCTTGACTCAGTAGCTTCCATTTTTTGGAGACCCAAAAGTTTGGCTCGCACAGATTCGTTCATAACACCCCATTGACACCACTTCTATTGAATTTCTGCTTTTTCAATAGTTATCTCACCCCCGAACTCTTGATGGCTATATCCTTAGCCGTAGCTTTCATGCCAAGAAGGGAATCCGGGCAAAGTGTCCCCGTAGAAGACAGAATTCTTCTTCACCTGTTGGAACAAGATCACCAAGCAGACCACTATATTGTAACTTATGATGTCACTAGGCTTGGGATAGCAGAATCATGCGCAATGCACCCACCGAACGTCTCTAGAGCCATGAGGGAACTCTCCTCTAAAGGACTAATTTCTCAGCATAGTAGAACAATAAGGGGTGAAAACAGACGCCAAAAGACATGGCAGCTCACAGAAGAAGGAAGGAGTACAGCTAGCAGGAGAATCTCCAAGTTCGAATCGGCGATGGTCCTAATAAGATCTAAAGACGGAGAGTTGCTTGAAATTAGGGCTGATCAGGCCGCCAAAAGGCTTCGTGCAGGCCTTAGTTTGCTGCAGATACTCATGCATTCTCAGCACGAGGGGGTTCTCAATTTTGGAGACATAAGATTTGGAGCGCTAGTTAAGAAAGAAAATCTAGAGCCACCCCCAGGCTCTCTTTCCATACTTATGGGGGCCCACTCGACCTATCACGATAGACCTCCTGTGACTAGAACGGTTCATGGTAGGAAGAAGGAAAAAGATGAGCTCAGAAAATGGCACAATTCAGAAATGCCCATGTTAGCACTCTCTGGTATAGCAGGCTGTGGAAAGACGACTCTGGTTTCAGATTGGATTTCAGATTTGATCGAATCAGACGAAGAAAAGGACATCATGTACTATCCTTGCCAACCATGGGACTCTTCCTTGGGAATAGCAACCAGTCTTCTACACAAAATCGGTATTAAAGACAAAAAATCTGATCCATACAATGTTCTGGACACCTTGCCCTACAAACCAGCATCAAAAATCGACATCGACTCGTTAAGAAGGCGACTCTGCGCCCATTTGCTAGATGAGAATGAGATCCTCGGTCAAGACAGTAGTACTTCGGATGAATTTACTTCG
This sequence comes from uncultured Candidatus Poseidoniales archaeon, assembly GCA_902573115.1. GTDB lineage: Archaea > Thermoplasmatota > Poseidoniia > Poseidoniales > Thalassarchaeaceae > UBA36. Next base: position 19,289 of record CACGIM010000014.1, read on the forward strand.
GATGAATTATTGATAATCCTGGATGATGTTCATAATATTGGAAGCAAAGGAGACTATCTACTAGGAGCTCTTCTACAGATTGCAGAAACCACTAAATTGAGACTAATCATCATCTCGAGGACGAGCCTAATTTTCTATGACAGGAGAGACGTTCACACTAGAAAAAGAGTGAAAGAAATCAACCTATCAGGGCTGTCCTTGGAAGAGTTATCAGAATGGCTGGGATTGATGGATAACTCAGGATTTGTTCCGGCTGAACAAATTCACAGAGTCACGGGTGGGCACCCATTAGCAGTAGAATTACTGGAAATATACGGAGAGACGATCCATGAGGACTGGCTTCGATTTTTGGATGAAGAAATCCTCAATGTCTTACCAAATGACCATAGGGAGTTGCTTTCAATTCTTGCAGTATCGGAGAAACCTATTCCATGGCACACCTTAGCAGGAGCAGCAGGAGTTGATGGAAGACCGCCAAAACAACTTATCGAGCGGGGATTAATGATTGAATTGGATGGAGGGTTATGGCTCCATGAAGCACTTAGGTCTAGATTACTTAGGGAAGCCGGCAAACCAATAGAGGAAAGAGTCAGGAAATTGGAAGAATCCCAATTTTAAGCCATATGCCGATCTAGCCAACTGTCCATTCCTTGCTTGGGCATGGCACCAGTCATCCTATCGACAATTTCCCCATCCTTGAACAAAATCAATGCTGGAATTCCACGAATACCAAACTTGCCAGAGGTCATTGGATTCACGTCGGTATTCACCTTCGCAATCGTAATTTCTCTCTCCTCGGCAATCTGGGATAAAACGGGCCCCACCATCCTGCAAGGACCGCACCATGGGGCCCAGAAATCGACTAAGACCCATTCGTCACTATTTGTCGCTACATCAAACTCAGAATCACTTACGTCAACTACCTTTCCCACTTTATCCCCACCTAGCGGATCACAGTTGATGCTATCAACATGTGCTTTTTCAAGTAATTCTGCACAAGGTATTGAGAACCTTGACCTCTTCCCGCAACCTAGGGAGTATTGTGAAGGTAGCGCCTAGTATTCTGACTGTTGATTTCTGCAGATTGGGAGAGGCACTGGATGAGGCCATAGAAGCAGGAATTGACTGGCTACACATGGATGTCATGGATGGAAATTGGGTGATTAATCGCACAATCACCTTCGGTCCGGCACTAATTAGGTCGATAAGAGATAGAGTCGGCCCAGAAATTACGATTGATAGCCACCTAATGATCAGTAATGCAGAGGAAACTTGGGACCAGTATGTGAATGCTGGAGCAGACTTGATCATCTGCCACATCGAGGCTGTGGAAGATTTTCCCACTCTGATAAAGAAAATACATGAATCTGGAGCAATGGCGGGATGTGTCCTAAATCCGGATACTTCTGAGGAAGAAGTGATCGAACTACTACCCGATCTTGACCTAGTGCTTGTTATGTCCGTAGTCCCAGGAAAGGGGGGCCAGTCATTTATTCCAGAGGTGGAGAAAAAGGTTAGAAATATCAGAAAAGCCATAGACTTACAGGTTAAGAATGGGGGCAAAACAACAAAACTGATGATCGATGGAGGGGTAAAGGACCACAATGCAGCTATGGTATCGGAATGGGGTATCGATATCGCTGTCGTGGGTTCAGGTCTAATCAACGACCGGGCAACAATCAAGGAAAATCTAGAGTCGATTTCCAAATCTCTAGAAACGTAGTTTCAAATCGACCATTTGGTTTCGACGAACATGGTCACAGTAGATTGGATGACTGAAGAAGTAATGAAGGTGGTTCCGAATGCAAAGGTCGAGGTTTCGGATTTACATGGTACGGGCGATCATTTCCACGTTCGAGTAATATGCGAGACTTATGAGGGAATAAGGCCACTACAAAGGCAGAAACCAATTCTGAATCATTTCAAGTCTTATATTGCTTCCAACACAGTTCACGCGCTAGACCTGAAATGCATGACCCCCAAACAAGCTCTAGACTCCGGAAAAACCGCTTTTGACCCACACGGTCAAGAACAAGGCTTTTTTGGGGTACACATACGAAGACCAAAGGGTGAGTGATAAGATGAGTTTTGAATGGACATCAGAAGAATTGCAAAAAGTAGTCGAGGACAACCAAATTGTGATATTCATGAAGGGAACTCCAGATCAGCCCCAGTGTGGATTCTCAGCAAGGGGGGCACAAGTTGTAAGCATGGTAGCCCAAGAGCTTGGAATAGAGTCGTTTGCCTGTGTTAACGTTCTCTCGGACCCTAGGGCTCGCCCATCACTCAAGGAGTGGTCAGACTTTCCAACAATTCCTCAAATTTTCATCAATGGGGAGCTAATAGGAGGCTCAGACATAGCAATAGAGATGTACCAATCTGGGGAGCTGAGTGAGATGGTTGCTTCAAAAGACAATACAGAGTGAGTTGATTCAATGTCGGCAGCCGCCGACGAACCTCGTACGATGCTGATAGCTCTGTCTGGGGCGACCATGATTTCTTTCGCTCCACTATTGTACATCCAATCAGAAACCTCACCTTTGACGGGAGCATTCTTTAGAATGCTATACGCAATACCAATTTTGGCAATCCTTGTATGGCTGTTGAAAAAAGAAGACACGAGAAAACGTTCAGAAAGAGCTCTTGCCTTTGGAGCAGGAATACTTCTCGCAATCGACTTTGTTGGTTATCACAGCGCAATAGACTACATCGGAAGTGGAATCGCGACGATGATCGGTAACTCGCAGGTTATCATTGTCACACTCGCTAGCTGGATTTTATTCGGCGAGCGGCCTAATCGGTATATTCTTCTAAGTCTACCACTTGTAATGTTGGGTTTAGTCCTAATTTCTGGTATTTGGGACAATAATCCCTACGGCTCAGATCCGATAAAAGGAGTAATTGGTGGTTTAGTTGCTGCAATTTTCTACTCTTCGTTCCTTATCGTTTACCGATACTCTAACCGTGCTCAAGCACCCTCTGTGAGTCTTCAGCTCGACTCCACCACAGGAGCTGCAACCGGGCTGCTGGTTTTTGGAATTGCGCCACTATCACTAATCGGCATACAGCCAGTAAACTTCTCCGTCACAATGCCAGCTCACGCTTGGCTAATTGCGCTTTCTCTAATCTGCCAAGTTTGCGGATGGATAGCTATTACCTATGCGCTTCCTAGGCTACCAGCAGCTCACACATCCTTCGCTGTTCTCCTACAACCTGTTCTAACACTCCTTTGGGGTGTTTTTCTCCTAGATGAGCAACCTTCTATTCAACAAATTGCAGGCATGACTCTGATCTTTTCATCCATTATTGCAGTCACATTGTTTGGTAGAGCCGAGGGCTCCGATCCAAAACATCCAGAAATCTAATGACGCTATGGGAATTTCTCATGCTGCTCACAGTCATAAAGAAAGGTGTACAGGAGAGAGATAATTGCGAGGGGATGGGATGCACTCAGCGAGAACCTTTCTTCCTGTACAACCCTCCGAAGTGGTCGGCAATAGTTAATCGTTGTGAAAAACTACAGTAAACCCATCAATAAATGGAATATATTTTCCGTTATTCTACGGTCAATACTTCTGGGCCGCCTTCGGTAATATATGCAGTATGCTCAAATTGGCCGACAAAGCCACCATCAACATCCCTTAACGCCTCATATACCTCTAGGAATCTTATAGTTGTCAGCTTTTTTACCAAGGCCTTCCACTTTCTCCTTAAGGAATCCTCACTTTCCTCAGGAAACGGCTTGCTGAGCAATGGGTATGCCCACCTCTCGGCAAATGGTAGAGTGCTGTATCTCTCCTCGATGTATCTTGCCATTGTAGCACCTAGGGGCTTCAGCTTTTTCTTCTTCAAAGCCTTTCTGATTTTTACACTGCCTGTGACTCGTAGAATGTTAGAAGAACCTTGGGGCGGCACATTCTCGACCATCCCGCTTTTTCCAGATGTGTTGAATGGCTCTACTGCATAGACTCCCCCCGCCTCAACTTCTCCCTTGTAACTTGGGTTGTTTGGGCCACAGGAATACATAGGGATTGAAACCCCCGAGTGGAGCGACCACCTCTCCATCTTATGCCCACTCAGGTTCTTGATAGGCTCAAATCCTGCATCAATTGAGGGTTGCTGGGCGGCCTCCCCCACGACATGCCATGGAGTTCCAGGATGCATCTTCTCTATTGCAGCATCCCTGGCCTCTTTTGCTGCCTTTATTTGATCGGTGTGCTTCCCACCGTTACCAACCTCGATAGTAAGGGCATTATCGCCCAATGCCCCTTTAATGTGGACCCCAACGTCGAGTTTCACAAGATCCCCTTTCTGGAAAACCATCTCACCTTCCATTCCTTCTGGAGGGACTTCTTCTGTGTTTGAGGTATAGTGGGCTGCCATTTCATTTACAGAAATCGTGACTGGGAATGCTGCTTGGCCCCCATGTCTTCTGATGAACCTCTCTGCAGACTCAATAACTTCGGACCATTGTTTTCCTGCCACTATCTCTCCCTTGATTCCCTCAAGAGTCCTTCTAGCAACGTGTCCAGCATCTTTCCATTGCTTCAAATCCTTTTCTTCCACCATGCGAACACTTCCTCGGAGCTTACTTTACCTTCTCTGATTACCTCAATGCCCTTCGACTCAGGTGTGTTGCAGACCGTATGCCATGCTATCAAAGTACTGGGTGCTCCTCCTTCGCAAACCCCCTCGACTGCCTTTACTGTAAACTCGGACGTTGAAAGAGAAATTGCAGCCTCCTTACAGTCCAGAAGAGGTTCGTCTCCCGAATGATTAGCACTGGTTGCGGTCAAGGGTCCAGTTTTGAGTAATAGAGCCTTAGCAATAGGATTTGAAACAACCCTGACTGCAACACCTCCTCCTCCCAATCTGGAATCCATTATTACATGAGGCCTCAATACTATGGTCAGAGAGCCTTCAGGAAACGCCGTAAGGATTTGCTCCACGTCAGCCGGAACCTCCACAAGTTCTCTTGCTTGATCCAAGCTCGCTACTCCCAAACTTACAGGAGCATCATCCGATCTTTGTTTTATCTCGTAGAGCTCATCGAGAGATATTGAGTCGGGTATGCATCCCAGAGCAGGAAGCGTAGATGTAGGGTAAACTATGCATCTCCCAGATAGGGCCCAGTCGATGCAATCATCCATCTTCTTGCCTACCTGATATGGCGCCTACTGGCCGGAGGAAGTGAGTTTGACAGTGCAGCAATAGTTCCCAACCTAAGGTCTAGGTTGGACTGATGAGTATGCCTCTGTGATATCCTCGCGATCTCATAAACTCCGATGTACAAATTTATGATTGGAAGTAAGTAAAGCAGCTTCCTTGCAGCACGAGCGTCCCAGACTTTGCTAGAAACCCGAGATCCATCCTCCATTACTATTGCAATCCCCAAAACCTTCTGACCCAGTGATCTAGAGAAAACCAAACCTGTTATTCTCCAGTAAAGCCAGTGGCTTGCTAGGGTAATTCCAGCGAATGCAATGGCATAGTGAAAGTCTTCTGAGATCCAAAGGGACAAGTTCCAAGCATTCCTTACCATTGAACCAGTTGAAAGCATTAGAACTGAATTAACAATAACCACGTCAATAACCAGTGATGCTACTCTCCTAGTCCAAGGAGCAAGAATTGAACCGTCAGGAAGGGACCAGTGGTCATTGTTTTGTGATACAATCGCCTTCGCTAGAGTACCTCCTCCGTGAATTGATATCGGAGAATCATGGTCACTCATCTTCATCCCTCAAATAGTGCTTAGAAGGTGCCATCCCTCAACTTTCTTCATCCTTACGTGTTCCAGCCACGCTCTCCAGTTTTTGTCATTCCTCAAGGTATCTGGATCGCCCAATACTACTAGACCCTTCCTAGCTCTGGTCAAAGCCACATTTAGCCTGCGTCTGTCAGAAAGAAAGCCCACGTTACCATCCTTGTTCGATCTAACACAAGAGAAAACAATCACATTTTTCTCTCTTCCCTGATAGCCGTCGACCGTCCTCACCTCTACGCTGTGCATAGATTCTGGAAGCAAGTCTCTAATCGCCCTTACCTGCCCTGCATATGGGGTGATAATTCCTATGTCAGAGATGTCCAATTCACCCCCGTCAACAAAATCAGATAGAATCTTTACAATCCAAGACGCCTCAGTTGGATTTTCTTTGGATGTCCCATCAGGAGCCGAAATCTCATCTCCCTGTATCGGTATAAAACAAACAGGAATCTCCCAGTCTGGCCAAAGTAAACCAGATGGTGTGGGCCTTTTCGAAGGCCCAATTCCATCAATAAGCTCCCCATTGTAAAAATGTGAATTTGGAAACTCGGAAATTGAAGGGTGCATCCTATATTGTGTATCAAGAAGTATTGTAGAAACTCCCATGTCAACTAGACGTTCGAAAAGAGACCTTGCCAGACCTCCCCTTTCTGCTCTCCTAGAAATCACTGTAGGAGGCAACTGCCTATGGTCTCCTACCATAACCACTTGTCTTGCGCCACGAACCAATGGAACAAGAGAAGCTGGCTCAGTGGCTTGTGTTGCCTCATCTATGAGTACTCTGGAAAACCGTCTCCCGTCCAGCAACTCATGTCCCGAACCAATACAAGTACAACACAATACCTGAGCCCTATCTAGAATGTCATCTCTGATCTGCCGCTCTATCCTCCTAACTTCCTTCCACCCCTTGCTGAGGTCCCTGTGGGCTAGTCCTTTCTCTTTACCCCCTCTCATTCCTTTGATTTTTCTCGATAACTTCTCATTTCTCTCAATTTCTTCAACCAAGTCTCTGTTTAGCTCATGGCTTTCCATTCTAGCATCCATCGTTGCCTGTCTAAGATTTTCCCTTACCTTGACAGGTTGTCCAAGTCTTACTGCTCTTACTCCCCTCTCAAGTAAGCCTTCCAAAAGATTGTCGACTGCAACGTTTGAGTCTGCAACTGCCAGAACAGAACCTAGATCCTGCTTGGCCCAGGATTCTAAAATTCTAACAGCTGTATGTGTTTTTCCTGTTCCAGGAGGGCCATGTATCAGAGTAAGCCTGCAAGATATTGCAGACTCTGTCGCCAATCGTTGTGCCTCATTCATCCCACCCGGAAGAGGTACTCTGATCTGCTTGGCTCCCCCCATCTCGGGAGCTAGGGATGCAGTACCTTTTGGATCATGAACTAGCCCAAGCAGAAGACCTCTAAGCGGAGCGCTTCCATCTTCTTCAAAAATTGAGTTTAAAGCATCCCTCATCCGATCGAAGGCAATTCTATTCGCACCCCTGTCCATTCTCCAAGTTCCCTTCCTAAGTCCCTTGGGAGACTCTGGAAGTACTATGCTGATTGAACCTCTACTTCTGTTGCTGACAATTGCTTCAATGGGCTTCTCATTGAGGGGGTTACTCCTACTGAGCATCACAATATCCCCTTGCCTAAATTTGTGACTTCCAAATTCACTACCAGCACTAGGTCTTAGCTTGATAATTCTCTGCCCAAACAACCAACCGTCCGTCTTTGCGATCAATCCGAAAAGCGCAATACCATTTGCTCGCAACCTCTTTTCGGACCAGTTTTTCAATCTCTCCTCAGTCATAGCCAACTCGTCTTCCAACTCCCATCTGATGAGTTTGAGGTATGCCTCGTGATGGTCCTGACTTCGATTGAATCGAGAAGGAATAGTTTCCTCAGTGTCGGCCACACTTAGCCGTCCGGTCTCTTCTCTATCACGATTACTTGACGATATGTAGAATCAAGTCCCATGCCTTTACGCGTGAATGTTAAACGCGCACCATCATCGAAAGAGTTGTCCGAGGGGGATGGGAGTGGTTTTTGACAAATTTAAATCATGGAGGGAATCACAGAAAGGGGGTACCGTTTGCCCTTCTTGTCAACATCAAAATCAAGAAGGAATCAAAGTCTGTGTAAGGTGCTACTATCAATTAGACAAGGCCGCCTTTCAGCAAGGTAATTCATTAGAGGAGAAAGCATCTACAGACCTATTGGACGAACTAATGAGTGAAATTGAAGATGAAGGCGAGGAGGATTATGTCCCCCCCTCCTTTGCGATGGATGACGTAACCATTGAGGTGGAACAATACGGAGATGGCGAACAGATTGTTCTAAACAACAATCCTGATCTAAAATCTATAATTGCACCTCCCGAAATTGAAGAGGAGGAGGATTACCAACTTACTTCGGCAGACATACCGGAATTTGTAAAGAAATTCGAAGTATCAGTCCCAGAAGAAAAGGAAGAGGATTTGGATCGCAGAAGAGTCGAGCTAATTCAGCCAAATGCAGAAACTCCAGACGTGGTTGAAACAGTTCCAGCTAGCGAAGTCCCCGACGCCCCCTCTTGGTTGGGTTCAGAAGAAGGGGAAAACAAGCCCCTTCTTGCGGATTTTGATGGTGATGGAAGGGTTGACGAGATCGAAGCAGCGTTCGCAGTTGATTCAGAAACAAGCAAAGAGGATACGAGGGTCCCCAAAGCTCCATCAGTTCCTATCCCTAGGCTTTCTGCGGTACCGGTCGATGAAGAAATCCAAGAAAAGAAAGAGATTGAAGAACAAATCCCTGTACCTCGAGCACCTAGTTTGGATATCGTGCAACCGGAAATCTCTGATGAGTCAATTTTTCCTGACTCGAACACTTATTGGCCTTGGCAACAGCAGGAGGAGTGGCCCGCTCCGGAGATAATAAAGCAACTTCAAGCTGCAATTAGAGCTGCAAAGGAACAGAATTCTGCTCAGGCAACTGTCCTCCTTGATGAGGTAGGGCCACACTTGGGAGAAAGGAAATCGTTGATTTATTCCGTTGGAAGACTTATGATGTCAATTGGGAGGTCCAATGAGGCGAAAAAGATGGTCGAGTCCGCTTATGAAAAATATCCAAACGATCCCGATGTGATTAAGTCAAGACAGAAACTGATTTCTTAACGACAAGCCCCTAGGAGGAAGGGATGGTGTGGCGATCTTCCTCTCGTCCGATGCATAAGAGAGCCACCTC
>CACGIM010000015.1 GCA_902573115.1 uncultured Candidatus Poseidoniales archaeon
CAACTAGCTCGTAATGCTCGTTCTTGCTGATTACGTTTCTCTGGTACCCATCGTCTGAGTAGCCTACACATTCCTCAATAGCACCTATATTCAGCTCTAAACCAGAGAGTCTAGAGTCCAGTTCGTCCAGCCCTGGCCTCCTATCAATTCCGTCTAGCCAGTCCTTTAGGCCCCTTATTCCCTTACATCGGGACAGTAGGTCTGAGCGGGCTTCATCTGAAAGGGGCGCCTGAGTGACCATACCTCCACGACAATGGTTTCGCTCATGATTCTTATGCCAGGTGGCCTTGGGACTGCACTCATCCCACTAGTGGTAGATCACCGGTGATCTTGTCGATTTCTCTCCTGGAACCTGGCCCTATTCCCACTACTGTCTCAGTCCCTGGAGGGATCTCCGTGTGGCCCGCATCCTTAACCAGATAGCAAACTAATCCTGCCTTCTTCGCACGTGATAGAATCTTCCTTATCGACTCTTGACTCGGTGCTTTGCAGACTATCTTGCGAGCGCCACCTCGGCGATAGGTATCCAACAACCTAGGTGCTAACTTCTTAGCCCTAAGCGCGCATTCCATACTCGCGTGGCCGCACTGAGCCGCAAGTTTTCCCTTGGAGAGTTGTAAATCCGCCCTAGTGACCAGTACCATGGTGATTTCATCAGCTTGTGGCAACTTGACTCACCGCTTTGTTTCTCGGTTCCATTCTGTGACGCAGCATAATTTCTCCCATGGGGTTTGCTATCCATGCAACGAACACGAGATTTCCAACCGCATGATAGAGATCGAACAACAGGCCGTTGACGAGGTATGGCATGAGAAAGGAGACGTCAGTGTTCAGGAGAATGCTCAAAGAGACTATCCAATCAAACATGAATGCGGAAACAATGGAGACTAATGCCACTCTGTTCAACTCTAAACGGCCCTCTTTCAGCAAATGTTCAGAGAGAAGTGCACCTATTAGGCCGACGGCCCCCCATCCAATCACTTGGAATAGGGTCCAAGGTCCATGTCCAAGTAAAATCAAGTTTGAGGACAATGCGATGATTCCAGAGAGCGCAATTGCTCGGGGCGCACCGAAATATATTCCAGCCAGCAGCACAATGACTGTTACGGGCTGCACGTTTGGGATTGGTTCCAGGAGTATTCTTCCCGAGACTCCAAAGATCGCCAATAATGAGAGCATTGCGAATGTGTTTTTATCCTCCAACCTACGTTCCCCTTTGATCAAGGCAACGACTATCGCAGATACGATTGCCATGTTGATTACTGACTCTTCGAGAGGAGAAAGCGCGACGTCGTGTATCCCATACATGCTTATCCCCGGTTGCTTGGAAGGCACGCCGCACTTGATAATTGCGAATTTGTAATACTACCAAGTCTCTATCTTCCAGAGGACTACGTCCCCCTCGGAAAGTATCATGTCAGATATTCCAACCATTGAGTGGCCACCATTATGATAGAGCGACCAATAAGCTCCGGAAGAGTCAGTGCACGAGTAGGCATCACACGGTTCTATGCCACCTATGGAATCTATCTGCAAACCGAATGAAAACTCCGTCGAGTTGTATGAAAGATCGGGGGATGATGCATTGACAGCGCTGTCCATCAGATCCTTGCCGCTTTCAAATCCAGAAAATCCTCCGACACATGCACCCGTGCCGTTGTAGTCCATATTCACACCTACTGTGGAGCCATCAAATTGGATCATGGTGACTCCTGAGGAGAACTTCGGGTGTGCAGCTTCCGGGGGGAAGAGTACGCAAAGGGCCTGTGAATTAACCCATGTTTCAGGCAATCCATCGTGAGCTGACTCGCTATCATTGACATAGGATGCGGCTTCTTCGTTCAATCTTTCACTTATTGAGGGTGCGAGCATAATTACTGCAATAACCGCTACTCCTGATAGAGCCTTTGTGATGTCAGACATGGAGTCTGTTCGACTTGTGTTTAGTCTAATAAGTTAGTTGATAAATTGTAATTGACGATTTATTATCGGTTTACTATTTCGTTAATATTCTGTTTCAAAATTTCGCTTACAATCTTCCCGTCTGCAGCTCCACCTAGCTTACCCATTACTATTCCCATTAGGGGGCCGATCGCAGCCATTCCCTTATCTCTAACATATTCTCCTCGCTCCTCTATCACCTCTTCCACAGCGAGTTGAATAGAACTAGTGTCTGCAGGCACTAAACCTCTAGATTCAGCCTCTGAAGTCATCCATTGAATAATGGCTTCAAGTTCTCCCTCATTCGAATCTAAAATGAGCTTCTCTAGGCCATCTCTCGTCATCTTTCCCACCTCGATTAGATGCACTGCTACGGCAAGAGATTTCGGCTTGTCGGAGCCATGATCCAGTAGAGCACTGGCCCATGACCTAGCTTGCAGCTGTAGAGGGCCTTCGATTCCTTCGATGAGGAGGTCGTCTAGCTCCCCATTCAGGATTGCCTCCTTCTGGTTCTCAGAGATTTCTAACGCCGATAAGCGGATTGTTCTTTCTTCCGATGTAAGAGGAAGTTGCCCTAGTATAGCTTCCCAGCGTCCCTTTGTAATCTCCAGCACTGGGATGTCTGTCTCCGGGTACATTCTAGCACCACCGGGCAGAGGCCTAAGGGCAGTTGTGGTCCCATCTTCCGGCTTTCCCTTCTTGATCGCTACATTCCTGACTTCTTTGGTGATCCTGTGGTAGGCTTGCCTAGCGCGATTGACGACCGACTCCAATGCCAACTCTGCCTGCCAGAATGGTGCTACGCACAGAACGAAGGCATCATTCTCCATTAGCTCTAGATTCTCTCTAGCGGTAGTCACATCGGAGTCTGAGATCCCGTATGCGGGAAGCTCGTCTGAATGGAAAATACCTGCTACTCCTGCTAGCTTGGCGGCACTTGAAAGCTCTCTGCCCAGCCTTGGGAGTTGAGCCCCCTGATTATCAAATGATCTACTTCCCAGAAATCCTGAGAAACCGGGCAGGCGGACGGCGAGGATAGAGGAGCCATGTTCTACTGCATTGGAGACCTTCTGCGACTCGCAAGAAGATAGTGTATCGGATAGGTCGATTATCTCCATGGGTATTCTCTTGGATGCGGACAGAGCGACCCTGTTTTCTACCGGGGATGAGTCGAAATCCCGGTTGGGGGGGAGTGGGGGTAGGGAGGCATTTTTCCGTAACTGATTAGCCAAACGATAGAAATGCAACTGTCTGGCCATCTCCAACCTAATTATCCGAGGGATCCAATCTAAATCCTGGCACCCCTTTATTTCCACTCTATCCCCGCATGCAATGCTCACGTTGAGGTCTTGTCTAATCGAGCCCAGGCCCCTGCGGACTCGTCTGGTGTCCCTTAGTATCCTACCTAGCGCTATTGCGGTGTTTTTCGCGTGCTCTGGAGATCTAACATCGGGTGACGTTGCAACTTCTACCAGGGGCATGCCTAGCCTGTCTAGGTTGTATACGACTGTCTCGCCATCATCGGATAATCGTGTATCTAGCTTTCTTGCCGAGTCCTCCTCTAATGAAATCAGATCAACACCGATTTTTGCAGAGTCGACCTCTATTTCGCCCCCGGTTGCGACTATCGTTGTTCTCTGGAACCCGCTGGTGTTTGAACCGTCTACTACAGTCTTTCTCATCGCCTGAAGCCTTGGTATGGGGTTAGCTTCCATCAAAGCAGCCATTGTAAGTACAACGTCAACGGCTTCAGAATCGTGATCGCGAGGGGGAGCCTCATCAAGTTCTATCAGACCCGCATTTGGGGGTTGGACATACTCGAAGGTCCTGTTCCTCCTCTGTTCAAACCTAGCAGCCACATCAGTTGCACCCGCCTCCCCTTCGGAAGCCCTCAGCCTTCTGATTGATCTGTTCCAATCATCTGGTATTTCATCGAGCTTGATTTCATAGAGATCACTAGGCATTCTGGAATGTAGCTTTCTAGTTGCCAACTGCTGATGGATCTCCAAACCACACATGAAACCAAGTGCTACTGAATCAAGAGACTGAGGTTCACTAATGTCTCCAATCGGCTCCATGATGGGTCGCAGGAAAGGGTCCAGACTCATAGGGTCAGCGGACTCATGCGAATGAGAATTGATCAATTCTAGGACTGAATAGCTGACCATTCGTTAGCATCCGAGAGATTACCTTGTCCACCTCCCCTTCGGGGATATTCCTCTTAATCGCCTGATTGTAAATCTCAGTTCTCTCGGCTATGTTTCCGTTTTCCGAGCAAACTTCCCTGATTATCTGCATAATGGCTGAGTTGTTCGATCGGGCCTTGACAGATACTCCTGAGTGGAGCTCAGATTCGTCCTCTATTCCTGATTCCTCTCTCCAGTGCTTGAAAACCGCCAATGCCACCTTTGCATCATTTGCTGTAGCTATGTCCCTGAGATGCATTCTAGCATGTGCCTCAGTTAGTCGGATAAGAGCCTCCAAGGCCCTTGCTGTAATTGGGATTACAGATTCTCGATCCCTCTCATCTGATTGGTACTGGTCCTCTCTGCCGAAAGATTGCCGTTCCTCGGTGTAATACTTCAGAATCTCGGCCTTTGCATCATCATCCAACTGAGGGTGTATTGTTCTCTTTGCGAATGCAATATATTTCCTGAGGAATTCCTGAGTCAGGTGCTCCTCACCGTCCTTTGAGTGGGTCAGGGCCGGCTCATCTCCTGAATCGGAGGGGCTAATTTCAATTCTTCCTTCCAATAATGCCTCACTTTTTCCTGCAGTTCTATTGTCCAGTATGTGCCTAGCAATCCGTTCATCATCATGGATCCTAATCTCATCCCTAATCATCCAAATAATATCGAATCTCGATGCTAGCGGGGGCGGAAGACCGGTCTCTTGGAATGACCGCATGACGCTCTGGTTCGGTCCTCTCTTACTGAAACGTCCATCCTTGGGATTAGCTGCAGCAAGGATTGCGCACCTAGAATGCAGTGTGGCGGTTATTCCGCCTTTGGCCACATGAACCTGTTGTTGTTCCATTGCTGGATGCATCATTCTCCTGTCGTCCTCCGAGATCTTGTCAAACTCGTCGATTGCCGCTAGGCCGCGATCCGATAGAGGAAGAACTCCAGCCTCCAAAGCGAACCTGCCATCCCCAAAGGCATCCCTAACCGCAGCTGCTGTCAATCCGGCACCCGATACTCCTCCACCTGTGGCAAACCTACCTCTGGGCGATAGTTCAGAGATAAATGTGAGGAGGTGTGATTTCGCTACACCGGGATCACCCATCAGTAGGATGTGGATGTCTCCTCTAGATCTGGTTTTGTCGTTTAGCCTCCTCGAGACCCCTCCAAACAGCTGAAGAGCAAGGGATCGCTTAACAAAACCGAGAATCCCAGTTGCAAAAATGGAAGGTGCGATTGACCTCTGAACAAGCATCATGAGATCTTCCCTTTTGGAAATCTCAACTATCTTCTCGCTATCCTCCTCATCAATGGTGATTTCGGTAAACGGGGTGCTCTCGTGCTCCGAGCTAACCATATGGAAGATTACGTCAAACATAGGAGTCTTCTTTCGATTCCTGACCTCGCTCCGTACAACAGGAATCACATTAGCGGTGATTCTCTCTCCCGGGAGGTGCTTGTTTACCTGGTCCCCCTCAATCAGAACCATCCCCCTACGGGGTTGAGCGCCGCTAGGGACGTTCTCTGGCTGCTCCTGTATCTCAATCCACTGATTGTTTACCATTCTCGAACTGATCAGTACCAAATCAAACCTTGTTGCAGGCTTCGAACTCCCACATCCACCAAGAGCCTGTGGACAGCTCAGAGGTTCCTTTAGCTCTCTCTCATTCTCCTGATCTATCTCTATATCGTGCCCACATGACTCGCACTTGAACACGGCCTTGTGTATTCTTGGCTTGATTTCCGAGATCTTGGTTACTATCACATCCACGCTCCTGAGTTTGTCTATATCTGAGCTCCCTATCTCCCTCAGAGGCTTTCGAGTATCGCTTGGAAGTTCGCCTACACGGAGAAGAGCGTCCATTTCTTCACCCCTCTCTCTACAAATCTCAATCAGAGTCTTGGATCCGGCTGATAGGATGGGTTTGGGGTGCTCTAAAATGTCCTCGGCAAAATCTGGATCAAAAGTCTGGAGCTCGTGGAATGGTACTGACATGTACGGGAAATTTGACTGCCTAGAGAGGAGAGTGATGACCTCCGACTCTTTCGCTTCCTCCAGAAAGGTCCGCCATCTTGCTGAGGCGTCATGTGTTGCCATCGTCATTGTTCGGCCACCGGGCTTTGTGACTCCGAACTGACAGCTTATGATTAGTACGGTGAGATAATCCAACCCCCTTGCTTCCATTGGAAAGATTACCCATTTTCAGGTCATCAATTACCCAACTTTATCTTTCTAGTGGACTGTATTCTCCGGAGGTGCCATCAGAAAGTTGCGAATGGTATGGTTGAAGTCACTTATCTCGATCCGTTGCCATGGAGCACACCAGATCGGGGAGCGACCTGTTCGTAAGACTGGATCCAGGAGATGACATTCACTCTTCTTTGCAGAGCTTAGCGGATGAAGTCGGATTTGACGCGGCAGCCATCACCAGCGGCATCGGCAGAACTCGCGATAATAAGTACGGATACATGAATGAAAAGGGGATTTACCAAAGAAGGGATCTGGAAAATCCCTCGGAGTTGGTGAGTTTGTCGGGAAACATTGCAAGAACAGAGGAGGGCGAGGCATTCACCCATATCCACTGCTGCTGGTCTGATGACGATAACAACGTCCATGCCGGCCACATGTTTCAATCGGTAGTTCATGTAGTAGCTGAAATCCACATCAGAATAATGGCCGAAGCAATCATGACACGATGCCCTCTAGCAGACTTTGAATTGCTAGGACTCCAATTCAAGGAGTAGGTGTGTTTTGGTAGGCGAGTTGTGATGCGAGTCCTGTTTGCCCATGGGTTTGAAGGCAGTCCCGATGGTTCCAAGCCTACGTATATGCGGGAGGCATTGCGTTGGGATGTCACGGCTCCAAAGATGTCGGAGCTGGGATGGAGTATAGCCAGCCAAACGGAAGTTCTTATTCGCCATTTAGATCAAGATAATTTCGATCTACTTGTAGGCTCCTCGATGGGGGGTTTAGCTGTAGCAAATGCATCCTCTATGAGGCCGGATGCAGAAATCAAGCTACTATTGATAGCGCCTGCGTTTGGCTTGGCTGAAAACTGGGAAGGAATGGAAGAGGCTGGAAGAAGCGCATGGAAAACTACGGGAGAAAGGAGGTATACTGGGTTCGAAATGGACATAGTACTTCCTTGGGAATTTATGGAATCGGCCGAAAAAATGTCATGGCCAGTACCTGCTCATAAAACATCGATAATGCATGGTAAATTCGATGAGGTAGTCCCAATAAGTTATTCGAGAAAAGTTGAGGAGGAATGTGAAAACGTAAAACTGTACGAGCTTGATGATACCCACAGGATGAAAGATTCACTACGCCTAATACCCGAGATTGCTTCAGATCTAGTGGGAATTTCACAGAATATTCCGTTAATCGAACATGAGAAACTTGAGGTACCCAAGGAGGTATCGGAACCAGTGAGCGAAGTTGGAGGACCCGCCGACTCTGAATCTGAAAATCTTTCAGATGAAGAGCCGCAAGCTGAGATAGAGCAACTTGAGGCTGAAATGAAGAGCTTGGAAGCCGAAATGGAAAGAAAAAGAGCCGCACTTAAAATTACCAAAGAAGAAGCCCATGCACAGAAAGTGGCTATGGAGATAGCAGAGGAGGCCGAAGAGGAACTGGAACTTCAGTCTGCAGAAGTAAAAGAAGCGATAAAAAGGGCGGAAGAAGAGGTCAAGATTGCGAAAATAGAGGCAGAAGAGGCAGTAAAGAGGGCAGAAAAAGAGGAAGACGAAGCGGAAGAGGCCCGCTTGATCGCTGAAATCGAGGAAGACGAAGCCAAAGAGGCAAGGGCCGATGCTGAGGCAGCGAAGCGAAAGCTGGATGAGGCTGTGATGAATGCCGAAATAGCCGGTACGAACGTTGAGCAAATCAATGAGGATGCAGAGAAGGAAAAGAGAGAAAACGAGATTATCGAGAGAGTTAGGCAAAGAAAAGAAACGATTGATTGGAGCAAAATAGGATCCGGAGAGGGAGATAGAAAGGACGATCTCTCTAGGATAAACGGCATCGAAATTTTCACTCAAAAGAAGCTGAATGCCCTCGGTATCAAGACGTTTGTCCAACTCTCAAAACTCGATTCCAAAGAAACTGAGGCGATTAATGACGCACTGGAGTTCGTTCCAGGCAGAGTTACCGAGTTGGAGTGGACAAAACAGGCGATTACAATGATTGACTTGGAGGGGGTTTCTTCGGCACCTCAGAACGAAAGCGGAGAGGAAACGGGAATGGCGGATCTCAGTGCTGCAAAAATCAACTGGTCTCTGATTGGTAAGGCTGGTGACAGGAAATCTGATAAATTGACGGATATAAAAGGAATAGATTTGGAAATCGAAAAGAAGCTCAAGGTTTTGGGAATTAGGACCTTCGATCAGATATCAAAGATGGATAAGGACACCTCAGAGGCAGTGAATGGTGCTCTTGGGATGACTCCAGGCAGAGTCTCTAAGATGATGTGGCCTCAACAGGCATTGGGACTGATAGATTAGGTCAATGTTCAGTAGAGCCAAGGAAGTACTCCCCAATCTCTGGGTCTGTCAGTATTTTTTGAGCGTCGCCTGAATGTACAATCTTCCCGTTGGACATAATGTATCCACGATCTGATCTAGATAGTGACAGTCTGGCGTTCTGTTCCACAATAAGGATAGTGATACCATTCTCCCTTAGTGAGTCTATTCTGCCTATTATTTGCTCCTGATACAGAGGGGACAGTGCCGCCGTAGGCTCGTCGAGCAATAGAAGACTTGGGTCGGAAATCAGGGCTCGCGAAATGGCTAGCATTTGCCTTTCCCCCCCTGAAAGAGAGGCCGCTAGGTCGTGTTCCCTAGATCTGAGATCAGGGAACATATCGAGTGATCGCTCAATTCTCTCATTAAGTATGTTATTTGCCAGAGAGTTCCCGCCCATCTGGAGGTTCTCTTCAACCGATAGGGATGGGAAGACATTGTCCACCTGTGGGACGTATGCTATGCCGTGATTCACAAGTTGGTCAGTTCTCCATCCAGAGACGTTCTCGCCTCTGTAGCTCACATTTCCCCCATAGTGAGTAGCGATTCCGAAAATCGTCTTGATTAGGGTGGACTTTCCGCATCCGTTCGGCCCTATGATTGTGACAAACTCGCCTTCTTCCACATGCATGTCTATACCGTAGAGGATCTGAACGCTGCCGTACCCTCCCTCCAAGGATTCTACTTCTAGTACTCTGCTCATTCCTCTTCCGCCTCGTTCTTTTCTGATGAGCCCAGATACGCCTCAATTACCTCTCTGTTGGCGCGAACCTCATCTGGTGTTCCTTGCATCAGGACTCCGCCCTCGTTCATCACTATGATTCGATCAACTCCCTGTCTGAGTATGAAGTCCATGTTGTGCTCAATAATTAGAACTGAGATTCCAGTTTCGTCTACTATTCTCCTAAGGTTGTTGAAGATTTTCATAGCAAGCGGTCCGGCCACACCCGCCACGGGCTCATCGAGAAGTAGAAGTCTTGGATCCCCCATCATCGACCTGCCGATATCTACCAGTTTGCTCTGACCCCCAGACAGTTCGCTGGTTAGGTTGTGTGCCATGTGGGGTACTTCGAGTTGGTCCAATATGGTGTAAGCCTCTTCGAGTCTCTTTCTCTCTGCAGACCTAGATCTTGGTTTTAGGAGGGACTTAATCAAACTTGGAGAAAACTGCTTCCTTGGGGGTACCATTAGATTTTCAACCACCGTCATCCTTCTCCAAAGTCTGGTGTGTTGGAACGTCCTAGTCATTCCGAGGTTCTGAATCTGGTCCGGCCTCAATTCCGAGACGTCTTCTCCAAACATCTCGATCTTCCCTGCTGTCTGATTGAGAAGACCGCTGATGCAGTTGAAGGTAGTAGACTTGCCACAACCGTTGGGGCCAATCAGACCGACAAACTCGCCTTCACCAACAATGAACGAGACGTCTTTGACCGCTACTAGGCCTCCGAACTCCATCCTAAGTCCGTCTACTCTGAGAAATTCTCCCATTATCACTCACCCCCGGAAGGTCTCTCTGGCCTGTTGGGAACCTCTGGAAGAAGACCCTTTGGATTGTACTTCAAAGATAGCAATATCATTGATCCTATCAGAAGGACCTTGAAATAGGCCATATCTGCCATTAATACACCTCCAATGAACGATTCTGAAATTGACCTCTGATCCATCAAGGTTGCAGACAAAATCATCACAATGCATCCTGAGAAGCCTAATTCGCGAATTCCGGGTTGTTTGATCAATAATCCTAAAACAGCAACGAGAGCGAAGTAGATTGCTAGTTCCTGCGGCTCATTAACGAACATAGCGAAAATGCTGTCAATTCTATCAGCAGTATCGTTTAATGGAAGTCCTGTAGTCCCCTGGGCCGCTACTAAGACATTGAATAGGAACTCCATGATAACATAAATGAACGCCCCAATTACCATTCCTCTGTTATTACCCATACCTCCTACGACAAATGCGCACCAGACCAAGAAGGTAGTTCTAGCAGGGGCCATGAAGCTAGGTTGGAAACCGGTTAATTTCCATGCCCAAAGGCTTCCCGCCAGTGCAGCGATAGCCGCTCCGAGTGCAAGGCTTGCAGCTTTGTGAGTCAAGATATCATGACCGTGGTGTTGAGCTACTTCCTCGTCTTCCCTTATTGACTTCAGTATTCTTCCCCAAGGTGATTTGAATATGGTGTCAAGTAGAAGCCAGATTACCACCATCATTGTTAATCCAAAAATAGCTAGTACCATCATGTAAGGGGCTGGTTGTCCTAGGTTCAATAGATCTCCAACTCTCTCAGCCATACTGCCTGTTCCAATTAGATTGCTGCATTCGTTAGCGCTGTATTCACGAATCAGGTCGTCCGAAGTTCCTAGCAGGCCATCAGGACCAGGTAGTGGGTCTTTTGTGGGAGTATTTGGGCCACAGAACCACCAAGATTTGAGTGGAAGCTTGTAGTTGGAAATACCCATGCTGTTCCCAAATGTTCCTGCTCTGAGTAGAGATTCGCCCATCAGCAGGTATCTAAGAATCTCCCCTAGGGAGATGGTTACTATTGCGAAGTAGTCCATCCTAAGCCTAGCCGTTGGATAAGCCAGCAACCATCCGATTAAGGCAGCCACTATAGCTCCGGCAACAACAGCCGAGAAAACAGGCCAATCATACCCATACAGGTTTTCAGGGGCGGTGAGGATTCCTACACTGATAGCACCTATTCCAACGAAGAAGATGACTCCAAAGTTTACCAGACCGGTTACGCCGGTATGGACATTTAGTGAAAAAGCCATTAAAGCAAAAATGGAGAGGGTAACAAGAACATTTGAAACCTGTAGTACTTTGATGAACCGAGCATCTTCTTGATCGGCCACAGGAAGCCACCATACTAGAGCGAGCATAGCCATTAGCAATATAGAAAACAACATCCAAGACCCATAGGGACTCTCTCTACCATAGGGTGCTTTCTCTTTCATTCGGTTGATGAAATCGTGAGAGCTGACTGCCTTGTAGGCATCTGAATCTGTAATTTGGAAAATAATCGAACCAATCAGGATTGAGATTCTTCTTTGGAAATCTGAAAATGCTGAATTGAGGTGAGATGCTTGCCTCTCAATTAATCCAGACCAATTGCCTCGAATTACGGAAATTGGATAGAGGAGTTGATCAAGGTGACCAAAAATAGGTTCCAAGGGGTCTTTCTTCGTTCCATTCAACGCATAAATGCCCTCTAGAACCGCAATTCCCCATATTATTATCGGTATTGCGGGCCAAACAACATCTCCGGCAGAAACAATTAGGTCCACAAGTTGAATTTCGAAGTTCATCATGGAAAGCCATGACTCGTTCATTTCTAGCACGGCTTGATCTGTCCAGCTTTCTATTTCATTTTCCGTTAGGTCACTGGGTGGGCTCTTTTGGAAAAGAAGGTCGGATTGGGTAAGTGGAGAGTCCTCCAAGATGAACTCTCCACTGGTCCGCCCGGTCAGTAGTTCGAAGTTTGAATCTACTACACTGCTTTCTTGGCATGCTTTGGAGCATGAGTCAGGGGCTAGTGAGTTTCCGGAAACAAATCGAGATATTCTGTGAAGAAAGTATGAGCCTAATGTAACAATAAACATTGTCTCCCCCCTTGAATTCTTTCCTCTCCAAAAGTTATGCGCCCCTAATGCTCCGAATGGGGATATGGCAAGTAAGCCACCTACTTTTTCTGAGGGTTGCTTGTCTTGCTCGGCCTTCCTTCTGAGCCTTTCTACCTTCCATTTCTCATAGGCGTCGCCAATTCCCTCTGGCATTATCATTAATATTGCAACAAGGAAGATGTATGGCATGACGTTTTCCAGGGCCGTATAATTGGATCTACCCAAATCAAGGCCTATCCCGATGAGGACAGGGCTGGATAGAGTTCTAACGAAGCCCACTACCAACGCGCCTACTATCGCGCCTTCAATAGAGCCAATTGTTCCTAGAACTATAATTGCGAAAGAGGGTAGTAAAAGGGTAAAGGCAGTTTCTGGTGAGAATCTCAGAGTCATCGCGAAAACCGCCCCCCCTACTCCTGAGATTCCTGCTGACAAGAATGCACTCGTCATCTGTATTCGCTCTACGTTTATTCCACTGCTGGCTGCCAGGTCTGGGTTGTCAGCAACAGCTCTCATCCTTCTTCCCAGTCTGGTTTTCTTAAGCAGGATTAGAAGAAGAATCACCGAGGTGAAGACAACGACCGGCACTGCCCCTTTGTAGTATGGATATCCAGTTGTGAACTCCGTCACGCAATCAGTCATCTTGTCGTAGACTTCCAGGGAAGGCTTAGCACCCTCGTGCACCACTCTATGCCCTGAATCACACTCATAGCCGGTGTAAGTGGCACCATTCTCCAACTCCTTCGTACCTAGGTTGAATCTGAACTTAGTGGTGGGAAGGTTCCATCTGAGCGAGGGTATCCTCCAATCCCTGTCCGGCTCGAAGATATTGATGCCCGCACCAAATCTGAGATATGTTAGGGCACGTAGTATCAGCGCAACCCCCAGAGATGCAATCATCATGATCTGAGGACTGGCACCCTTTTCTCTGAATCCCCTGTAGACCATGCGATCGATTAACACGCCTGCTATTCCGGTCAGGAAGAATGCTGCTACAAGAGTCCATAGCAAAAGAGACCAAACCAAAACCCCATCACTGTTAGCATCATACAGCGGGAAGAAAAAATCACTCCAGATCATCACCATAGACAGGTACATCCCAATCATGAAAAGTTCACTTTGAGCGAAGTTTCCATACCTCTGAACCTTGTAAGTCAGAGTCAGGCCCACTGCTATGGCAAGGTATGTCGAAGACCAAGTTAGGGTACCAATACCAATAGTACCCATGTCTATGATTACCGTCGCATCCTTGTCGAGGCCCAAGAATAGAAATTCCAAGATGACCCAAATGGAGAACAATAGGAATACTGGGGACAGGAAGATTAAGCTCGTTCTAAGTTTACCTTTGGGTAAATCGTCGAATACTATCTTCACCGCAAAGAAGGCTGCTGAGGCTGCCTCTACTATTTGCAGAAGCCATGAAAGATCGTTTGGAATCGCTCCTCCAACGAAGAAATCTAGTAGGTTAAGAGAGCCTTTCTGGTATAATAGTCCTAAGCTGGCATCTAGAAATATCGCTAGTGCGATTACCGTTCTACGTTGTCTGCGTGTTGCCGATTTCCAAAAATTGTAGAATGTAGAATTCAGGATCGTCTCTCTGAATTCTTTGAACATATCTTTCACCAGGGCACACCCCGCCTTACTGATGCAGGGGTGTCGAAGTAATCATTGTTGGGGGGCGCTCGGCGGGTATCTCCCGCCGAGCGCTTTACGTTCCCTGCTTGCTTCAACGAATCAAGCGTTTGTTGTGACTACACCGGTGGTGTAATCGACTGGGTCGGTAAGGGCCCAGCTCTCGGTGCAGGCGTAGCTTGCTGCCCCATCCGCATAGGTGAAGTCACCGATGCAGTATCCGTACCCAGGCACGTCACCATTGGCATCGAAGGTGTGAATACCAGTTGCTCCAACAAAGCCCTGTCCGGTAAGTGCGATCAATTGCGACATTGGCGTACCTGCTGAAGTTGCTCCTGCAAAGTAAGCGTACATCGTGATAATCACTGCATCAAAGGCTTCTGAGGTGTAGATTCCACCGGAACACTCCGGGGAAGCTCCACAGAGAAGGGCGAATGCGCCCATTCTCTCGTTCATGGCGCCAGCGTTAGGCTTTGTTGCCACGATACCTGCGCACAGAGATTGGTCTGACATCGATGCGCAAAGTCCCTCCTCGGCTACGCCATCTCCACCGAAGATGGGGATGTCGACTCCGGATGCGTTCATCTGTTCCACGATTGCAGCTCCATCCGCGGCGTATGAAATCAGAACTGCGCTATCGCAACCTGCATCCGACACTGCTTGAACTGCGGTTGTGAAATCAGTGGTGTCTTGTGCATAGCCTATCTTGGTGCAGATGTTGTCTGAACCCCATGCATTCTCGAAAGCAGCAGCAAGGCCTGATCCGTAGTCGTTTGTCAGGTGAATCAAAGCAGGTGAGGCTAGGGTTGAGTCCCTGTGGTTAATCGTGTCCATGATTGCCGGGCCCTGTAGCTCATCGCTCGGTACCACCCTGTAGAAGTGGGGATGGTTGCTCATGTTAGTCAGAGCTGGGCTGGTGCTTGCGTAGGAAATCATTGGTACTCCTGCAGCCGAAAGAACCGCGTTAGCTCCGATCGAGGCGCCAGAGCATGCAGCTCCCACTACAGCAACTACGCCAGCATCTAACAGAGACTGTGCGCCGGTTGCAGCGACTGTTCCGTCACATCCAGAGTCTGCGTAGACTAACTCGAACTGTAGACCGCTTCCCCATCCTGCGATGTTGCCTACATTGAGGGCTATCTGAGAAGCCGCGAGGAAGCCTGGTGCGTATTCTGCGATTGGGCCTGTGGAGGGGTTTAGGAAACCTATCTTCACAGTGGCTCCTGTGAACGTTGCAGCGGAGATTGCACCGCTTGTGTAGTCCACTGGGTCCGTTAAAGCCCATGTGTTTCTGCAGCTGAAGAATACATCAGTACTGGAGATTGCATCGAATTGACACAGTTCGTATCCAAACCCTGGAACGTCTCCATTAGAGTCGAAGGTAAGCTCTCCAGTGGCCCCGGCATAGTTGGTGCCCACCATGTTCAGGTGAGTGGCCATATTAGCGCCTGCCTCCATAGCAGCGGCCTTTCCAATCATCATTACCGCGTCGTATGTTTCTGAGGTGTAAATTCCACCAGCACAGTCAGTACTTGCTGCGCACCTGTCGTTGAAGTCACCTGTAGAGGTTCCACCGAGAGGTCTTGTTGCCTGTACTCCATTAGCTGCTGCAGGGGCGCTGAAGCTATCCAAAAATGCCCCGTCAGCGATTCCGTCGGCTCCAAAGACTGGGAGGGAAACTCCTGCTCCGGCCATCTGCTCTAGAATAGCTGCACCGTCAGCGGCGTAGCTGACGATGACCACGGATGAACAACCGGCGTCTGCTACTGCCTGTATCTGAGTAGTGAAGTCGGTAGTAGTATCCTCGTAGCCGACCTTAGTGCATAGGTTGTCGGTGCCGTATGCATTCTCGAATGCTGTGGCTAGACCTGAACCGTAGTCGTTGGTCATGTGGAGAACTGCTGGGTTTGTTGCTCCAGCTGCGTCCGCCATGTCCTTCATTGCCGGTCCCTGTATCTCGTCGCTTGGGACAACTCTCCAGAACCCATCAGTACCTGTTAGGGCAGGGCTGGTGCTGGCATAGGATACTTGTACGACACCTGCAGCGTTTAGAACCGCGTTTGCACCCGTAGAAGCACCAGAGCACGCTGCCCCGGCAACTCCTACAACTCCCGCGTCGATCAGAGTCTGTGCGCTTGTAGCAGCAACATCGCCGCTACATCCTGAGTCTGCCTCGACTAGTTCGAACTGAACGCTAGAGTCAATTGCGTTCAGATCACTGATGGCTTGTTGTGCCGCGTATGTAAAGGGCGGCGCGTACTGTGCTATTGGCCCTGTAATCGGGTTTAGCAAACCAATCTTGTGGGTTGTAACCACTGCATCATAGGTGCAGCTGTCGTCGTTCGTTGTTGCGTCGGCGTTGTAGTTGTTTGCGGTCTCGTCCATACATCCGAGCACCTCCACAGCATCATCGTCGTCGTCATCACCTGCGCATCCTGCTAGGCTAGCAGCCAGCATACTCAGGGTAAGCATCATTGCAATCATTTTCTTGTTGTACATAGTAAACTCTCACTACCTCCCTATGCGAGTAAACTTTATGTTATAGAGATTGTTGATTGTTTCTTTATAAGTAAATTAGCCCAAAATCGTCTTAATGGGCTTTCCAAGAGAGTATGATTTTCGTAAAAACATCGAGTCTTTAGTTCAGTGATGATGAAGTTCTTGTTGTGGTTCCGAGGGTATATGGGAGAGCCTCTTGACTATGCCTCTAGCGGTGTTGACGTGGAGCTTGAAGGAAGGGCAATAGCTAGCCTGATAGAGTCACTTGACACATCTTCCAGGCCTCCGGGCGTCTTTGGGGCTCCAGTTCCTCTTCCTGGTGGGTTTGGAGGGGTCATCGAATTTGGTGAGTCGTGCTTAGCATTGGCGACAGATGGGGTGGGATCTAAGCTACAAGTCGCAGTGGAAGTTGGCCATCTTGGTGGGGTTGGCATGGATTGTGTTGCGATGAACGTAAATGATTTGATTTGCGTGGGAGCAGAGCCTCTTGCCTTTGTGGACTACATCGCCGTACCTCGAGCCGACCCCCAAGTGCATTCAAAGTTAGGGGCCTCACTTTCTAGAGCCTGCAGGGTTGCTAGAGTTACACTCGCTGGAGGGGAGACTGCCACACTTCCTGGGATTGTTAAGGAGCTTGACCTATCCGGAACTGCATTGGGGTGGTTTCCAAGAGATTCAGGAATAACTGGTCAAGGGTTAGAAGAGGGTGACATTCTGATTGGCTTACCTAGTAGTGGATTTCATTCTAACGGGTTCACGCTGATTCGGGCCGTTGTTGAGAGGTCGGGCTGCTCTCTTCTAGATCCCTGTCCGTTCGAACCCCATCATGATTGGAGAGATATTGAGAGATTCTCTGACGGAGATCTCCCTACATTGTCGGAGGTTCTACTCAATCCGACTAGGATTTACGTTGACCCAGTGGTAGATCTGATTATCGAGTCAAGGACTGATGGAGGTGTCTGTTCGGCAGATGACATAAAGGGAATAGCCCATATTACTGGGGGCGGACTGTCGAATTTACTTAGATTGAGTCAATCTTTGGGTTGGCATATATCTGATCCCCTCCCCCCCCCCGCCAGAGTACCAGTGGATTTCTGAAGTAGGATCAGTGAGTTCAAGGGAGATGCACAGAACCTTCAACATGGGCATGGGTATGCTAGTTGCAGTATCATCGGATTCTGCAGACTCGATTAGAGAATGGCTTGCGAACAAGCTGCCAGGAACCAAGATTGTAGGAGAGGTCACTAATCAGAAGGGTTTGGTGACTCACACTGACCCGAATGTAGTTTTCTCAGAGTATTAATCCAATGAACACCTTTTGTGACCAACTCCTCCGGAGATCATGGGCGGGGGTGCGGGAGATCCGTCGAATGGGTTTCCTCATAGAGAGGGGAGGACAGAGATGTTTCTGCCAGTCCCGCCTCAGTTAGGCTCTCAAGGGCCGCGATCCAAGGGCAGTGGTAGTGTGTTCTACAACCCTGCAATGTCGGGAAGCAGGACAAGGAGTGTCTTGCTTCTCAAGTATGCTATTGAGAGCGGTATGCTAGGCGAACGAGAGATATACGCTTTGGACGGCTTAGCTGCTTCTGGTCTTAGGGCTAGAAGATGGATAAACGAACTGCCCGGGGAAATGGCAAAGAGGATCTCAGCCACAATAGTCGATTTAGACGAGGATGCCCTGAAATGGGCCATGGAGTCTCATGTTAGATTTGGCACATCCCACGGAGAGGGTCGGCTGATTCCCAGAAATGGTGACTTAAGAGTGGAGGTTCTGAAAAGCGGAAGACATTGGGTAGACATTGACCCATACGGGTCTCCAGCCCCATTCATCGACACAGCTATCCAGTCAATGGCAAGGAGTGGCGTGATAGAAATCAGTGCCACGGATACAGCAGCTCTTACTGGTTCGTCGAGGACAGCACTGATGAGGAGATATGGGGCCAGAGTCCGGACTGACGGGCTTGCACATGACTCTGGTATGAGAGTGATGTTGGCCTCAATTTCGAGGAGCGCTGCCAGACACGATCGTATCATATCGCCCCTACTATCTGTTTGGGACTCTCACCATCTCAGAGTATCCTTCAGGATACTGAAGAGCGTGTCAAGCGCGAACAATTTGGAAGGGAGTCTCGGTTGGAGAGTTTACTCCCCTCGGGAGGAAGAGGTCCTATCCTCTATCGATGCAGGGCTACACCCTCAAAGCCAACTTACCCATCTTCCAATGCACTGCATGCTACCTCTGAGTTATCCCGTTGACAGGAGGGACCCACGAGTCTCGGGGCCACTCTGGGTTGGCCCATCAGGAGATAGTCGAGCAATGTCATGCATGACCGAAAGCCTAGCCCTCGAGACCTGCGGCCCTATCTTCGAAGAGGGTGACTTCGTTGGCTGGGACCAAAAGAAGTTTGAGATGGAAAGGCGGAGGATTTCAAGGAGCGTTAGGCACATCTCGGAGGAGTCTGTGGTTGTTGGATCAAACCATCTAGTAGTCGTGGACGACTTGTCTTCTTGGCTTGAGAATGGAGCCCCACCTAGCCCCCGTAGGATTGTAAGTTACCTGACTGAGGCTGGACACCTTGCGGCGGTATCCAGTTATGGTAGGCCTTCCTTTAGAACCAATGCACCATGGGAAGCTGTAGTTGAAGCAGCGGAGTCGATTCAACCGCCTATGTAGGACATTTCCACCCTTGGAAGAGTGATGGTTTCTGGTTTTCTTTCCTCGCTGTACCTGTCTTTCCTCTGTTCCCATACTTTGGTGATTGCTCGGGTAAGTTTATCGGAGTCGGCTTCTTTTTGAATCAGGTCAGACATTTCATGACCTAGTGTCGAGAAAAGGCAGGTGTACAGCTTCCCCTCCGATGACAATCGTGCCCTTACACAGTCTCCGCAGAATGGATTGGAGACGGATGAGATGAACCCAATCTCACCAGATCCATCGGAGTGAGCCCATCTGGAAGCGACATCGCTAGGTGAGTCCCTGATTAATGGGACTAGGTCGAAATCCTTGGAAAGGAAATCCAGAATCTCCGAGCTCGGCACCACTTGCCCGGGAGTCCATCCGTTTGTCCTCCCAACATCCATGAACTCGATGAATCTGACTATCACACCAGTGCCTCTGAATTTTCTTACTAGCTTTGGTACCTCGGATTCGTTTACCCCCCTTCGGACTACGCAGTTGACTTTCACGGGATCGAGTCCAAGACTAGAGGCTTCCATAATTCCCCCTAAGATATCGCTTACCGAGAATGTGGAGTCAGTGATTCTTGAGTGAGTTTCTTGGTCCATTGCATCTAAGCTGATGGTTACCCTGTCCAAGCCTGATCCTGCTAGCTTGTTTAGTTGTCCAGACAATAGAGAGCCGTTTGTGGTGAGCGCCGTTTCTATTCCAAGGCCTGAAATCATCTCAACGAGCTTGTGAATATCCTTCCTTAGAAGCGGTTCTCCTCCAGTAATTCTTACCTTTTGGAGCCCTAATGGTTTGCAAGCGATAACGAACCTGTTTATCTCCTCGTAGGTTAGGATCTCACTTTTTGACAGGAAGGTGTGATCACTGCCAAACTCTTCCCTAGGCATGCAATACCTGCATCTGAAGTTGCACCTGTCTGTCACAGAAATTCGGAGGTCCCTAAGAGGACGACTAAGTTTGTCTAGGACCATTATCCCCCTCGGTCAAGTGGCTAGTCATGAGCTTATCTTCGGGAGAACAGATTGAATAGTGGTGGATTGTTCCAACTAACATGCTCATTATCACGGACAAGGCTAGGGAAATGCTCGGAAGCTTCTCAGAAAAGGCTGACGGAGATGAGGAGATGGCACTGAAGTTGGATATTATTGGAAGAGGACCCAATGGTTTCCAATATGATCTCCAGCTTATCGGAAAGAGTGATGCTCTGGAGGACGACATTGCATCCGAAGTGAGTGGAATTGCTGTATTCGTGGGTGCAAAAAGTGCCCCCTACTTAGAGGGGACCACCTTGGATTACAAAGAGACGCTCATGGGAGGTGGGTTCAGCTTCGAGAACCCCAATCCACTCTGGATTGACGACATTTCCAAGGCAGTCGCAGATGTGATCTCCGAGAAGGTCAATCCAGTCGTAGCTTCGCACGGGGGGCATGTCGATCTCATCGGGATAGACGACGAGGGGAAGGCTCTAATCGCGTTCGGAGGGGGTTGTCAAGGTTGTGGAATGGTTGATGTGACTCTCAGACAGGGTGTAGAGGTGATGATCACCGAGGGTGTCCCCGAGGTTTCAGGTGTCATTGACATGACAGACCACGAGGCGGGGACGAACCCGTTCTACTAGTGCAGATATAGCCTGTCTGCCTATCGGTAATTCGGTTGGCCCTGAGGGACCCCTCCCGTTAGGGAGAGGCCCGCTCAGTCCTTGCGTCTTCCGGCGATCAGGACCGCTGCACCGAGCATCGATGCCAGGCCAGCGACCGCGGAGAATCCCGGTAGGATCCCCCCGTCATCGTCGTCTGCATCTGGGGCGTCGCTCGGGTCGTCGGGTACCCCGTCGCCGTCAGCGTCGGTGTCTGCGTTGTCGCCGACCCCGTCCCCGTCAGTGTCCTTCTGCTCGTCGGCGTCGAATGGGAAGGCGTCAGCAAAGTCACCTACTCCGTCCTGATCAGAATCGAGGTACTCAGTTGGGTCGTCGGGGAATGCATCGTTTCCATCGCCGACCCCATCAAGATCGCTGTCGAACTGCTCCGAGGGATCAGCTGGGAACCTGTCTGAGTTGTCTCCGACTCCATCACCATCAGTATCCACCCATTCTCCGGGGTCGTTGTCGAACGCATCGACATTGTCGCCGAAGCCGTCTCTGTCCGAGTCAGTGTCCTCTGTTGGATCGAGGGGGAATGCATCCGAGTCGTCCGGAGTCCCATCATTGTCGTCATCGGTATCAGCGTTGTTTCCTATTCCGTCTCCATCAGTGTCAGTGGTCTCGGAGGGGTCGTTCGGGAATGCGTCTTGGGCATCCCCTACTCCATCACCATCGGAGTCTGAGTTCTCGTCTGGATTCAGAGGGAACGTGTCGAACTCGTTGTCGACTCCGTCCCCATCCACGTCACCGTCTGAGTTGTCTCCGATACCGTCACCATCCGTGTCTGACCATTCCGTTGCATTGTTCGGGAAAGCGTCGGAGTTGTCACCCACGCCGTCACCGTCCGAGTCGGTCGTCTCGTTGGCGTCGAATGGGAAGTCGTCTTGGTCGTCGTTGACTCCATCCCCGTCGCTATCATCCTGGTCATCGTTGACTCCATCCCCGTCAGAGTCGGTATCGGCATTGTCCCCGATACCATCCCCGTCAGTGTCCTGCCATTCAGTTTCGTCGTTCGGGAATTCATCGGCTCCGTCACCCCATCCGTCTCCGTCCGTGTCGATGTACTCTGTCGGGTCCCATGGGAACGCGTCTGAGTTGTCACCCACACCATCCATGTCCGAGTCGGTATGCTCGTTAGGATCGTTCGGGAACACGTCTGCGTTGTCCCCCCATCCGTCGGAGTCTGAGTCCTCCCACTCGTTGGGGTCCATCGGGAACCTGTCGAACCAGTCTAGGTAGCCGTCTAGGTCACTGTCCTCGACGCACTCTCCGCTTAGGCCGTAGACAGCCGAAGCAAAGGTAGAGGCGTTCTCACCGGTGATTGGGGTTTCCACAAGGGTGACAATTATGTCGATGAAGCAAGCCTCAATATTGGTTGATAGCTCTATCATTTCCATGTGGTGGACAGATCCCTCGGGTATCTGGAAGGAACCCGAGGAGTTGTGGATCTCTCCGTCGATAACCACGTCAAAGGTAATTGACCAGTTGCTGGTGCTGCTCAGATTGTGAGCAATTGCCTCGAACATAATCGAGTAGTCGTACATTCCGTCGGACAGGCCCATTGCGGTGGTCGGCGGACCGAATGAAGAGCCCTCGTAGAAGTACTCGTCCTCTCCCATGAAGCAGTCGCTGTTTCCATCATTGACCAAGGCCATGCTGATTGTCGTACCGTCGTAGCAGTCGTACCAGCTGTCAGGATCGTTCGTGGAATTGCCGTCTCCGTCCGAGTCGGTTTCGAGGTCCATGTCGAAAGGCTCGTCAGCACCGTCACCGCAGTCCTCGACTCCATCATTGACTAGGCTGAAGTTGATGTACTGCACGGGGCTGCTTGGATCTCCTGCTATCTCGTGACAGACGTATTCAGGGGACTCTTGTGCAGGGAAGTGCTGAATCAGGTTGAATTCAGTCTGCGCGCAGATTCCATCAAGTAGGAGGGCGGTGTTATTGATCTCTACACCGTTCCTGTCCTCGACTGAGAAGATGATCTCCACTACGCACGTGAAGATGTCTAAATGTCCTGCGGCGACATAGCTGAA
Organism: uncultured Candidatus Poseidoniales archaeon; assembly: GCA_902573115.1. Taxonomy (GTDB): domain Archaea; phylum Thermoplasmatota; class Poseidoniia; order Poseidoniales; family Thalassarchaeaceae; genus UBA36. The sequence goes on from CACGIM010000015.1 coordinate 22,755, forward strand.
CTCGCTGACATCGGCCGGGATCGTGGTTGATCCGTTCTGCACAGGTATTCCATCGAAGATTACGCTATGGTGGACCGTGTACTCTTGCTCGGATAGATTTCCAAGCAAGAGCTGTAGTTGGTTCCAACCCTCAACGAGTCCTGTGAATTCCCCGTATGTCCCTGTCGAGTTATCGTACTGCTCGAATGTCATAGACGGGTTGGGGATATCAGCTAGCACCCATTCGGCGCCTATTGTGAAGTTTCCACCCTCAGTCAGATAAGTCTGGACTCCGTATTCTCCAGGGGCTGTCTCCAGGTCAGCGTACGAGGTCCCATTCTCGTAAAGGAGGTATCCCGAAGCTAGAGGTAGGTCGTCATTACCTACGAATGTTATGAGCCATCCTAGATCGGCTTCATCTCGGTAAATCGGCAGTGTCATCTCGAGATCAACGCCGAAGATGTCGTGGAAATCGACTACCCAAACACCTGAGAAAGTCATTGGCAAGGAGGAGTCTCCCAACCAAGCCTCATCCAAGGTCGGATCACTGTAGGACCATGCGCTCGGAGCGTCCCCATTCAATTGGAATGGTGGTGCTTCATCGGGACTACCCTCATATGCATCACCGTTTATCTCTGAGAACGCGTCTTCGGCCTCGCTGGTGTTCAATACGCCATCCATATTGCCCCACACGGCGTCCATCCAGACCATGACATCACCGCCTATTCCCCAACCGAAGTGTGTGGTCAGCTGGTAGTCTCCCTCGTCAATTAGCTCTAGGTCGAACTGTACCTCGAAAGAATCAGAGAAGTCGTACTCCAAATCTGTCTGGCAGGGTCCTTCCTCGTAGTATTCCCTCTGCACTAGCTCGAAGAGGGTGCCTTCGTGGTCGAAGGACAGGCTGGAGTAGAGTTCCATTCCACAGTACCAATGAGGTATGGCCAGTATCAGGTCGACAGTGGCGTTCTCGTCGGTAGCGTTCCAGGATACGGTCTGAGAGTCCAATTCATGGCCGTAAACGTAAGCGGAGTAGGACATGGAGTAGGTCACGCCCTCCTCGAGCATTGTTGCATTGAACCTCACATCGTAGAGGCCTGCGTCACCTATCATGTGGTTCCACCCATCATCGTAGTCCACCCATGTGCCTCCATCGTCGATCTGGAGCTCGTACCATCCGCCTGGCATCTCCTCGCACGGCGGATAGAGGTTGAAGCCATATCCTCTGACGTTCAGCCAGCCATCAGACGTGTTCACCCTCAGGTTCGCGCTGACATATAGGTAGCAGTCGAAGTCCGTTACCGTGACTTCCCATGGTATCACCATGTCATCGTCCTGGCTGGACTGAGTCCATGTGAAAGTGTCAGAGATCTGGTTGCTCCAGTCATGGTCAATCACGTAGTACCATGAAAGCTCGAACTCGTGCTCCTCGGGAGCCTCTTCCTCGCCTTCCCATGGATCATATCCAACGACCCACAGCAGATCGGTCGTACCGCCGTCTATGTCGTTGTACGACACGTAGTCTCCGTCTTCGTCTGTCACATCCATCCAAACTTCGTAACACTCGTCATAGTTAGAGAAGTGGAAGTTCCTGCTAAAGATGTGGTTATTGTTGCCGTCGGTTGTGTTGTAGATTACAGCATAGGAGTTGGCGTGGCAATCCCATTGAGTGACGTTGAACGAGAAGTCC
>CACGIM010000016.1 GCA_902573115.1 uncultured Candidatus Poseidoniales archaeon
TCGGTGAGTGAGAGCTCCGTGGGAAAGGGGCCATTCCCGACCCTGGTCGTATATGCCTTCGTGATGCCCAGGCACTGAGTTATGTGGCCGGGATGGATTCCCGATCCATGTGTCGCGTTCGCCCTGCACGTTACGGAGGACGTGACGAACGGGTATGTGCCTTGGTCGATGTCAAGCATCGCGCCTTGCGCGCCCTCCAGAAGGACGTTCGCTCCTTCTTTCAAGGCGGAGTCTAGCATTGGTCCCGTGGGCCGTATAGCGGGGGAGAACCTCTCGACGACCCAAGCAAGATCGGAGAGGAGCTGCTCGGGATCTATCCGATCCGAGATCCCCACGGTGTCGAGTTGCATATTCATTCGGGACGCAATGGATGATGACTCGTCGGGGTTGGACAGTATCTGGGGTATGTCGACGAACCTGATCCCTACCCTCTCTGTCCTATCCCTGTAAGCAGGGCCGATGCCCCTGCCGGTTGTACCCACGAGCGTGTCTGCTGAGTCGTAAAGCCTGTGAAACTGCAGGATAACGGATGCCCTCTCACTGATGAACAGCCTAACTCCCTCGGGTTCCTCTCCTGTCAGTTCTGACCACTCCCTCAACTCCCTATCTAGGACCCAAGGATCGACCACCATGCCACACCCAAGAACGAGGTTGCAATCCTTGGAAGTTATCCCCGATGGAAGTAGGTGCATCTTGAGGGTTGTGTTTCCGACCACGATCGTGTGCCCAGCATTGTTCCCCCCCTGGAATCTAACTGCCCAGTCCGAATGGGGTGCTAACTGGTCTATGGCCTTGCCCTTACCCTCATCCCCCCATTGGGCCCCGAGCACTACGCTGGCAGGCAACAGTCGTATTAACGCGGCAATAGGTGTATGAATGCTTTGGATTCGAACGGCACCTGGGGTTGAGAAGCGATTATGAAGGTCGGTCAGGTCGCGAGGCACCATGGCACAGAGGCACCCTGAGGCTGAGAAGAGGCTCCTTGAGAAGTGGATCTGTATGAATTGCTCGGCCACCCACCGTGCCCACAACAACGTGAAGCCGCCAAAATCCTGCAGGAAATGCGGCTACACCGGACTCAGAAAGAAGGCGGCCGAGAGAAGGAAGACTTGATTTTCTTCTCTGGGCACGTTCACTACGAACGACTGACTTGGTTAAGCATCTCCTCGAGGGCCGCTTGGATCTGCAAACACAGCGGCCCGTAATGCCCTGGGAGGTTCGGGTCATTGAATATCTCATCCAATATTGATGCGGTCATCCCCAACCTCACGTCCATGTCCTTGCCAGTATTCAGAAGCCACTTCTCGACCGCATCCTTGGATGCTGACCTTATGTTCCTGGGAACTTGATTGTCATCTAGTTGAGACAGGACTTGGGCGATCTGGCCGATGCGCGAATCCAAATCAGACAAGACACCATCTCCGAGCTTGCCAGAGGTGATGCCTCCTTAAGCGCATCCCAAGCCCGAAATTCACTTTCTTGCGATCCAGGATGCCCATGGCATGTTTTTGCTGTTTGCTAACCCATGCCCTGTGCCTTCCGAACCCAAAGCGATCAGGCCGACCTCTGCACCCTCCTCGAGGCAATCCTCCAAGGCCCAAATCATGGACTCCTCCAGGTCCATTCCGGCAAGAATCTTCTCTGCTACTCTGTAGCTCAACATCCCCCTCGTTATCGCTTCCCCGATTCCAGTAGCGCCCACTCCAACCCCTTCCTGGACCCAGAACCCGCAACCCGGGAGTGGTACGTCGCCAACCCTTCCAGATGGGCGGTCACTGCAACCGCCAGTGCTTGTTGCACACGCTATATTGCCATTGCCATCCCTGGTTATGACGCCCACGGTGTCGGTGGCTCTCTGAAAGGGGGGCCTTCCCTCCACTTGGGATCGAGGGAAGCCTTGTTCGTCTGCCCAAGTCCTTGCGCCGTCGCCCGTAAGCCCATTGACCTCCTGATCGAGAAGACGAGCCGCCACCCTAATTGGATTGGGAGTTTCTTGAATGGCTATCACGAAACCCATCCTTCCGTCCGAGGTCTGAATTGAGGCGTCCAGCTCCACGGATCCGTCATTTCTGAAAACGGAGCCTGTGCCAGCATTGAACACTGGATCGTCCTCTAGAACTACGCAGGCCTCGACCGCTGCTTCTACGCAGCTTCCTCCCGACTCCAGAATTCCAGCAGCGATTGCTACTGCCCTCTCAACATTGGCTAGCCTCTCTGGACCTGCTCCTGCCCCTCCATGGGCCACAACCGCTGCCAGTGCCATCCTGTCCCCTCACACTGCTAGCCGCTTGGCGGTAGAAAAGGTGTACTATGCTGATTCTGGATAATGAGGGGGGCTGCTGCCGCCGAGAATTTCATCTACCGAAGTTCTATCGTCTACCCATCTAACTATCCTATCGAATCCAAGAACGGGTTCCATTCCGCTGACTCTTCGACCATCAAAGAATCTTACTAGAATAGTCTTGATTAGTACCTCGCCGTCCGTGTAAAGCTCTCCGTCGACGATTTTAATCCGTCCATTCTTTGCTACTCTTACGTTTCCTGCGTGAATGTCGTCCAGATTAAGTCCGCTCTCACTAAGTTGGGAGTTGAGGACCGAGAGTTGAACCATTATCGAATCTGTCCCGGATACTGAGCTAAGGGGGAATGGGGCCAGCTCCTGAGTGTACCTGTATCTCCCATGGCTGGGAATTTCAGTTCCCGGTATGGCTTCGATGAAATCTTGGTAAATCCTACGCCTGTGTATCCCCACCATCTGGTATAGTAGCATGATGTTGTGAATTATCACCAAAGCCAATGGATTCCTTTCCCCGCAGATTTTACTCCCCAAGACTGGTGCGCGATGCATCGAGTAGTCATTGTGCCCCCAACCGCACCTGAATAGTTGTTTGACCACGCTTCCGTTTCCATCGGGGAAAACCTCGGTCCATGCCCCTCTAGCAATTATTCCCCGATCTCTGATATCCGAAGATGGGTCCTCTGAATTTCGTGGAATCTTTAGATTCAAGATGGCTAAATTCGAGATTAGAAGCAGGATAATCGCAGAAATTATGGCCAACGGTTCTTCAATTCTATTTTGAAAAAGTCCCAGAAGGAGCCAAAATGTAAGGCCCTCGACCAAGAATAGCGAAAGTATTGCGGCGAGGAAAAGAGGCAGGGTTCCCAGCCAGGGCGCCTTCTGGGGATGTGGGTTCATTTGGTGTGTGTCGATCAGTTCCCTCCGAGCTCCAACAGGGTCACCGACTCCTGAGATTCTTACTTTATCCCCTCCCCTGTGGAAAGTCAAGTCACCGTATCCAATGGCCCTCCCAACGGACTTTATCCCGACCTCGATCCGGGTTTCTGTGCACTTCCACGAGGTTTCCTTTCCGAGTGTTCGAAAATTTAGAAATCCGTCTTCAACGTGAATTTTGGCCCTCATAAGGTACACGGATGCCAATGCCAATTGCGAAAATGCTAGTGCGAGTTGTATGCCAGTCCTATCGATCTGGGCGCCGTGATGTGAAATGCCGATCTCGGATATCCCTGCGAAAAGGATCAGTATGGATTGCTCCTTTGAGATAGATGAGAACCCCATTTGAGAGTAAATTAACCCGAAAAACAGCATCACTCCGCCCCCTGTGAGGGAAGTAATCCCCAGACCCAATACACCGTCGAGTATGAGGTCGATTGCGATGATCTCTGCAGTAAGGAAGAATGGGTTGAATAGCCAGAGTTTAGAAATCGAGACTCTCAGCTATTTGGCCCCCTCGTGAGTCACTGGGTGAGTCGGGGATATCAAACAACTCCCGGATTCTGTTTTCTTATCAGCCCAAATTGGATAATTAGGCCCGTCGCGGCAACAAGGCCGGCAGCCCTGAATACGGTGTGATATGTCCAGATTCCTGTCCCGTCAACTGTCTCCGCCCAGATGAACGCAGCCAGAACCGGGCCAATGATCCTGGAAAGTGCCCCGAACCCTTCCTGTGCCCCCATCGCCCTCCCGAGCTCGATCCCATGAGTTTTCGCCGCTGAGGTCAGCAGGGTTGACTGGGTCGGTCCGAAAAGCCCGTGGCCCGTGGAAATAAGGACTATGACAAAGACTCCCACGGCCTGTGTTTCCGTTGTGATGTATGGAATCCAGCCCAAACCGATTGCAGACATCGAGATTCCCACCGCCATCAGGACACGGGGATCATACCTCCTTGCAAGGGGCCTAATCAGCCAACCTTGCACGATGACGCCGATCAGACCGACAACTGCGAAGATGTAGCCGTTCCTCATCTCGTCGAATCCGAGTCCCCCGTTATCGACTGGCATAGCCGTGAATAGGATCAGAGTAGCGTGCATCATCGTTATGGCCAGAAGGAAAGAGGCGTTCACCAAAATTAGGCGTCTGACAGTGGGTGAGAGGTCTCTGATCGCAAGAAGTTTGGAGAGTTCGTCACGAAGGCCCTTGGAAGCCTCGATGTCGGGCTTCCTTTCGTCTTCCGGGAGGCTCTCGGGCAGCATTCTCAATGCCAAAAGGAATGAGGCTGCGGAAAGCGCCCCTGCGAATAGGCAAGGGAGGAAGTACGGGTGGCTCGACCACCACTCTGTCTCGAAGGGGCCACCTATGACGGTGTATGGGTCGGTCAGGACGCCACCGAGAAACGGCCCAATCATGAAACCGAGGCCGAATGAGGCCCCTATCAGGCCCATTCTTGCTGGGATCTGTTCTTCTGAGCTGATGTCACCTACGTAGGCACGCGCTACAGCGATGTTCCCATTCCCCGCTCCTGCCAGGAATCTGACTAGCAATGCCATCCAGAGGGCTGATGCCAAACCAAACGTAATGAGGAATACCGTGTTGGATACCAGTCCGAAGAGGAGGATTGGCCTTCGCCCTATCTTGTCCGAAAGCGACCCCAACAAAGGCGTGAAGAGGAACTGGCCCAAGGTGTAGGAGGCGAACACGATTCCGACCCACCTGTCCCTTTCGCCAACATTGCTGAAACCATCGGAGGTGGCTAGGTCCTGTATGAAGTATGTCAGGAAAGGGATGACCAAGGTGAATCCAATCATGTCGATCAAAACGACAAGGAAGAGGATGACCATGGGGGACCGTTGGCTTGACGACATCATCCCAATGCCCCGTGGAGGGGGTCTTCAAGAATTGGTAGGAATCATGCCGAGGGTTGCTTGTCAGTCCCCGTGGAGAAGGTGTCGACAACCTGAGATAGCCTGTCCACGAGGCTCACCTTCTCATCCTTGCCCACCAGAGCGTGCTCCAGTACTTCGTCCAATGAGTCAACGGCCAATATTTCGACCTGCTCCTCGTACTTCTCGTCTATGAGAACATCCCGAAGGTTGGACCTCGGAATTATCACCTTCTTGATACCGGACTTCGCTGCTGCCTCAATCTTTGCAGATACCCCGCCGATTGGGAGGACCTCCCCCCTCACCGTTAGGGACCCTGTCATAGCCAAATTCTGGTCTATCGGGACTCCCTCAAAGGCACTTATTATCGCTGTGGCCATTGTTATTGATGCACTGTCCCCATCCACATTGTGGGTGCCGGGGAACTGGACATGCAGGTCGTAGTCCTTGATGTCCTTGCCAGTCAGTTTTTTCACTACCGCGCTGATGTTGGTGACGCTCTCCTTGGCGAGGTCCGACAAACCCCCCGTTGCGATGACCTGTCCGGAGCGCCCCTGCGAAGGAGTCACCATCGCCTCTACGGGCAACACTACACCTGAGTAATCGGATAGGCCGCTGTCCGCCCCTAGGACTGCCAGGCCGTTCACCCTGCCGACCCTGTGCCCCTCGTTGACAAGCATCGAGTATTCTGACTGCCTTTCCAGGTACCTATCCGCCACCTGTTGTTCCAAGGGCTTTGCAATAGCTCTCGCCCTGACCACGTGCTTGGCCTGGGTTAGCTCTGACCCATCCTCGGATGCCAGGTCTCCCGCTATCCTCACGAGGCCACCGAGTTCTCTTAGTCTCAGGGATAGTTTTCCCCTCCTTCCGCTCCTTCTTTGGGCCTCCTTCAGGACAAGCGATATCGCTCCCTTATCGAAATGCGGGATTGCCCTTCCCGTGTCTTTTGAGAGCTCATTCTTGACTTCCTGCGCTATGAATCTGATCAGTCGGCGCCTGTTCCTCTCGGTGTCATTCATGTCTGTGTTGACATAGACCTCGTAGCCGTATCCCCTTATTCTGCTTCTGAGAGCAGGGTGCATGTTCTGGATGCTATCCAGGTTCCCGGCCGCGATTAAGATGAAGTCGGTAGGAACGGGCTCAGACTTGGTGAGGGCCCCCGAGGATCTCTCGGATCGCCCGCTGATTGAGAGTTCCTTCTCCTGCATGGCTACGAGCAAGGCCTGTTGTTCCTCCATCCTTAGCATCCTTATCTCGTCTATGTAAAGTACGCCTTTGTTAGCCCTGTGAACCGCCCCGGGTTCCACCCTCTCGTGCGCTGGTGTTGCTAGATCAGCCCCTGATTGGAACGGGTCGTGCCTGACATCCCCCAATAGCGCCCCTGCAAGGCTTCCCGTGGCATCGACGAATGGAGCCTCGTCGCTCCTCTCGTGCTTTATCAGCAGCTTCGGGATGTTGGATTCGTCACCAGCGTTGAGTCTGGTCCTCAGGAAGAAGTACCCGAAGACGAGAATGAAAGAACCGAATATGAATGTCAGAATCTCACCTGAGCTTATTGTGGCAAGGAGAAGGGCCGCCCCAACGACGAGTGCGATGAAGAGTAGGGTTCGATTGGTCCTCTCCCTTTGTTGTCTAACTTGTGCCCTTCTCTCGGCGATTAGTCTGGACCCCCTTCCGGCAGGCACTGTCCTGACCTTCGGCTCGTTCTCATCCTCGAGGTTCCTGTATACGAGCACATCTTCGAGCTGCTCCGGAGGGAGAAACTCGGTCATAGACCTTGCAAGCATTGACTTTCCAGTCCCCGGCTCGCCCACCATTATCATGTGTCTGCGTTGCTCTGATGCCTTCTTTACCACGATTGAGGCTGCTTCTTGGCCGATCACCTGATCGACCAACCTCTCGGGTATCGGGACCTTTTCAGTAGATTCTATTTTTAGCTCCTTGACCCATTCTTCGACAGGGGTCTCGCAAACCGGATCTTTGTCGTCGGAGACGCCGAAAGCGGACCCTTCTTCCCAGGATTCCAAAGCGTCCTCATCGTCATCCCCATCGGTTCGTATCGCCTCGTCTTGGTCGGCCATTATGATCCCTCGGAGTCACCTCTGCACGTAGCACCTTCTTGAAGGTGCGTCTAGGCTCCTGTTGCAGTATTTTCCTATTTGTTCCTCTCTAGCCATTGATTGCCGTAGTATTTCCACTGCTCCATCGTCCATCCTTCTGGAAGACCCCCCTCCGGAAGTGGCGGGTGCTCTGGTTCTCTATTTTCGAAGTCGACTACTTGTTCCTCCTCATCATTGGGATTTGGATTCAAGTTCTGGGCATGTTGGGGCGCTTCCGAGGCATGGCCCTTTCTGTTCCCGAAATAACCAGAGAAATATAGGCCAGTAAGTGCACCACCACCCAAGAATATGATCAGGATTAGAATGCCAGCGATTATTTCCAATGCGGAGAAACCAGTGTCTTGCTGATCCGACTGCTGGTCCTGGGCTACTTCTTCCTCACTGTCCATCGGCTGGTCTGGAATTTCACTGGTGGTGGGAAGGAGTATCTCGAGAATATCCCTTGTTTCCCTATCCCAGCCCTCGTTATCCAGTGCCTTGACAGATAGAGTGAGGTAATCACCAACAGACATCCCCCCTCCATCGGAAGGAGTGGCCGGGAATGGGCCCAAACCATCCACAGCACCAGCTGAGTGGCAGATCCCGACAATACCATTGCATATTGACCATCGAATCTTGATATTACTGAGAACTAGTGGACCTATATTCTGAATTTCGACGATTGGATCACCGCCGATATGCAGATCGTCGATTGTTACCTCCAGGTCGCCTGCCTGGAAGTCTGTTTTCCAAGTGATGGGCTTTGAGTCGAGGACTGTTACGGCAAAATGGGATTCACTCCAATCCCCATGACTATCGATTAGTGTTAGAGAGACCGTGTGCGATCCGGGCTCCTCCCAGTGCATTGAAAGCTCCCCAGTAAGGTGATTGAAACGAGCCGCCCCTGGGATGGCGGTGTTTACCTCGACCCACACCTCATCGTCAGGGTCGTCCACATCGGAAATTAAATCGGAAATATTCAGGGACATTTTATCCCCCGATTTCAAATTCATGCCCTGGAGGCTTTCTACCTCAATAACCGGAGGATCATTCACGTTGATGACATAGAATACTACGGCGGTCTGGGAAGTCTTCGCTCCGTCATCTGCCTCGATAATCACCCGTGCTACACCATGAGAGTCGTCATTCAGTGTCGAGGCAAATAGGGCATGCCCGTTTACGGTGGCATGGATTAGGTCCTCGTTGTCGTTTGACACTATCGAAAGCGTAAGTTCGGAGGTAGGGATCACATTACCATCGTCATCCGAATCGGTAAGGAATGGTGTCATGGACATCGATGTCGACCCACCCTCGAATACGGGCTGGGTAGGAACCGGTGACCAGCGGGGGGCGCCATTTTCAATTACATTGAACAGAATCATACCGCTATTTTCGTCCTCTCCATCGCTGATTTTGACGAAGATTCCCTGAGGTATTGGATTGCCGGATGGGTCGTTATCTATGGAGGAAAAGCGTACAGAAATCTCCAATTCATCGGGGTCCCATGCCACGAAATCTGAATCTTCACTATCTATGGTGAGCATGGACAGTGGAGTCTCAGCGTCCCTCACAAGACCAACAACACTGACCTTCTCGATCGTCTCTACCTTGACCGCAGGGATTCCTGCGAAACCCGAGTCTTGAGCTGTTAACACCTTTGGGAGTGCATTTTTGAGCTCGAAGGCGTTGCTAGAAACTAGCCATTGGCTATTTTGCCCAGCGGCATCCTGCCACCTTACTCTGGTATCGTAATGGCCGGTTTGGGCGTTAGGGGGTGATTGGATAGTCTGCGCATAGATCTGATTGGCTCCGGAGCCAACTAACTCTGGTTCCGATACCCAAGAGTCCTCCCACAGACTCTGCCCGGTCAATGAATACTGCATACTGGGACTCATGGATGAGACGTCGTCAACCAAATCATTGGGGATAGCTGACAGCTCAAACGTTACCTTATCTCCCCTCTCAAATGTGGTTGATCCGGTTGCTGCGGGCTGAGATGGAGTGGGTGGCAAATCATGAGGTGCCATACGGTCTTGTATGTTATTGGAGGAATTCCTATCCCCGCCCAGATCACTTAGCTTGGCTCTAAATGTAGAAACTCCGGAAACAACCGAGTCGATGTCCGAGGTGTCATACTCTATTTCCAGAATGGTGCTTTGGGCGATACCCAGTGAACCTATCGGCTTGCCTCCGATGTAAACCTCGTCTGACCCGCTGATCATGTAAATCCCCATGTTTCCACCATCGGAATACCCCTCAACTCCATTGTTTGAAACCTCGAGAGTCAGGTCCAGCAAATCCCCAGGGACAAAACCCGCCATCTGATTTCTATTTTGTACCGTAAAATCCGAAATACCTACATCCACCATAGGACCCATGTCTGGGTCGATTGCCACCAAGAAATCATTGTATGTCGAGTGATCCCCGTCCATGAGGGCGAATACGGGCCAGAAGTTCTCCCATTGTGAATTGCCCGAACTAGATCTGACTTGGCTTAGTGGAGTTTCCCAAGTATGACTTGTCCAGGTGTTTTTCAACAATGTTAGTTTCACGAACCCGGAATTCGTCGAGTTGAGGAGCCAGCCTCGCCAATTATGGCCGGGCTTCACACCGTTGTCGTACGAATCAGCACCAATCTTTTCCGTCACAGCACCGTAGACATGCGCTTCCACGGAGGAATCGGTGCCAGTATATATCGCATCCAAGGTGATTGAGACATCTTCTGTGGTGGTGTTTAGAATCATTGACAATGAGAGTTCGAAATCATTAGATTGGGAACTCATGCATCCGCCATTTGAAAAATCCGTATCGTAAAAATTGGTTCCCGAGGCGCCTACTTTGTAGCAGTTCCCGGACTGGGAGTCTGCAAAGGAAAATGTAGGATATCCGGTGGATGAAGTCATTATGTGATCCATTCGATTGACAGGAGAGTCATTTGGCCATCCCGAAGAGCTTGATTCAAAGAATGAGACATATGTGAAATCGTCAGGATTAGAAGATTTTAGATTTGTTAGGGAAGGGGATGCGCTGTCCATGCAAGGGGGGCACCAGTGACCTCCCACGTACTCTCCAAACACCGTATGACCGGGACTGCTAGCATAAAGTCGCACAACTTCCTGTTTGAGCTCCTCCCTTTCGGATTCTATCTCGTAGGGCATGGGAATCATTCCGGAAATTGGGGTGGAAATAATTGCTAAGCACACCCAAATCGAGGGTTGGAGAATTAGTCTGAGGACCCTCCTCATCAAATTCTCACTTCCTATTATCAGTATAATCGTTCTGTTCGCCCCAAAGGGCGAGATGTCGAAGTGTAGACCAAATGAGTTGAAACGTCGATTCGGGGCCGTCTTAATCGGGGCGAGGCAATGACGGAATGGGTAGCACTCAGGGAAGATGATGGAAGGGCATACCTCGTCAAGAGAATACCTGGGGAGGTGAAGGTCAAAGGCTTGGGAAGATTTGATGCTGAGAAGTTGCTGGAAGGATTTTCAGTCGGAGATAGGATAAAGGTAGGGCAGAAATCTCTCTCCATAGTCGATGCGGGCCTTCCAGAGGCTAGAAGAAACATGTCTAGGAGAGCCCAAGTGATTGGTGCTAAGGATTCTGGCTTCCTCGTATCGTGGATGGGGGTAGGGGTCGGCTCAAAGGTACTAGAGGGTGGACATGGCTCCGGCGGTCTGGCTATGCACCTTGCCACCGTGATGGGCACCTCCGGGACACTAATTTCAGTGGAGTCGAGATCCGAACATGCGGAAGTCGGAAAGAAGAACATGGACAAACTCAGAGAGGTTTTGCCAGAGTTTCCAGACTGGCGGCTAATCGAAGGAGATTTGTCGGAAGTAGGGCCCGAGGTATCAGAAATATGCGACAGCCTGGATGCAGCAATTATCGATATTGCTGAGCCTTGGAATGTAATGGCGGAAATAGGTCCTCTAGTAAGGACAGGAGGCAGAATGGCATGCTATTGCCCGACTAGCGCCCAGTTGGAGAAATCTTGGAATAAATGCGAGGAGCTAGGGATGGTTGTTGAATGGTGCGGCGAGGTTATAGAAAGACGATGGTCCAAGGCGAGCAAGGGTGGCGTAAGGCCTGGAAACCAACCGATGGGGCATACCGCCTTCCTACTAATTTCGGCCAAAGTCGCTGAAGAGGGGCAGGAGTGAGGCACTCAAACCATTGAAAGCCATTGGCCGTCACGTGCCATTGTGCGTGACAGCAGCGAATGGAAACCGACCTCCTACAGGACTCATACCATCGACCAAGTTGCCCGTAATGGCGAGAAGCTGGTGGGAACGAAAGTCACTGTAGCGGGTTACGCTGAAACCGTAAGGGGAAGGGGAGCTATTTGCTTTCTTATGCTAAGGGATGGCACGGGTAAGATTCAAGCGTTCCTAAAGAAGGATAACATGGATGAGGAGTTGTTCGATTCGATTCAATCGGCGACCAGAGAGTCAACAATCCAAGTCACTGGTAAGGTCGCTATGAAGAGAGCACCCAAGGTGGCAGAAGGAGATCCTGTTCCCCCGCCGGAGTTTGAGGTTAACGTTGAGTCTGGAGATATCCTGGCTCATGCAGACACGCCCCTTCCACTCGGCGTTACTGATGACGTTAGAGTAGGGCTAGACGTTCGTCTGGACAACCGTCATCTGGATGTAAGAAGGTCGCACGTCAACGCTATGTTCCAGCTAAGAAGCAAAGTCCTACAGTATGGTAGGGAGCATTTGATTTCCGAGGGCTTCCAAGAAATCAATTCTCCCAAGATTATCGCAGCTGCTGCGGAAGGGGGGACCAACCTGTTTCCAATGAAATACTTCGAAACAGACGCTTACTTATCGCAAAGCCCCCAGTTGTACAAACAACTTGCCGTTCTTGGCGGACTGGAGAGGGTGTTCGAAATTGGTCCTGCCTTTAGGGCAGAGAAGCATGATACTTACAGGCACCTCAACGAGTTCGTATCATTTGATATTGAAGGAGCCTGGATGGATGATGAGGATGTAATGGGAGTCCAAGAAAGGATGATCCACCACATCTGGACTAGAGTATTGGAAAACGATCAGGCGCTTATCGGAGCAGTGAACGAGTACAGGGCCTCCCAGGGTAATGACCCAATCCAAGTGACTGTTCCTGAGCTACCATTTCCCCGGATACCATATTGCGAAGCAATAGAGATAGTAAAATCGGGAGGTGGAGAAATCGAATGGGGAGACGACATAGAAAGCCACCATTGTGACATTATTGCGGCCAAATATCCCGGATTCCACTTCATTCCTAGATGGCCTATGTCGATGAAGCCATTCTACATCCACCACAAGGATGAGGAAAAGGGCTCATCAGGCGGACAGTTGAGCAGAGGATTCGATCTTAACTATGGAAGGGATGAAATGACTAGCGGAGGTGCCAGAGAACACAGAGTAGAGGTTCTAGAACAGAACTTGAGAGATGTGGGCCTTGATCCTGGGGACTTCACATTCTATACCGATGGTTTTCGCTATGGGGCCCCCCCTCATGCCGGGTGGGGACTTGGCGTGGCTAGGCTTTTGATGGTCCTAACCGGGGCTGGGAACGTAAGAGAAGTTGTTCTATTTCCGAGGGATAGGAGTAGAGTGACGCCGTGAGCGAGTCGGATTTCATGACACCCGAGAATTCCAAAATTATCTGGAGCTACATTCTACAAGCAGGAGAGAGGCTCACGGGTAGATTGCCACCCTCACAACATCACCCTAAGGGAAGGAATCCTTACGCACACGTGGCCATTTGTGTGAAGAGTAATTTTGGCAGATCTTACAAAGAATTGCCAGATGAGTTAGTGAGTGATGTGATTGAATACATAGACTGGCTGGTCGAAAATCCCTCATGACTGGAAGGAATTTGGTCGCTGGGTGTTGATTCAAGAGAGAGACATGTTCTCATAGAAGTGTTTCCATATTGACAGTAATGGTTGCTCCTGAAAACTGGAACGAAGAGGCGATGAGCGATCAGACCGGAAAGGTCGCAATAATAACTGGCTCAAACACTGGAATCGGTTTCTACATGGCGCGTGCTCTTGCTCACAAAGGCGCGACTGTTACTATGGCGTGCAGAGACATGGCAAAGGCTGAGGAAAGTAGGAAAATGATACTTGAGGAGTTCCCTGACTGTGATATCTCAACATCTTTTCTCGACCTAGCAAATCTATCCAGCATCGAGGCATTCGCAAAAGAATTCCCTAAAGAGAGAGGACTCCATATCCTAATCAATAATGCAGGAGTAATGATTCCCCCCAAATCAAAGACAAGGGACGGATTTGAACTACAATTTGGCACTAATCACCTAGGACACTTCGCGTTGACGGGGCATCTTCTTCCAGTAATGGAAGAGACTAGCGGGAGCAGAGTAGTAACCGTTTCCAGCATCGCCCATAACCCGGGCCGCATAGACTTCGATGATCTAAATGGGGACAGGAAGAGGTACAGCAAATGGGGGTTCTATTCACAAAGCAAGATTGCGAATCTTACTTTTGCAATAGAGCTATCCAGGAGACTAGAGAGAGCGGGCTCTGAAGTCTCATCCCTAGCAAGTCACCCCGGTTATTCAGCCACTGATTTACAAAGGCACTCACTACTCTGGAGATTTCTCAACGTGTTAGTGGCGATGCCTGCAAAGAGAGGGGCCGAGGCGACACTCTATGCTGCCACGGCGCAAGAGGCCCTGGAATATCCATATTGGGGCCCAACTGGGATCATCGAGATGAGGGGGGACACAGGCAGAAGCAGAATCAACCCCAAGGCCCTCGACGAACAAACTGCCGTCAAACTGTGGGAGGTCAGCGAAGAGCTGACCGGAGTTAAGTATCTGAGTCGGTAAGCGTAGCTTACGCTATGCAAACTTCGGGATTTCCCGATCTAAGACTTCAGAAGTCGCTTGCGCGGACTGTCTTTCGGCCGTTGGCCTGAGCCCTTGCGACTGCGTCTGACACTGCGGACTCTGCGAGTGCATTCATTGCACCCATTGCATCTCCACCGGTGTTGCAGCCGTGGCCCTTGAAGGCCTCTTTGACCCTGCTGGCTACGACCATGCCCGAGTCCGAGCTTCCGCTTCCAATATCGTGGGCGCGGATGGTCTTTCGGCCGTTAGAGCCGCATCGAGCCACTGCTGATGCAACTGCAGCCTCCACTGCTGCGTTCAGAGCGCCAGCGGCGTCTCCAGCGGTGTTGCAACCGCCAGCCTTTATTGCTTCCTTCATCTTGCTGTTGTAAACCATTGACATAGCGAGCCGGGCGAGCCAAAGCCCCATTTTGAAGGTTGGGGACAAGGAGCCAAGAGATATATTGGGATTTGGGAGGCCTGATGACCGAAAATGACGGGTATTAGAAGCCCCTCCGCAAAGCGTGAAAGTGGCCAAGCCCTCATTCGCTTTTCTGCTGCTCAAAGAACACCCCTTTGGGAGGGAGATGCTAAGGCAGGTACTCTCAGAAGGATTTGTCCCCAGTATTATCATCGAGGAGGATTCAGACATAGGTGATGAAGAGAGGGAGAAGTTTCTCAAGAGGATAGCCGGCAACCCAATAGCACCTAGCATCGAAGCCCAAGCCTTGGAGCACAATGTGCCCGTAGTGGCAGTACCAATTCACAATTCCGAAGAAGTAATGCCTCACCTAGAGGGGATGGGGCTTGATCTCATCGTTTTCGGAGGCACAAGAATAATCAGAGGCGAAATACTGGATTATCCGAAGCATGGAGTTATCAACTCACACCCGGGATTACTTCCCGAATGTAGGGGGTCGGCCTCGCCAGCATGGTCAGTCTATCACGACATACCTATTGGCTCATCTACCCATTTTTGCGACAATGGAATAGATACGGGCGAGCTTCTTTTGAGAAGGGAAATACCGGTAATTAGGGGCATGACTTACGAGGACCTGTGCTATGAAACTCTAGTTCTCGCAGGCGTTCTTATGAAAGAGGCATTGATCGCTTACGAAAATGGAAATTGGGACAAAATTAGGAGCCCGCAGGGAAAGAGCGAGCACCCTACATTCAGGAACGCATCAGAGGAAATCCTGCAGGTTGTCAGGCAAAAGCTGAGGGATCAAACTTATGCGCATTACTCGGACTAGATGGTAAAATGGGACACGAATTACTGGAGGACAATTTTCCCTTCGCTGAAGGAGCATTGAGTGGTAAAAGGGCCTTAATTTGCGGTGCCTCCAAAGGAATAGGGAGGGCCTGCGCACTTATGTTGGCGAGAGCTGGCTGCGGAGTTATTGCATGCGCGAGGTCTGAGGAAGAGCTGAAGGACCTTGTTTTGGAGATGCACGGAGATAGTCATGAATACAGAGTGCTGGATTTGGAAGATTTGGGTGAGGTCAGAAGAATCGCGAAGGAAATTTCGGATTCTGGCCCGGTGGAGATTTTGCTGAACAACTCTGGTGGGCCACCAAGGAGTCCACTCTTGGATAATGAAATAATTGACTTTGATAGTCCGTTTAGGAGGCATTTACATGCCTCTCACGAGCTTGTCAGAGCTTTGGTCCCTGGAATGGTGAAATCGGGAATGGGGAGGATAGTCAACATTATCTCGATATCGGTCAGGGAACCGATTGATGGTATCGGACTTTCCAATACTTTGCGCGGGGCCATGGCCTCCTGGTCAAAATCGCTGTCCAGAGAGCTTGATCCCTGCATAACAATAAACAACATTCTTCCAGGTTATACGGATACAGATAGGCTGGTTGAGTTCGCCAATTCTATGAGCTCGAGGAACGGAAAGCCCATCGATGAGATCTACCAAGGTTGGAGAGATGCTACCCCCATAGGCAGGCTGATTGACCCTATGGAAATCGGATCGGCAGTAGTGTGGCTGAGCCTCCCTGCGACATCAGCAGTTAGGGGAATGAGCCTAGCTGTGGATGGTGGGAGATTGCGAACTATCTGAGGCTCACCGATGGAGTTCGACATATTCTTCTCTATTTCTCAGACGCCGGATACGACTGGTTACACGCCCTCGGAGACTGAGATGTTTTCCAACTTCTTTGACCAGGTTGAGCTTGCTGATGAGCTTGGCTTTGGGGTTGGGTGGGTGGCGCAGGCTCACCTATCCACAGAGGTCCAAAAGATGAACAGCAAACCTGTGGTACCACACTATCCGGGGGAGGTGGGCCTCTGTACAGACTTCTTCCAAGTTGCTCGGGAGATGTTCTTGAGAACGAAAAGCATGGATGTTGGGAGTGCTGTAATGTCCATTTTGGCATCCGGGGGTCCTATCGCGCAAGCAGAGAGAGTGGGATCATTCCTAGCAATGCATGGGATGAAACCCGAAGAGTCTAGGAGGCTTCACATAGGGTTCTCCGCGGGAAGGTTTGAATTCATGGCAAGACCCTACGGAATCATCCCTAGGGACGGGGTTGAGGAAGCTGCTTGGCCAGCACTGAGAGGGCAAATATTTGCTGAAGCATCTGAGATATTTCTCCGTCTTCTTAATGGTGAAATAGTATCCAGTGAGTCCGTTTCTCCTACAATTCTCTCCAGAGATAACTTCAGATCGGACGAAGATTGGGAAGCTGTGAAAATCGCAGCCGAGGGGGAATGGGGGCTGGACCCAGATATCGAATCGATAAAGATACCAAATAGGTACAATTTCGAAGAGCTAAGAACTATACCGAAGGATTGGAGAAGAGAGTTGCTTAATCTAGTCCTTGGGAGTCACGATAAGAAGCTACAGATAGATGTGAATAAATTCAGGCCAGTTCAGGTTTTCAACCTCAGCATAACGCCACCCCACATAATCGAAGAGACTCATGAGAGGCTTACTAGAAGCTATCACCCTGATGGGGGTACTTGGAAGAGGTCGATGATGCCTAGGACGATTATGGTTTTCCTAAACGATGAGGATGGCTTGTCTGAGGAGGAGCAAAACATTGCTGCCCTTGGGGAAGCAAGAGCTGCCCTTTCCACTTATTGGAACGCTCTGGAGGGGACTATAGACCCCGGAAAAATAGAGAACGCTACCGACAATGCGGTTATCGGAGGGGTAGAAAGGGTGAGTGAGCAAATTTCCGAGAGGTTTCATCCTGACGATCGTATAATGTGCTGGTTTGACTTCTTTAACCACGATAGCGAGAGAGTGATGAGAGACATGACTGCATTCATGACTAAGGTCGTGCCTAAAATAAATGGGGGTATCTGATGGCAGGAGACGGGATAAATAGGCCATCCAGCGTTTCTCCTGGTCGCCCTGGATCTTCCATCTACCCCACTAATCCCCTAGGTGAGAAGTTCGAGGGTATTGCTACTGGAAGGGATGTCGAGTGGGAGCCATTAGTGGATTTCAGACGTTTGGATGTCTCCGAGAATACCATTCACGGGGCTATTTCGTGGGCTCATGGGTCCGAAATAGTCCACTCATTCGGAGGTAACGTTCTGGTTTATGGAAGGTCTATGATGAAGCCATTGCTGATGAAGGCCTTCGCAGATCAGCTTGAGGCAGATGGAATCAGCTGGGAGCAAAAAGCGATTGCTTGTTCATCGCACAACGGCGATACCGAGCACGTAGCGGCCGCGCAGTCTCTGCTCTCGGAGTCAGAGTGGGGATTAATGCAGTGCCCCCTCGACGTTCCGCTAATCCAATTTGGCAGGCAGGTAAGACGGCCACGTAGGTGGTTTCACACGTGCTCTGGAGAGCATGCAGCCATGCTCAAAGCTCTTCGAAGGATGGGGATAAACAGAGCAGGTTACACGTTACCTAGCTCCCCTTGGTTCCCCCTGTTCATAGACGTGATTAGGGCAATGATGGGTAAGCCTGACTGGGAGCCTGTTAGAGTAGCTAAGGATGGATGTGGATTGCCTACGGTATCGAACACGGTGGATGAGCTAGCCCTTATGTTCGCAGGATTGGCTAGAGAAAAGGACAATGACTGGATTTGGGAAGCAATGAACAGGCACCCAGATCTGATTGGCGGTTTTAACCGACTCGACTCGACTTGCCTTAAAGCAGGGGAAGGCAAGCTGTTAGCAAAGGAAGGGGCCGACGGGCTTCTTGGGCTTTCGATTGAACATGAGGATTGGCCGAAGGGCCTTGGCATAGTAATCAAAATCGCACATGGATGGAATTCTCAAGCAACATGGTATGTGGCGAGAGCTGTTCTTGGGGTACTCGGAATCAACCTTAGAAACCCATATCCCCTTCATCGGCAGAAGGCATTCATTGTCCCACGTGTAGTCCCCGAGCTTTACCTTGGGGATCTCGAACAGGTGGTAACTTGGGATGAGTGGGATCCGAATAGAGATAGCTTTTCAATAGACTGGAAGGACTATTCCGAGGGCATGACTAGGTCTGATCCTTTCTCTAACGAGGGGAGCCTAGAGGGTTGATATGACTGAAAAGAGCAATTTAGACCTGATGAACTACATCGATGGTGAGTTTGTCCCACACTCAACGGAAGAATGGCTAGATGTGATCGAGCCGGCGACGGGGGTGCGCTACGCCAGAGTCCCACTATCGAACCCAGAGGACATTGATTCAGCCGTGGAGGCAGCTAATTTAGCAAAGCAGGAATGGGGAGCTCTAAGCCACAAAGATAGATCAGTATGGTTGGACAAAATCGCAGATGGTTTAGAGACCCGGTTTGAAGAAATGGCATCACTTGAGAGTCGGGACACAGGAAAGCCAATTTCCATAGCACGCTCAGTTGATGCAAAAAGGTCAATTGCAAACTTCCGTTTTTTCGCCGATCTACTTAGGGGGCATTCTGAGGAGAAGTTTGAGATGCCGGATGCCTCGAACATAGTCGTCTCTAAACCAGTGGGCGTTGGTGCACTCATAACCCCCTGGAATCTCCCGCTTTATCTTCTATCTTGGAAAGTTGCCCCTGCTATCGGAATGGGGAATACGGTGGTCTGCAAACCTAGTGAGCTGACTCCGATGACAGCAGACCTTCTAATGAGGGTAATCGACGAAGTTGGTCTACCGAGGGGGGTTGTGAATTTGGTCCATGGGGATGGGCCCGGTGCAGGCTCGCCCCTCGTGGCACACCAAGGCGTGGACCTCGTCTCATTCACTGGAGGAACCTCTACAGGCGAGAAGGTAGCGAAATCTGCTTCTTCTTCTTTCAAAAAACTCAGTCTTGAGCTGGGTGGAAAAAACTCCAGCATTGTATTCTCCGATTGCGATTTTGAATCTACAATCGCTGGTGTTGTTAGGGCCGCATTCCTAAATCAGGGGCAAGTGTGTCTTTGTGGCTCACGAATATTAGTTGAGGATGGAATTTACGAGAGCTTCAAGTTGAGTTTCGTGGAAGCGGTCGAGAAGATGAGGATAGGCGATCCCTCTGACGAGCAGACAGAATTAGGTGCCTTGATTTCCAAGGATCATATTGAGAAGGTTATGGGCTACGTGAGTTTGGCAAAAAATGAGGGTGGCAAAATACTCACAGGCGGGAAGCCTTGCTTGCCGTCTGAGTTTGAGGGCGGATATTGGATGGCACCCACGGTAATCGAAAATGTCGATTATAACTCTAGATGCTCTACTGAGGAGATCTTCGGACCGGTAGTAACCCTGCACCCCTTCGAAGACGAGATGGAAGCGATAGAAATTGCCAATGGTACTAGATATGGGCTAGCAGGTAGCGTTTGGACACAGGATTTGGAGAAGGGGCAGAGGGTTTCTAGGTCAATGGAGACTGGAATGGTTTGGATCAATACTTGGCTTCACAGGGACCTGAGAGTGCCTTTCGGAGGGGTGAAAGACAGTGGCGTTGGAAGAGAGGGCGGGAGATGGAGTATGGATTTTTTCTCAGAGCCCATGAACATATGTCTGAAGCATGATTAACGTAGCAAGAGTGAAAGTCCGAGATTGACACTTGGGTAATGATGGGCTCAGCGGGAATAGTCGGACTAGGTGCCTACCTGCCACCGAGGATAATGACTAACGAGGACTGGGAGGGGCTTGTAGAAACCAGTGATGATTGGATCACATCCAAAACGGGAATCAAGGAGAGGAGGATTGCAGCCCCTGGAGTCTGCACGAGTGACTTAGCTGTCGAGGCCTGTAAGCAGGCATTGAATGAGGCCGATTTGATGCCTGAAGAAATCGACATGCTGATTCTTGCTACGAGCAGCCCGGACGTTCCACTTTCATCCACTGCGGGAATAACTCAGCACAAGCTGGGATGCGATAATTCTGCTGCCTTCGACATAAATGCTGTTTGTTCTGGATGGGTACACGCCCTTGATGTGGGTTCTAGATATGTTGGGACAACGGGATACAGAAATGTGCTAGTAGTCGGCTCAGAAGTATATAGCAGAATCTTGAACTGGGAAGACAGGTCTACCTGCGTACTATTTGGTGATGGGGCCGGGGCCGCAGTCTTGTCAGAGGTAGAAGATGGCAGGGGAGTATTAGGCAGCTGGATGATGTCTGATGGTAGCGGCTCCGGAGTGATCGAAATACCAGCGGGAGGAGTTAGGGTGCCCATCTCATCGAATGGATTTGAGGACGGTGATCAATTCTTCCAAATGGACGGAAGGGAAGTTTGGAATTTTGCGGTTGAGGCATTCCCACAAGCGGTTAGGGGCGTCTTAGAAAGAACTAGTAAAGAGCTCTCGGAGGTCGATTTGATAGTTCCCCACCAAGCTAATCTTAGGATAATAGAGGCTGGAATGAAAGAATTAGGACTTCCAATGGACAAGACCCTAACAAACGTCCACAAGTATGGTAACACCGCTGGGGCTAGTGTCCCGATAGCATTGAAAGAGGCAGTGGATGAGGGATTGGTTGGTACAGGCGACTTGTTGGTTACGGCAGCATTCGGAGGGGGGCTTGCCTGGGGTGCCAATGCAATCATATGGTAAATTTCACAGCATCTATGCCGAGGTAGGCTTTTATCCGGCCGAATTCGCGAAGGTTTGATGAGAGACATCTCAGTATTACTAGTAATACTGATTATATCCTCTGTTCAATTATCATTCTTCCAAGAGCTAACCGACCGTAGTGGAGGCTCGAGTGTTGGTTCAACCTCGGGCACTGGGTGTTCAAACGAAACACACTCTGGCGATGTTTTCCATGCCGATGGAGTTGAGGGTAACGATTCATGGCCCGGCACGTATAACTGCCCGACTAAGTCTATCCAGATGGCAGTTGATCTTGCCTCGGCTGGAAGCACCATAATCGTCTATTCTGGAGTTTACCAAGAGGTTGTGACAGTTGGTATAGAGGAAATTACTCTGAGAGCTGCAGACGGTGAGAGAGTCATCCTCGATGGTAGCGAGAGCGTCACAGGAGGCCTTGGGGGAACATGGACTATTCACGACTCGTCATCTTCTGAGGGAACGGTGTGGAAAGCGGACCTAGACAGAGACGCATGGCAGCTATTTGTGGATTATCAAGAGGAAATGCCTGCAAGATGGCCAAACGCCAACTTCACAGACGGAACCGCCCTGAACGATGAAGAGTACTGGGCACACGGAACAGTTGACAGTGGTGACTACCAAACCAACTCGACAGCAACCTGCAGTGAAGGGATGACAAAGTACCAAGATGGGAGCAAATACTACTGCCTAAATTACCTGAATGGCGAACTAGAAGACGACAATGGGACATATCCGGGGCACGATGGGCTCATCAATAGTGGACTCAACGCTACTGGGGCTATTGCTGTGCTGAACATTGGCTCGTTCAGGACCTGGAGCAGAAACATCACGTCACACAACCTCAGTAACGGATCCTTCACTTTTGAGGAAGTTCCGGCCAGTGAATGGAAAATCAAGCACCACATGTACTTCCTTACTCAAAAACTAGAACTCCTAGACGTTCCCGGAGAATGGTTCTTTGATCATGAATCTGAGACGAATACCGTATACTACATGCCACGAGACGACAAAAATCCCAATCAGATGAACATTAGGATGAAGACCAAGCCATATGCGATGGTTTGCTCAGATAGCGACGGCATTACAGTTGAGGGGTTCGATTACTTCGCGACCACATTCAGCCTAGACGATTGTGATGGTTCCGAGATCAGGAACTCGACTCTACTCTACCCAAGCACCTCAAAGAGGTCACTGGGCCATGCTGGTGAGGATATGGATAATCGCTATGTTTCGAGGGTAGACGATTGCATAGGCTGTCTTATCGACAGTTGTGATTTCCTGTACACTGATGGGGCAGCCTTCGAGGCCCATGGAGGTTCATCTAGTTCCCAAAACAATACGATAAACAATTCATATTTCTACCATATCGACTGGTCGGGGTCTGATCAGAAGAGTCTGATGACTACTATAATGATGGATGGTACCAATAACCGTTTTACGAACAACACTATGCACAAAACTGGAACATCCGCTACAATAAGGATAGGCAATTCACCCCAGATAATGTTCAATGAGATTTACGACACAGCGTACATACAATCTGATGGAACAGTAGTTCAGATGATGCAAGCGGAGCAATCGGGGGCAACAGTCGCCTACAACTGGATTCACGACGTGCCCAAATACGGGATCAGGATGGATGGCCCATTTGGAGGAACAAACTCGGGGAGAAACGCTAGCGTCCACCACAACGTTCTTTGGAACGCGAACGGAGCTATTGTCGCAAAGGGAGACTACCATAATGTTAGCAATAACACAGTACTTCTGGGCTCTGAAGGCGATAGGAATCACATAATCGTCTTGTATGACTCCACAGGGGGGAATGAGAATTCAACCATCATGTCGAATGCGGCAGACACCATCAGTGGGCATAGGACAAACTCGAACGAATCTAACCCCATACCAATGAACAATTCTACCATAGGGAACAATTGGAATGGATATGATTCACAGAACACCAACCAAACGGTATTTGGTATGCTGGTATCGCCAGGAAATCACGACTTCAGACCTGTGTTCGGTTCCGAATTGGATCAGATGGGAGTTGGCGCCTATTCTAGCACTCAGAACGCTTCGGCTCCTTCCGGACCGGACTCATTCGATCCATCGACATTTTATTGGCTCCCCGGAATAAAGAGGAACTCCTCCAACCCATATCAGCAAACCTCGGTCGACCTACCATGCCCCTCGGGACAATATCGATCGCTCGAAGGAGGCCTTTGCGAATCGGCCTCTGCTGGCTATTATGTTCCTCTTTGGGGTTCCAATTTCTCCACAGAGTGCGCTATGGGAACGTGGCAGAACGACACTGGGCAGTCAGACTGCAA
>CACGIM010000017.1 GCA_902573115.1 uncultured Candidatus Poseidoniales archaeon
CCTTTGCAAGGAGTGATCAATAATTATCGGGTACGCATTTGAGTCATTATCTTCAGAAACAACGGACTGAGATGATATAATGGTTAAGAATATCATCATAGTGATAGATATTCCCAATCTCGTGCGACCCCTGTCCATAAAGCTCCGCGCTAACGAACAGTATTGAACGTCATCCTATGTTGATTATCTGTCAGAAATTCTCATCTGCCAAGATAATTCATCCAGCCATAACGTCAAAGTCTCGCTGTCTATGTATTCTTGACTAGTGCTTGCTGATAGGACACATTCACATGCTGCTGATGCCAATAGTGCGGCATCGTGAAGTGAAAGATCCGCGCCGAGAGCCGCTGCCAAAGATGCTGCAGCAGCATCGTGCATACCAATTTGTTGGCGTGCTACGGGGGCCATGCATGGCATATGGATACTCGCGCCATCTTTGTGGTGCAAATACACCCCATCTATCCCGCCTAGCACTAGAATCCCCTCCCAATCATATTGTTCTAACAGAATTTTTCCTGTTTCTTCGTCATCTTTTGCATTGATTCTTCGAGTGAGCAGGGATAACCCTCGCTTCTCGAAAATTACAACTGTTGCACCTTCGCTTTTGTCAAGTCCTGTTAGTTTGGGATCAACGATAGACGGAATGCCCATCTCGTTTGCTTTCTTGATTAATTCCTGTGCCCCCTTTTCCGAGACTACCCCTTTGTCGTAATCTGAAATTACTAATGCACAGCTATTGTTCATTGAAGCAATTGCATTTGTTGTCAACATACTCGATATTTTTCGGTCTAATGGCTCATTCGGACCCCTATCGGCCTGGAGGAGAATCTGTTCCCTGTCTAGCAGACTTTCCCTGCTTCCGAAAAACCGTATCTTGGTCAATGTCTTTCTCTCGGGTATAGAAATTATATTATTATCATCTACTTCAGATTTTTTCAGACTACGTAAAACAGCATCGCCTTCTGAATCTTGCCCCACGCAGGTGTGGAATGCCACTTTCATGCCAAATGATGTTAGACCAATAGCGATGTGGGCTGATGCTCCTGCAGACTCCTCTGATCTGGTTATCTTGAGAACAGGAACAGGCGCGGTTGAGTTTAGATTATTGGCAAAACCATGATGGTACCTATCTAACATAGTGTCTCCAATCAAAGTCACTTGATTACCTTCGATGGACCTTAGAAGTGATATTAGCCTCTGTAGGCTCTCTTCTCTATTCTTGATTGGATCGTCTTCCATGGTATGCGGAAGGAGGATGAGGGAAAGAAATTTGGGGATAGCGTCTAATTCAAACTCTCCCCCGAACAACCATATGGATCACACCGAAGAAGGCTGGTTATACGATGGATCCTCAGTTAACAGACTCTGGGAAAAATCAGCATTGGGCCGAATATTGGATAATGGAAAACTTATCCTATCATCATCAGAGTTGATTTTTTGCATTAATCATAGAAATATACCACCACCAAATAAAGATTGGTTAGCTGAGAGTGTCACTGACGAGTCTGGCTTACTGGAAGAGTCGGCCGTTCTTGAGGCACTCAGAGTACCCGGAAATAGGGTAATGATTGGGAAAAACATTGCACTCATGGGTCACAACTCAGCTACAAGTAGTTGGGCGGTAAGGTGGTCCTCTGATAAACACCCGAAAGTAGATCACCCAGTTTCAGAGATAATCTATTTCCATTCCGACGACAAATTCGATGAAAATGAGCTCTATGAATGGTGCAAAGAGGTCACAGAACTTAATAGAATTGCAGAAGTATTGGTGGTGGATGAAGAGCAGTCTGTTGTGACCTACAGATTGAATATTCAAGATATTAAAGGTAATATGGGGCCCTTGGATTTATCGCTATTCAAGAAAATTGTACAAATTGATCACATAACTACTGCTTCTGGCGGAGCTTTTTTCCCGAATGTAATTGACTGGCCTTTAGAAATCGTTGGAATACCACTGCATGGCGGTAGACAAGTAGATTCTGATGAGTTAAATATCATACGAACAATAGGAAATATAGAGTCAGATTTTGATTTAGATACATCTTCAGTAAGCTTAGAACAGGCTCATGTTTTTGGTTTAACTATGTCTTCTAGCCTCTTGCTTGAATTATGGGGGAGGGGATTAAACACACGATCAGGATTCAAATATGGCACAAGTTGGAGGTGCTACCCCGGTGGGGTAGGGGAAGGTCATGCTCCTTGGCTCGTAATAGATCCGTATTCCAAGAAAAGAGAAAACATCACAGAGGATTGGAGCGATGCTTGTCTATCTTCTAGGCTCGCAGCTGGAGTAAACAAACAATGGGTATATCCTGTACGAAAAGAGGGAGGTTGGAATTTTTTAGAGGTATCAAGGCCGCCATCTGATTCAAGGTGGACCAATCCAACTAGGAAATAGTACGTTCGCTCCTACCGGTTGCTATAGAAAAGGATAGTAATATCAGTACCACCATAATAGCATTGGATGGTGTTGCTAACCAATTAAGTGGTCCGAAAGGTAAATCTCCTTCTGAGATAAGTACAATTGGAATTCTTTGCTCAATATTATCTGAATCTATAATTACCAACTCACCACGAGCAATCATTCTTGGTTCCAAAAGGCCGTTGGGCTTCACATCAAGAACAATAGGATCTCCTGGCATGTAATTGCCCGTTGTGACTACTTCAGCAATCCTAGACACCGGGCCATCGAGAGCAAACCTATAGTTTCTGAAGCCTTCTCCCTCCGAATTGGGATAAAAACGTACGATTGATGGGCCTTCCCATGAAATGGTCTCCTCTAACTCCTCTGTGACCAACCTGTGATTGACTACAAACCATTCCAAGGAGAAGTCTGTGGCTGAACTATTCGAACAACCAATAGATCCCGACAAAGTACCCTTTCTGGGTATCCCGGCAGCATCTATTATTTCGACTTCAGCATATTCGGTTATTGAAAAAATTCTTTCCTCAGATAGCGTTGTTTGAACTCTTAAATCACACTCTTGTGTTGAATATATACTAGCGTATGATGATTCGTTTTCCAAAAGTACAATAGGATTTCTGGGTGTCAAAATAGTTATCGAAGGATCACCAATATACTCGTAATACAATACTGCAGTTTCATTGCCTATCGAAGATATGGTGATCCTCCAGGGTACTGTTCTTCCGCGGTTATCTCTAATTTCGTGACCCCCATTACCAATAATATCTCCCGATGTAAAAACATCATCTTCGTCTCCGTAGTCACGGGCCCGCAAGAGTGCATCGTTTCCATCGGCCTCAATCACTTTAGCCCATGGTTTTGTAGGGTCCGTATTGACTAAATTAGATTCTATGTCGCCAAAAAATACATCTTGTTGTTCAACAAGTATCCCATGGCCCGGTAGTGAGCCGTCAAAGCCGTGATCAGCTCGGTATGACAGCCATATGATTTCGCCGGGAGCGATATCAATACGAATTGGTGAGCCTCCTAGCCAAGCTGGAATCAATGTGTAGGTTCTATTTTCGAAGGCCTCTACAGTCTCAGGATCTGAAGCACCAATAATATTCAATGTGGAAGCTGATGGGAGTGATGGCCTATCACCATCACCCAACCAATTACCACTGGCCATAATGTCCCAATCTCCAAGACCATGCCATGATTTAGTTGGGGAATCGCTGTGAACGTCGTAGAGGTCCACAGCCCCCATCTGGTGCAGCATCTCGTGAACTAATACGCCAACCCCACCGTGTACAGATGCCATAGTATAATGTGCAAATGTGTAATCGCCAATCTTTATCGGATCATCAAAGGGAGAGAAATGACTCCATATTGCAGTTGATGGTCCTCCTATTTCTTGTGGCTGACCTGAATGTAAGATTAGCAATCGATCAATCACATAATCTCCATCTAAGTCCCACTTAGATAGGTTCAAGTCATTCATCAGGGATAGTATAGTTTGTTCGGCTAGCATCTTAGCTCCCCCGCCATCTTCACCAACATCGCGTTCTGAATTAGAGTCCTTCCCCCAATATGACTCGGAGTAGGGAGACTGCCAGACACCTGGGATCAATGTTTCATTCAAAGTAGAGTCCCCCCCACTCATTTGATCAATGTACTCATTAGCGGAAAATTCTCCTTTGAATAAGCCTTCAAGTAAGGAATTTGGAAACGGTTTGTCTGGCATTTCGACCCTTAGTATGGGCCATTTTTCCTGGGTTTGTAGCCCCACGATATTAGAATTGGCAGACTCGTCTTCTTCAGATGAGGGGCGTACTGTGTCATTAACGAGTTCAGAATTAAGTCCTACAGCGGCGGATGAAACTAATAATGCCAGAGCTAGAAAGGGTCTAATCGCGCCTGCTTTCATCAGATCACCGACCTAATGCTCTGCACTGGTGGATTTGAATCCAGTGCCATACTGCTATACAGGCGTATCACTATGCTGGTGTTCTGTCCACTGGGGCATTGCTACTGGAACCATTCTGGAAATACCGTCAGCTAGTGCAGAAACGGCTATAGAAATAACTAGCCTTAGTCCATCATACTCAACTGGAAGGGTTAGAACTAAGAGACTGGCGGATATTGCGACTATTCGAATTCTAAACCTTGAGTTTCCATCTTCTACAAGTCCGAATACTCTTGAAAGGCTTAGAACAAGTATTGTTAATGCCCAAACCAATAATACCCATGTTATACCGACTCCGAAGGAAAAAATCGAAACTGCGTCGTATCTTTCTCCAACGATAAATGAAGAGTTGTATTTCGTTGCGAATTCAAAAATATAGGGTATTCCATAAATCCAAATAATCAAAATTATTACTGGTACAAATGTGGTTGTCAAAAAAAGTACTGAAAGCAAATAGCTCCTCTCACGAGGATATAGGCCCGGTTTAGCGAATCTGTAGATAAGAATAGATGCTAGGGGCATTAGCGATACGAACGAAAACAGTAGTACTATCTCCCATCTCATCATCACCCACTCAAATGGCGAATATATCGATAGGTTCTCATTATTGGGACCAGTTTCTATTGTAATGTGACTTAGCCATGCTTCGATCATATCGGAAGTAAAATATGACCAAAACACACACAACATCGAAAATGCAATGGCGTTTACTTTGAGAAAATTATGCCCGTCAATAAGGTGCCGGTGTATGTTTGTTCTACCTAGTGGTGGCGCTTCCATACTTACATCAAGTCCTTGACGTCCGGATTGCTTCTAGCGGCCAAAATAGTCCTATAGACTCCATATCCCGCCCAAGCGCTGATGAAAAATGCCGTTCCGACCAAGAATTCGGTAAAGTCGACATCTTGGAACACTATGGGAGAGTCAGAGGATCCCCACCTAATTCCAAAATAGAACGCTATAATAGAGCCGGCAGCCCTTCTGAATGCTTCGGGGTATGCTAACTCCAAAGCCAAATATTCCGGCCCATCATCATACTTCCTCTCTAGGATTTCTTTCTGTAGAACTGCACCAACTATTAGGGCTACAAGACTGGTCCAATAGAACAGGTTACCTTGTGAGAAAACTCTTTGCGAGATCTCATCTTGACGTTCTTTCTCCAGTTGTTCATCTGAGATTTCCAATAAGAATAGTGAATCATATGTGCCAACTGAGACAGTTCTTGTTGCGAGTGTCGCCCCCGATTCTGTTGTAGTCACGGTATCCTGCGGGAATATGGAAAAAGATAGTATGTTCCAGTAATCCATATCGTCTGGTATGCCACCGCCATCAACGGAATTACCAACTAGCCAGAATTGTATTGGGCCAACATCCTCACTTGGTGCCTGCCAATTAACTAACCACGTGCCATCCAAATCTGGTTCGGAATGTGATATGTCGTCTTGCCTTCCGTCTGCATAACGAATGTCTTCTGATTCATCCCATGAAAAATTGCCAATAGCATCTGTGGACATTAGGAACCCAGCTTGCACATTACCTTCACCTCCTGAGAGAGTCAATGAATCCGCTACTTTGATTGTCAACTCGTATTGTTGAGAAGGTTCGTAGACAAGAGGTACCCCGGTCACCATTACTACTGCCCTATCTGAGGGGGCACCATTGTTGTGGCAAGAGCATCCATACTTCACTGTAAGGTCCCCATCCGAATTAACTGCACCCGGCCCGTTGCTCATGCCAAATGCTGGCAAAGATATCGCAATTACCAATATGAGGCATGTAGTTAACCTCAGGAAGCCGACTCGCACAATACCACCAATACATACTCGGTTGACGGTGTCAAATA
Source organism: uncultured Candidatus Poseidoniales archaeon (assembly GCA_902573115.1). Classification (GTDB taxonomy): domain Archaea; phylum Thermoplasmatota; class Poseidoniia; order Poseidoniales; family Thalassarchaeaceae; genus UBA36. The sequence continues at coordinate 6,214 of CACGIM010000017.1, forward strand.
ACAATTGGGGGTAATACTCCTCACAATTCCTTTATGGCAGCATTTAACTCATTCATCATTTTCTTGCCATCCCCGAATAGCATCATGGTTTTATTTTCGTAGAAAAGGTCGTTATCTACACCTGCATAACCTACTGAAAGGCTTCTCTTGATTATGACTACAACTCTAGCTTTGTCGGCATCGATAATTGGCATTCCACCCAATGGACCATCGCCAGATCTGGCTACAGGGTTAACAGTATCATTCGCTCCAATCACCAACGCCACGTCTGTTTCTGGAAGTTCTGAGTTTATGTCGTCCATCTCGATTAATTGTTCGTATGGAACATTGGCCTCGGCCAATAATACATTCATGTGGCCGGGCATCCTTCCTGCTACTGGATGTATGCCGTACTGCACTTCCACACCTTCTGACTCTAGAAGATCCGCGAACTCTTTAACAGCGTGTTGGGCTTGACTAACCGCCATGCCATAACCAGGAATAATAACGCATTTGGTTATACCATCACAAACCATTGCAACCTCCTCAGGGTCGCTACCTACCTTGGTTCTAGTGACCGATTCCTTTCCTCCACCTCCGAACGATTTAAACAAAACTGCTGTCAATGTTCGGTTCATCGCTTTGCACATTATGAATGTCAGAATAAGGCCAGCAGCGCCCACCATAGAGCCTGCGATAATCAAGACATTATTCCCAATAACGAAGCCAGTGAATGCCGCTGCAATACCAGACATCGAATTTAGTAAACTAACAACAACCGGCATGTCGGCCCCACCAATCGGAATCACGAACAATACCCCGAGTAACGAAGAGGTTGCAACAAGAGCGTATACGAGGTCCTTGTTAGTAGGGTCGTTGATACTAAGCCAAATTAACGAAAAACCTGCTAATAGTAGAATAGACTTGACCACGTTGAGCCAAGGTGGCCCCCAAGTCGGAAAGCTCACCCATTTACTCCTCCCCCTATCGTCCTTTTTTGTAAACGGGATGTAGAATCCTCCCCTCAGTTTGCCCATAGCCATTAGGCTTCCAGTAAGTGTTAGCCATCCAACCAGACCGGAAAGCCCAATTGCTACCCATGTAGCATATAGCTCGACAGTGCCTTCTAACGGGATTTCATTGGTCTCTATTCGATTGAGAACTTCAGATAGAGCAACGAGTGCTGATGCACCCCCTCCAAAACCGTTGAAAAGGGCCACCAATTCTGGCATTCCCGTCATTTCAACTCTCGTCGCCATCAAAATTCCAATGATTGAACCGATTGCAAGTCCACCAATAATTAGCTCTAGACCTATAATTCCTTCATTGTACAGTTTAGCCATGGTGACCGCCACAGCTAGGGACATACCGTATGCTCCGAGACGATTTCCTTGCGGGGCCGTCTTGGGGCTTGATAGCCTCTTTATACCGAGTATGAACAGCGCTGCGGATACAAGATAGCCTATATCCCATATTACAGAATCGACCATGACATCACTTCCTCTTTTTCCCAGCGATCATCTCAAGCATTCTGTTCGTAACCATGAATCCTCCAACTACGTTGATTGTGGCCATAACTAACGCTAGAAATGCAAGCCAAGCTGCAATTCCTGGATCGCCGTTATTGAATTCGCTGTTGGAAAGGATCAATGCTCCTACAATTGTGATTCCAGATATTGCATTTGCACCAGACATTAGAGGTGTGTGGAGTGTTGGTGGCACCTTACTGATTAATTCGAACCCTAGAAATATTGCTAATACAAATACAGTTATGCTAGCTACTAATGCAGCCATAGTTAGTGTCATTTAATGACCTCCATCAGTCGGGTTTGCTTATCATGAATTTTACCATCGTGGCATAATAAAACCCCCCCCATGCCGGAAACATAGAATTCGCTGCCCTCGGAAGCGCCAACCAACACTTCGTCATCTAGGTCCGTAAATAGCTCACCATCTCGTACTAGTGTAGAAACGAATGTGGTCATATTATTGGAATATAGCATGCTAGCAGTATAAGCAAGCTCTCCTGGGAGATTCTTAGTACCAACTATCGTCACGCCATTATCTGTAGTGTAGACCTCACCGGGCCTAGTTAGCTCACAGTTTCCGCCTACGTCGGCATTCATATCCACTACAACAGATCCTGCCTTAAAGCTGGCAATTGCGTTGGCAGGGACAGTGATTGGTGCTGGTCTTCCGAAGATCCTAGCCGTTGTCACCACAACGTCAGCGTCCGAAGCAACCTCACAAACAGTATGATTGACTTTTTGTATAAATTCCGGAGTGAGTGGTTTTGCATAACCGGATTCATCCTCAAAATCATCCATACCATCTACCTCAATGAACCTGCCACCAACAGATTCGATTTGCTCGGCAGCAGATTTTCTTACGTCTGAAGCGTAAACAATCGCACCCAGTCTCTTTGCTGTTGCAATGGCCTGAAGGCCGGCAACTCCGGACCCCATAATTACAAACTTACACGGCCGAACGGTTCCGGCACTAGTGGTCATCATGGGAATTCCTCTTGGGACATGGGCGGATCCAATTAGGACTGCTTTGTATCCGGCGAGATTATCTTGGCTAGAATTAACATCCATAGCTTGAGCCCGTGAAAGTCTTCTGGGAATCATGTCCATACTCATAAGGGAAACTCCCCTTGAAGCCGCAACTCTAACATTGTCATGATTTCTGAATGGGTCTGCTACGCATACTAGTATTTGTCCAGCATCCATTTTCGTGATATCTGGTGGAGTAATGCAAATTACTATTTCACACGACATCGCTTCCGATCTCGTAGAAACAGATGCCCCTGCATTAGTATAATCATTGTCGATATTGTGGGAATTTCTTCCCGCATCTGTTTCAATGACAACCTTAAATCCAATTTTTAGGAGTTTCTTGACAGATTCTGGAACTAAGGAAACTCTGTTCTCATTAGCTGGTTCTTTGAGCACACCGATTCGCACAATTTTTCACTCCAACATTTACGAACGATTAATCCAAATGAATGACATTATTGAAACCGTCGGCCCGTCGGCTTCAATTCATTCATGTGAAAATTATGAAATATCCCAAACCGAAAACAACAACGTCGCATATTGCGTGAGATAGCCAGCATACCAGGATAGATCTGTATTTTAGATAAAGCCAGGACCAAATTGCTGCTGCAGAGATTAGACCGAAACTTGCGATTAATGTTTGCCACCAAACAAAGCCATAGAGGTGTAGGGCTATTGTATGATGTAGGGTGAATAGCAAGGCTGAAAGTGCAATTCCGCGCATTTCGCTTCCAAGGAGCTCTATCCCTTTGGTAGTCACAAACCATCTGAACACATATTCCTCGAGAAGACTATTGAGGAATATCCAGTATATCATTCCTGCAAGATATATTTTCGTATTGGTCAGCCCTGTAGATTCCAATTCAATAATAATTGATTCTGTATTTATGGTATCCTCGAATAAGAACCATGTCACAAGGATGATTATTGACATTAAGATACCAGTGATTACTGCCATGATTATGCCGTCTCTTTGAGGCAATGATTGTGTTGGAGTATTTCCTTCCACTATGAGGTACCAGTATGCTGGAACCAAAAAAATCCAAATCTTGCAGGCTATGAAAAAGGACTGAGAAATTAATTGATCGTGATTATATCCCAAGGTGAACAAAATCGATATCGTTGGTATGAACGATACTAATAACAACGGTAAAATTGCTTTTTTTGCTTCACCCATCTATAGTCCGTAGAGAGTAGGCCATATATTTCCTCCGTCGGATGTAGACGCCCACAAAGTGCTAAGACGGGTATGTGTTGCGTATGACATGGTGAATGGGGCTAGGAAGGTTGCAGTAATCGGTGCAGGGAACGTAGGGGCTACATGCGCCTTTGTCCTTGCCGAAAGGAAGGTGGGGGAGGTAGTACTCCTAGACATATTTGAGGGGTTTGCTAAGGGTAAGGCTCTGGATATGAGCCAAGGGGGCAGAGTCCTCAACTATGATGGGCGTGTCACTGGTACCAAAGACTATGCTGACATAGCTGAATCAGATGTCGTTGTAGTCACATCTGGTTTTCCCAGACAACCCGGAATGACAAGGGAGGACTTAATCGGTAAAAATGCAGATATCATAACGCAGGTAGGTAATGGAATCAAGGAGCATGCGCCCGATTCTGTAGTCGTTATGGTCACGAATCCATTAGATTTGATGACCTATCATATGCAGAAGATCACCGGTTTCCATCATGGGCGCATAGTCGGTCAGGCTGGCATACTCGATAGTGCTAGAATGACGCATTTTATCGCAGAAGCCGTCGGTTGCAGCAATGAAGACGTTCAGGCTATGGTTCTCGGAGGCCATGGGGATACTATGGTGCCCTTACCAAATTACACAACAGTCAACGGAATCCCAGTCAGGCAACTTCTTCCCGAAGAGGAAATAAAATCCATTTGCGAAAGAACGGCTGGAGGCGGAGGAGAGATTGTGAAATTACTGGAGAGGGGCAGTGCATTTTATGCTCCAGGGAGTGCTGCAGCAATTATGGCAGAATCGATCTTAGATGGCAGAAGGAGGGTACTCCCTTGTAGTGCTTACCTAACTGGTCAATATGGGATGGAAGACATATACATTGGAGTTCCAGTAGTGCTCGACAGCAATGGTGTTGATAGGATTCTTGAGCTGGAGTTGGAGGATTCAGAGTTGGAGAGTCTTCAACAGTCCGGAGCATTCTATAAGGAGCAATTAAGCTCAATTTTGGGTTATTAGACTAACACTGTTAATGAGATGGAGTCGAGGTGTCGTGCCTACTGAACATCTTCATCTAGAGCATGATGGAAAAATTCTACTCGTTGATAATTCCGGGAACGGGCCGCAAATACCAGTTAGGGGCAGGGAATCAGGGCCAAATGGCTCCATTATTAGGCTACCAAGTCCAGAAGAAGTACGTTCAATGGGAATTAAATGGGAAGTAAAGAGGGTGAACAGAATTAACCTATCGGATAAGGAACATGTGATCACCTATGGCACACCATTGATTCCATGGCCTGAAAGTTGGGCATGGAAAGACTGGGTGATAAGCGATAGTTGCGTAGATCCGGTGACAAGAGAATCCGTTTATACCACATTGCATAGAGTAGTCAGCAAGGTGATAATCTCTAATTCAAAAGAAGAAATTCTGATGGCTAAGGTGTCCAGAGGTTTCTTCACCGGATGTTGGACATTGCCTGGTGGTTTTGTCGATTATTCAGAACACCCCAGGGAGGCAGCGAAGAGAGAAGCATTTGAAGAAGTTGGAGTTGATATTGACATCCCGGACCCACTCGGGGAGCTTGGCACAGTTATTCAGGGGGATGACCACGCGTATGTTCAAACGGCAATTTTCAACGAACAGGGCATAAATTGGGTTTCTTTCACTTATACTTGCGAAACTGACTTGGATGGGCAAGAGATAACGCCAAAAGAAGACGAAATTGAGGAAGTATGTTGGTTCACACCGGATCAGGCACTAGATATTGCAGTATCAATATTTGACATAGAGGCGATTAAAAACTATTCTTTAAGGGTCAAATAGGAAATCTTTCCCTCTGTCTAAATGTTGAACGTTAATTAGCTTCATCAGAGAGTCACCGTTTTGGACGTGGACGTATAGTTCCAATCTATCCCCAAGCTCAGGTGCGCAATTCATCCAAATCATTGGAACACGAATATAATCGCCATAAGAAATGAATTCCCCGGACATAAAGTCGGCATCTATTCCTTCAGTGTTCATACCATCCAACATCCTTGAGCCGGATTCAACTATGTTTTCTGAGTCGAAGTCTACTTTTGTACCATTTCTGCATGATATTGACCATGTAATATCTTCAACCATTATATCCCCAGATCCGGATCCAGGCTTCATAATAGCCATCACTCCGAATCCTCTTACTTTGATGGAAGACACTTGGTCATTGGCTCCGCCTGCAGCTTCAATTTGGGGCAGGTTTTGGTTTCCTGCGTCTAGATGAGCCTCCCAGGCTCCGTCGAAATTGTTTCCTTCGTACATGATGATTCTGCAACCCTCTTCTACGATTATTGATGAGGCGTCGTTATCGACAGCACCTGCAGCAAGGAAAGCATCATTGTCATAATCACCAGTTGTGAAGACCGTGGACCATGCACCACCGAATCCGGCATCTTGGAATAATTCTGCACTGCATGATGGTTGTGTGAGTATGAGGCTCTCAATTTCCATTTTAGTAGAAAGTTGGTTCTTCACATCATCCGATGTACTCTCTGACGATTGATTCAGTTTCTCAACTGTTGAAATTACTATCGTAGAGGCTACTGCCGCAACTAAAATCAATGCGATGAACACAATCATCGCTCCAATACCTATGGAGCCCGATTGAAAACGGCGATTGCCCATATCATTACTCCGGTGAAATGGGATATTACCTTTCCTGATTGCCTTACCTTAGCATGGATGTTCTAGTATAGGCCACGAGGCCAATTAACAGGATGATTATTACTATCCTTCCCCAATTCAATATCGGCCTGATGTCCATAATATGCCTCTAAGATTGTCAGTTATTAGAGTCGCCGAATTCAGACAGTCTCCCCAAGTACACTAAAGCAGCGGCAATCGCGGTAGCTCCAATCCATGCGGTTGGGTTTAGTTCATCTCCCCATATGATGACCTCCCAAACAAAGATCGCTGCAAATGCTAAAACCAATGTGCCAATGACATTCATCAGCGAAATTCCATCAGACATGATTAGCCAGAGGGGGTTGCAGTCTTGAAAGATTGGTACCATGGTTGGAGAGGATACGCCTTCGACGAGCCATCTCTTCTGTACAAATCTTGGTGGGCCTGCCTGGATTTGAACCAGGGTCTATTGGTCCCAAACCAACAAGCATAGACCAGACTAACCCACAGGCCCCAAACAAAAACCCACGGTGTTGGTATCAAGAACTTTGCTAGAGCCATTTCCAAGATTGCCGACCGGTTTTGATTAACTTCCCTTCCAATTCTCCTTGACCTATGAGTAGTTCAGCTGAAACATCGTCAGAGCCAGACGATCTAAGCTCTCTTACTAAGGAATCCATAGTTAATGTCCCATCTTGGTCTGTTGATCTTTTCATTGCGGAAATAAACAAATTGTGCTTTCCGCCATCCAAATTCTCTTTCTTTCTATGGAATTTCTTTGTTTCTCTCGCCATTAATTCTTTGGATATTGCTTCCGGCAGATTTGCTTTTGAAACTGCTTTTGCCAGTGAGATCGGGTCTGAATATTCCTTGGCCTTCTTGCTTCTGGTTGAATCGCACATAGGACAATTGGTGTTTTGTCCCATTTTTCTACCAAAGTATCTACCACAAGAGCACAGCCTGAGGTGCCAGGGATTGTCCATGAAGGCTACCTATATTGATAGTCCTTCAAGATAGCCTAAGCGTCTCAAGGTTGGCAGGGGCATAGGTTTGGACTTTGAATTTCTCTCTCAACCCCATTCTGAACTGATTACAAGTTTGTGGGTCCCCGTGGTGGCAAATAATTTTCCTAGGGGTAGGATTTAGTGCAGCAACATAATCTACCAATTGATTCCTGTCTGAATGACCACTAAAGCCATCAATGATCACCATGTTGCAATTTACGTCGAGCATTAGCGTCTGCCCCTTATCCATTAATGGCACATGGGAATGCCCCTCCTGTAGCCTTCTTCCAAGAGTTCCAGACGCTTGATAGCCCACAAAACAAAGTGTGTTCACAGGTTCAGGAGCCCAGTACTTCAGGTATTCTATTATCGCCCCCCCAGTCATCATACCGCTTGTAGCTAACACAATACAAGGACTCGGGTCCAATAGAATCGATTCGCGAAGATCCCTTGAGTCCACTTGTTTGAACCATTTCGAATTGAACGGATTCTGATCTCCCCCCTTGAGCATTCTCTTTTTGAGATCTCTGTTTAGGAAATTAGGGTGGCTGGAATGGATCGCGGTTGCCTCACTAATCATTCCATCGAGCCACACAGTAACGGGAGGAACTCTGCCGGATTTGAATAGCTCATCTATTGCAAGCATGACCTCTTGTGACCTGCCAACGGCAAATACAGGACAGAAAATTTTGCCCTTCCTATTGAGGGCGTCAGTCACTAGGTCCTGAAGCTCTTGGCTAGCTTGTTGCCTTGTGGGTTGAATGTTCTGGGGCCCGCCATAGGTTGATTCTATCACTAAGGTATCTACCTTCGGGAAACGGACTGTGGCCGCATCAAATAACCATGATTTTTCGTACTTTATGTCGCCTGAGAAGAGAAGCTTGTGTTCTGACTTTCCTTCACCTATCTGCATGTAGACACTTGAAGAACCCAAAATGTGGCCCGCATTCTCCATCGTCATCTTCACATCAGGTGCTATGTCTGTTTTATCGCCCCAATTGACGTCAACGACATGTTTGATGCATTCCTGTATGTCCGCTTTTGAGTAAGGTGGTTCGTTGCCCTCGGCTTGAGAGACTTTGATGTAATCAATCTGTAGAAGGGTCATTAGATCTCTGGTTGGAGGTGTGCAGTAGACAGGCCCTCGGTATCCGTATCTGAAAAGAACTGGTAGCATACCAATATGATCAACGTGGGCATGAGTAATTATCACTGCATCTAAGTTATCGAGTGGTAGGAGTTCGGGGGCGGCGAAGAACGGTTGAACTTCGTTGATATTGTTTGTCGGTTTAGCTCCAACGTCTACCAAAACCTTTGATTCGTTCGTGGTAACAAGATGCATAGCTCTCCCAACTTCCCTGTACGATCCCAATGCGGTGACTCTTACCCAAGGCTCCCCCGGCCTTTGTTGACGATATATCCGAGTACCGAATTTTCTTAGCAAAGCGCTTCTCTCTTCCGCATTCTCCTTCCTGTAGCGCCTGATGTCGTGTTGTGTTCTGCTTTCTCTTGCAGGAGCTCGTTCTACTTTAACGAGCCAGCCGACCTCATCTCGTAGAGCATGAATATTCGCGCCCTTTGGTCCTACTGCAGCAGCTGGGTCATCACATTCCAGTATTATCTCACTCAGAGCAGGATCAAGCCAAACATTTCGGACTTCAGCATCTGGAGGTATTAGGCGGTTGACAGCATCATGCACTTCTGTCTCTGTAGATAGTATGTCGCTGTGTGGCCTTACTACTATCCTCCTCTTGATTGATTTAGCAATTTTTACTGTTAGGTTTTCACCACCACCTGAGAATTCGCTAGGTTGTTTTGTGATGATGGAAATGGATCCAGCTTCTAGAGAGACCTCATATTCAATCGAATCAGGAATGATTTTAGATACCTTCTTTTTTATCTCTGGTAGTGTTAATCTCATTTTCAAAACACCTCATTTCCGCGGTTGGCATTTTAGCCAGATGGCCGGGAGTGTGTTCACAGTGTTGAAAGGAGGTTGTTCGTTTCTTCCTCTGTAAGTTGGGTGAATCCTGTTTCTTCTGTTATGTATGCTAGATCCATACCATTGCCGCTCGCAGCGTCTCTTTGGGCTGAAGCTAGAAGTGATTTTGCAGCTAATCCTAGTGCTTCCTCTTTTGACATATCAGTATCAAACTGATCTTCTAGAACTCCATACATAAAGGGGCTACCTGAACCGGTTGCGCAGTAAACGTCAGGTATCGAACCACCGGCAGAATCGATGCTGTAAACGCTGGGCCCAGAGCTATCTACACCTACAATTAGTAGTTGCACGTAATGGGGCCTTCCTACGAGGATGTTTGCAGTTAGTGTCGCTGCACCCCTTACTGTCATAGGTTGGTCCCTCTTTAGCTGGAACAACTTCAACTCGGCTGCAAGTGTCCTTGAAAGTGATTGGGCGTGACCTACAAGGCCGGCGGTCGTCAATGCAATGTTATCAGATATCCTGAATAACTTTTGTACGGACTTGTTAGCGATGAAATGACCCATGGTGGCTCTATGATCTGCACCTACTACAACACCGCCTTTGTAGGTAATTCCTACTGTGCTTGTTCCAGTCTTAATTGCGTTAGTCGTGGCATCCATAATGATCACCGGCGGATGGGCCGAGTAATTGCCACTCGAAATCGACCCTTTATCAATGCGACGGGGATTGGGGTTGCGTTCGTAGATCAAAGAACGCCCTTCAAAATATTCTAAGTGTAGAAGATATCAAGGGTATAGAACATTTCGTATGTATATGAAAGTGAAAGACGAAGGCCCGAAATGGGTTGAAATGCCTAGCATTTCAGACTCAACCCTCAATTCTATCGAACCGGGGGAGTCCTATCACGATCTTGGCATGAGATTTCCAGATGCACCAATACCCAGGACAAAATCAGACGTAATAGTTCACCGGGCGACATTAGAGGACGTCACCGGAATTTCTCAATTGATGAATTGGGTATCAAACGGTGACATAGTTATTATCGAGATGACTGGACTTATGTCTAGGGATATGGAGCTTGGATTGGCAGTAGGTAAGATTCAGGACTTTGTCGAGGGAGACCTTAGCGGCCAATTAGTCAGATTGGGATCTGCTAGGCTTCTTCTTCTACCCCCGACCTTTGAAGGCGTGAAGATGAAGTGATGCAATGGAGAGTAGGGTAGATGTTCCTTGTGCCCAATGTGGTAGCGATCATGGACTTTCTATGTTATCACTATCCTCTGAGATACCATATTTCGGAGAACATACACAGATAACAGTGCTCTGTGAAACGTGTGGTTGGAAACATACTGACTTTATACCAACGGAGGGCGATAAGCATGGATACTGGTCTCTGTGTCTGGAGTCTTCTGATGTAGGGTCGGCCAGAGTAATTAGATCCTCATCTTGTACAGTTAGAATACGAGAATTAGGACTTGAGGTGAATCCAGGAGGAAACTCGAGCGGTTACATAACAAATATTGAGGGAATAATCGCTCGATTTGAAAAGGTCGTCGAGTCAATGATTTGGTCACTGGAAGATAATGAGTCATTAAGCGAGGCGAAAATCATATTACAAGAGCTCTCCAAAGCGAAAGTCGGCGGCTCTGATTTGGTGCTAGAATTATTAGACCCACGAGGAAGTAGTCAGATAATACATGAATCTGTTTCATCTAGACACCTTACCAAGGAAGAAAAATCCCAGTTAGAAATAGGTCCAGATTTACCAATATTCGAGCTTTAAGTTGAATCTGCAGCTAAGAACTCTGTAAGTCTATCACTCCATTGGTGCCTCTTTTCATCAAGGTCCTGTAGCCACTCTGTCGCTCTGTCTATGCATATTTGCTTTACCTCGCCAGCCAACATTCTACCACTCTCATATTCTGACCTTACCTCTTCTATAGCCTTGTCATCTCTTTCGAAGAAGAATTGTAGGTATTGGAATGCGACGTCTTTGGACACAACGCCCCCTAGTCTTCTGTGTTCTTCCACAGTTGGTTGGCCCCCGCTTATAGCGCGTTTTACCTTCTTTGACATTTGATCTATCGAATCATCCATGAATATAGTAGTCTCAGGTTTGGACGATGACATCTTATCGCCAGTCATCCCCACGGCGAACCTGTGGTATGTTGAGGATGGCGGTAAGAGACCCATGCCTCCAAATTGTCTTTCTAGCCTTAGCATCTTCATCCTGATATTTTGCTTATCTACAGATGTCGCAGCGGGAATTTCAATAGTTCCGTGCTTAGGGTTGGTAATAATATCGGAAAAACCAAGACTGGAGATTTCATTAACGATTTGCTCGATTACAGAATTCCGAGTGGCCATATCCACTCTTCCGTTGGAAGAAACTCCCATTTGATCCAAATTGTCTTCCTGTATTGAGAGAGATACTGTTATTCCACCCGATTTACGGGGCTTTACGTTAAACCAGTTTGTCTTTTGAGCAATATCTCGAGTGAGCCTCAAATGCGGATCCTGATCTACTCCAACGGGAACCACAATGGGTCGCAGACCACCATATTCCTCTAACTGAGGGTGAATTATGTCCCCAACCTGGACTAATGGGGCTTGAACGTGAGCTAAGTTGGTTTCACCGGTGAAGCCATAGATTGACTCAAATTCTGATAGGTTAGTTCTCCTTCCTAGCGTGAACCCAAGTCTTTGAACTGGAGATCGAGTGCTTTGGAAATATACGTTTGTAGAGTCTGGGTTTAGACCTAGAGCTGCGTAATTGTGGATATACTCGTTTATTGCAGTTTCTCTCCCTTTAGATAGGCTAGTTCCTCTAGTAGCAAGGGCCTCTAGATCGGCTACTGTGACTGTTATGTCTCCCCCTTGTTCCTGGAACCACCTAACCTGTTCAATGACCATACTGTGCCCTAGATGCATTCGTCCACTGGGCATTAACCCCGTAAGAACTCCAAAGGGATCTGAATTATTCATGCAACCGACAACGACATCTAAATCCCTGTGAGCGAATACAATTCCCCTTCTATGTAGCATCCCGGGATTAGGAAGTTTAGATGATATTACTGGGGAGAGCCCAAATTGGTCAACAATTCTTGCGTAGTCTGTTGACTGGTCAGAAGACCATGGGTCGATCCTTTTGTCATTTCCCATGTTTTGCCGCCATTACCGCCCCCAATCAAACCATCGATTGAATTTGGCCTTGAAGCACATTACCGACACTGGCATTAAGTAGTCCCAAACTTCGAAGAATGTGGCAAGAATCTTCTGCCTTGGAGTCGGACTTGTTGGATCTTATGTGGCTAAGAAGTTGGCCCAATCAGGACACGAAGTACACGCATTTGATCCCGCACCACATAAAATTTCTAACCACCCGGGCATAAAAATCCACAATTTAAATGAAAAAGATAACCCTGTTGAGGTTTTAATTCAAATATTGAAGTCAGAAAAAAATATTGTTTTTGATACTGATAGGGATATCGTAGTAAATATGCTACCTGGTGACATAGGCCATAGAAGCACATCGAGTCTAGCCAATCTTCCCTGGAAGACGGTTGACCTTAGCTTCAGTGAGCACACACCTGATAATTTTCACAGGGCGGCACTTGAAAATGGATCATCAATAATTTGGGATACGGGAATTGCCCCTGGGTTATCCAATATGCTCTTGTCACAGGCACATAGGTTGTTGGGGACATTAAAAATTGGAGAGGTGCGTGTTGGGGGAAACCCTGCTCAACCGACTCCCGGATGGAATTACATGGCACCATTTTCTCCGGTGGATGTTATCGCGGAATATACTAGGCCGGCGAGGGTGGTCAGAGATTCACAGGTTGTCGTTTTGCCTGCTCTGTCCGAACGCCACAATATTCTAGTCCCGAATAAAGGAGAGATGGAAGCGTTCCTAACCGATGGCCTAAGAAGTGTACTAGAGTCGATTCCATCCGTCCACATGTCCGAATACACCGTTCGTTGGCCAGGACACATTCAGAAATACATTGACGAGAGAGATTCTGGGGCAATTGATATTATTTCGCTTACCAAGGAATGGGAGTACGATAATCAAACGCCGGAGTTTACTTGGATGGAGATAATTGCAGAAGGAATGGATGGAACCAGAATGACCTGGACTGTAGAGGACCACGGTGGTGATGACGGGCACTCAATGGCTAGGTGTACTGGGCTAGTAACAGTTTGTTGTGTGGAAGAATGGATAGTTGATCCTCAAATGATTCCAATTGGAGTTCACCCCCCGGAGATTCTTTCTACGGAGGCAATCTCAAGAATTTTAAACAGAATGACTGACTATGGAATAGTGGTAGACGGACCCAACTTTACTCCTGATAATCATTAGAAATGATATCGCTGTCTTTGTTTACGAGATAATATATAGAGGCGGGAGCAGCTATTAATATCGATATAGCTACAATAGGCATTATCCAACTAATGGGTTCAGCTACTGGCCTTTCGATTAGCCAAGTGAAAACTAGTTCTGAGTCAGAAAAGTCCTGTGTCCATCTAAATAGGTTGGTCGTCTGATGACCTACGATAGTAACTGCATGGTGTAATCCATTAAACGTGGCCATCGGAGTAGTGCTGAATTCCGTAGTCTCACCATCTAGCTCTATTGTGATATTGGTACCAGGAGCTTGAGATAGTAAGATTCCACCTTCTATAGGCCTCCAACCAACCTCGAGTTTTCTTGAGTCGGGCGATATCATGTTCAGTTCCTGGCCATCAGAATTTCTGACAGATATTACGTTGTTATCGAATACCAATCTAGTGGTGCCGGGTACTTCCCACGATGGCATATCTTGATAGGATTGAACAGATGAAGAAATCAGTGAAGAGCCATCAGATTGAACAGATGTAGCCTCGCTCGCTATAGAGTGTAAATGCCACTCCCCCCATGTAGTGAACCAGACTTGTTGCCTCTCTAACCATGATATGACGTCGGGGTCATCCCTCACTCTCAAATCTCCGACCCTTGCCCTCCAATAGACTGAGATTAGTGAGTCTTCATCCGCAGATTCAAGAATGCCAATATCCGCCACACCTTTTTCCAGACTTCCGCCATTCCTCGAAATGGATATCAGTCCTTCGACCTCGGTATCCAATGAATCCCCTACAATCAAGAAGCCCGATTCAATTAGCTGATTAACAGTCGTAGTATCGATGGAATTAGATTTGATTCCAAACGATATGGGTTCTTTTCCCCACCTAGTGGAGTTTGTAAGGCCAAGGAGATAATCTCTGCAGGCTTGAATCACCCAATTTTCTTCCAAAGTGTCCACACCTTCGTATCCATGGCAGCCAAATTCATCACCTTTCTCTAACCTCTCGGGGCCAATTACGTTGGAAACCCAAGTATCTGTTTCCCATTCGGCAATTACTGTAGGAGCGAATAGAGGGAAGATGAATACAAGAGTCAGTGCCGCAGCACTAATCTTACCCCTCATGCCGATTGGTCAGAATGTCAGGTATTCAACTTTTCAACTGAAAAGTATGAAACAGAATAATGTGTGCGTGTGGGTATGTCATTGTCAGATGAGTCCCTAACAAAGATTTCTTCGTCACTTAATCTTGAAGGAACTGGTAGGGGTTTCAGAACTCCACTAATTTACAGGTTCCTTGAAAAGTTGGTACCTAGCCTATTGAGGTCAGTCACAAACGTTCACATCAATGGAGCTCACAAAGTACCAAGGGAGGGGCCGGTCATTTTTTGTGGCAACCATCTATCAAACCTAGATCCATTCATTAAAATTTTAGCTGCACAGAGGCCCATACATTTCATGGCTAAGGAAGGCCATTTTCAGAAACAACCACATAGATTTGTGATGATCTCTACGGGTCAAATCGAGACGTTCAGGGACACGGGTGGTAAAGACGCATTATCCAGAGCCGTTGATGTAATTGAGAACGGTGGTTGCCTTGGAATTTTCCCAGAGGGAACGAGATCGCGGAAGTCTGATCCCCCGTTTCTACAAGATGGAAAGACTGGATTTGCGAGGCTATCGGCAAAATTCCCAAAG
>CACGIM010000018.1 GCA_902573115.1 uncultured Candidatus Poseidoniales archaeon
CTGTTGGAATGGTTGAGTTGGCCCTCGAGCAGTTAAGTGTATTCCAATGCCTAGAAATCCATTGATTGATTTTGCCTCAATATCTCGATATAATGGCTCATCCTTGTTTCTTGATCCAATTTGGTTTTCTTGCATAATTTCGTTAGAAGGGATTTTTGATTTAAGTTAGTCAGTATCATAAAAAACATAGATTGGAATCTATGATATTCCGGAATAAGGGTTTATCAGTAAAAATAATGTGTACACATTAATGGATAATAGAATCCTCATTGTTCTCCTTTTCACCTCATCCTGGATTAGTGGTTGCATTGGGGTGATAGAGGAACGTGCCGAAGACACAGCGGTTCTGCCGATATCGGAAGACCCATGTATGACTCCCTCAATCCCTTCAACTCAGTCCCTATCTTCTATCGAGGTCGATGGTGTGGAACGGGATTTCAGGCTTTCTGTCCCCAGCTCCGATCCAGGAACTAGCTTGCCACTTGTCATCGCATTCCACGGAGGTACCGATTCGCAAGAGGATTTCGCGCAACAGGAGCAGTTCGACCAATTGGGTGAACAGGAGAAATTCATCATGGCATACGCCATTGCTGAGCAAGATAGGACCGCAGCAGAGGGCGAATGGTTCCTAAACACTGCAGCAACCTCGCTGGAAGACAATAATTTTGCAGAGAGTATTGTAGATGAGTTATCGAAATCCTACTGTATAAACCAAAATAAACTGTACGCCATCGGGTATTCTCTTGGTGCAATGTTCACCTACGAGATAGCCTGCCAACTAAATCACAGATTTGCAGCCACAGCGTCTTTTGCGGGTACGATGCCAGTAAGTCCAGAGTCTTGTGATCTGACAAGCGGGATCGCTATAATGCACATTCATGGTAAGCTAGACTACATCATCTACTACCACCAAGACTGGGACTGGAAGGAGGGGGAGCACGAGGGAGTGGGTACTATGAGTGAGGTCCCAAACCTAATCGATTACTGGGCTGCTAAGTCCTCTTGCCAAGCGATTGCAGTCGAGACAAGCCTCACAGAGGAACATATTACCCACAATGATTGCGTAGATGGTGTTGTAATCGAGCACTACGGTCTTCAGATCTGGGATCATAACTGGCCGGCTGAAGTCGATGGTGAGCCGACTTATGAGCTCATGTGGAACTTTCTGAGTGAATTTTCAAAGGAATCCTCCGCAGTAGTGCAAGGGTAGCTCTTGATAGGGCATATTCTCCTAGTTGGTGCTCTCTAGCACAGATTGAATGCTAAGTCTTATTCACTGGATGGAATGATACCGGTAGAATTCTAATATTAGCACATCATCAAATGGTCTATGCAAATCAGCGAGATACTTTCGCAATCTAAAGATATTCATGAATGGATAGTAGAAAAAAGGAGGGATATCCATCGGCATCCTGAATTGATGTACGAGGAGTTCGAAACAAGCAGGCTCGTTCAAAACACTTTGAAAGAGTTAGATATCCCGTATGAGAAAGACATAGCGATAACAGGTGTTGTTGGGCTCATTGGAAATGGCACCGGCCCATGTATCGCATTGAGGGCAGATATGGACGCTTTACCGATCCATGAAGAAGCAGATGTAGATTTTAGAAGTGAAATTGATGGTAAAATGCATGCCTGCGGTCATGATTGCCACACTGCAATGCTTCTGGGAGCAGCGAAGGTCCTGAAACACAATGAACAGTCAATAGATGGCTCAATCAAACTAATCTTTCAACCTGCAGAAGAAGGGGGCGCGGGGGGGAAAATGATGAGAGAACAGGGGGTTTTGGAAGATCCCGAGGTGAGTCAAATTTTCGGGTTGCACGTCACCGACAAATTACCCGTGGGATCCCTAGCATCCACGGAAGGCACGCTATTAGCAGCGACATCATCAATCAAGATTTTAGTCAAGGGAGATGGAGGCCACGCAGCCATGCCTCATCTTACTATAGATCCGGTGGTTACTGCGTCGAAGATAGTGGTCGAACTTCAAACCCTCATCTCTCGTGAAATAGATCCCTTGGAATCTGGTGTAATCAGTATCACCATGGCAAAGGCAGGTACTGCAACGAACGTAATCCCTTCTACAATGGAATTACAAGGAACAATAAGATCACTAACCAGCGAGGGCATTACTCAATTACAGAATCGAGTCAAAGAGGTAGCAGAATCAATATCTTCGGCGAATCGATGCGAAGCTGAGGTGACCTTTCCGGGAAATGATTTCCCCCCTACTGTAAATGATGCAGAATGTTGGCAGTTGAGCAAATCTGCAGCAGAAGAAATCCTCGGACACGGGATGGTTGCGGAAATGGGGCCAATAATGGGGGGTGAAGATTTTTCCTACTACACCCAAGTGATACCCGGGTGCTTTTCATTTATCGGCGTCGGCAATCCAGAGGCAGAGGCATATGGGGTGCATCACCCCAAGTTCAAGGTTGATGAAGATGCTTTATCCTTGGGAACCGCCATACATGTCAATACTGCCCTCAGTGCATTGAAGCGGGCGACATAGTCTTTCGGGGTTTGTGCAAATACATTCTACTCTAATTGATGCCATTTTCAGTAAGGTGTTAGGGGTAATTCGATCATCAATCCTCCCACCATCTCTCCTTCTTTGGTATGATATCAAAGTCCAATCGCCTATGTGTGGTGAATCCTCGATCTGCGAATACGCGTATACTCCATCTTCCCTCCGATTTCTCGGGGAATGCCGCATTGCTCACATCTATCTTATTCAGCCAGTTCCATCGGTCACCTTCCTCTCCGTAATCATCGTCTGGGGTGCTAGACGGGTATATCCCCACCCAGGCGGAGCTGCTACCGGGGTGGTCGTTGATTCTGAATCGTATTGGCTTGCCTTTTATGGCGTCCAGTACCTCGATGGCTGGAGCCTTGGGGTCATTGCGATCAGGAGTGGGGTTGGATTCGGCATAAGATTCGGACCGTAAAGAAAGGGCGAAAAACGAAGCGACAACTGTCAAAAATCCGCCGACACCCAACAGAATCGCGCCCGGAATTATCATTCCGAGTTGCTCCTCACCCGGTGGGCCATGACCTCCAATAAAAAGCCCTAAACCAGGAATGAGCAAGCAAATGCCAACCACCATTGCGATCTTTACATTGCTCCTCTTTGATTTTGCAGCCGCCACATCAATCGGTTGAGTCCCAACATGCCGAGCCTTGACTTGGAAATCTTTCCGTTGATGCAGCGTGTACCCCCCGTTGGAGAAAACACGTATGCTCCAACTACCCTCGGCTTGCTTGGGGAACGATGCGTTGTTCACATCGATTTCCCGGAGCCATTTCCATCGCTTGTTCTGCTCTCCGTGATCCTGGTCCCTTGTATCCTTCGGATAGATGCCCACCCAAGCATCGTTGCTGCTTGGACGATTGTTGATTCTGAAACGAACGGGTTTACCAGCTACTGCTTCCAAGATCTCGATAATACCAATTTCCTGAGTTGCATAGGGACTTGTCGATGTTGACGCAGGAAGGTGAAACTCATCGTATGGCTTACTGTGCGTATTGTCGCTGCAGTGGAAGAGTCCCGTTCTTCCAGGCCGTGTAAAGAATGCAGCATCCTTCGGTGCACCACCGCCACTGTCGTTCCATATCTGTCCACCCAAAGGTTGCGTGTTCGGGCTCAAGCAGCCCAAGGCAACGCAGACAACATCGCTGCGTGACGGGGGGTCTTCGCTGAGTGTCCCTACGTCGCCAAGCGATGCGTAACCTGATGGTGGGATAGGGCGCCAGCACCAGAAGCGGCGTTGACCGCGTTCCTGCCACCACACGAGCTCGAATCGTTCCGGTGGTGCGATATCGCTACCGCCAGCACGAACGACCAGCGTTGAGAAGGTTGGTCGGGAGTGCCCGTTCTTGGCAGTCATACCAATCAAATGGCACCCTGCAGGTACGCGAGCCCTCCAGATAGAGACGTCCTGTTTTGCGCCGGACCCCTTGTCGTTCCATACCTCATCGTACTCACTTACGGGGATATATTCGAAGTTCCCTTGCGATGAGGTCTCTGAGGGATGCTCGATTCTTTGCGCATCCTTGTTTTCAGCGGGTCCGACCGTTGGTGCCGGATGCTTGCCACCTGGGGCGCCCGGATTCCCCCATGAGTCCACGGTTTCCCACCCGCCTTCACGTGGTGGAACACCGATTTTTCCCCCGGTATGCGCAGCATAGAGGACCCCGATTTTTGAGATGATCATCCACTTGTTCCACTCCGGGCGTTGATGGGCCGTTCCGCAGTCTTGGAAGGCGATAAATAACTCAGGATTCTGTGTGTGCTGGTAATGGCCAGCGATGGTATCCCAGTGCCTATTCTCATGTTCGCCTGGCTTGAACACGTAGGTACCGTTCACTTCCGAGCTCCCAGCTCGTTCGACGACTACGCTATATGGCAGGGATACCGGTATAATGTACACCGCAGGCCCACGCCATCCCACGCCAACATCGTTCCACAATCCACGGTGAGCTCCGTGTAGTTGTATTCTGTTCTCGCCACCCCCGTAGTTGTTCGGCTCGCCGTGGCCCCAGTTCGTGTATGCCCAAGGCCGGCCGTCAGCCCATAACCAGTGCTCGGCACCAGGCCCATTGCCCGTGCCTTTCCTCATTCCGCCGATCCACACACTTCTACCGTAAGCGACTCTAGTGACCTCGTCGTTTTCCTCAGCGCTCGTTATTGAAGCAAGGTGACCGCCCATTGATCGAGCACGCTCGTTGTGCTCATCCCAATTCATCTCTTCTGGGATAAACACATACTGCCCTGTGACTCTCACGCCCCTAGCGGTCGATATTCAGATATGGCTCTTTGCAGTTTGGTGGGTAAGATGGTGGTTTATCTGGGAAACGATATTTTGGAACCGTCTTTTTTAGCCCCCCCTTCTAGATAATTGTCGCATTCTATTCAATTAATCATCTGCACATTAGTGGTCCGATGTCATCCGTCAAACTTGATTGTGGCCACCCTCTCCCACATCTGTGGGTAATCCGATTATTGAAGCACAGGAAAGCGGGTATCTGATCGATATCCTTTCGATACTTCACCCTAGAGCCAAGAAAAACTCCCTACGCCGCATGATCGATCACGGACGCGTTCTTGTTAACGGAAAAAAGGCTACTCGGGCAAAAGAGACTGTTTCGATCGGTACTCTTGTGGAGACTCTTTCTAGAAAAGAAATTGAACGACCCGGGCGCAGGGGTGAAAAGACTCCCAACCCAGGGATTCTGTACGAGGATGACGAATTGATTGTTGTCGACAAGCCCCCAGGTCTGCTTTCCGTAGCCACACCAATGGGAGAACCGGATACAATGTTCGATCGAGTATTGAATTTTGTGTCAAAAAATCAATCAAAGCGAACTCATCTTGTTCATCGTCTAGACAGGGAAACATCCGGGTGCATGATACTAGCAAAGTCTCCTGAAGTCAGAGATTTCCTTCAAAGCCAATTCAAGGACCGTTCCGTAGAGAGAATATACCATGCGGTGGTTTTCGGGAAGCCTGCTGTTGAATCAGGCGTTGTAACCTCTCGCATACAGGAGTCCAGAGACAAGAGGGTTAGATTAGTGCCGAAGGGGGAAACAGGTGGGAAGGAAGCGATAACCAACTGGCGATTGGAAAAGTCTGCACCAATTCATAGCCTAATAAGAATAAAGATCGACACAGGGAGGAGGGCCCAGATAAGACTCCACATGAGTGATATCGGGTGTCCAGTGGTTGGAGACACTAGATATGGTCGCGGTAAGGCAAGCGTTAACAGGCTGTGCTTGCATGCTTCCGAAATTCAGTTTGAACACCCAAATGGACAAAGAATTAGAGTCAAGAGTAGTTTGCCTGACAAGCTATACTCAGAGTTGAAGCGCAAATCATTATGATTATGTTATCTATAGGATTGTTATGGTCAGCTTGGATGATGCCGTGCTAGCTAGGCTAGAAAAAGGTGGAAAAAGGTACGAGATCCTGGTAGATCCCGATCTTGTTGAAAAATGGAAGGAAAATCAAGATTCGGTATCTTTTCCGGAATTACTGGCCACTGAAGAGGTTTGGTCCGACGCGAAATCCGGTGAGAGGCCTACCAGCGAGTCTCTGGAGAACATTTTCGGAACCACCGATGTAATGGATTGTGCTAGGAAAATCCTCAGAGAAGGAAGCATACAGTTGACCACTGCTCAAAGGAAGAAGATGGTGGGGGAAAAGAAGCTCCAGATAGTCAATGAGATAGCCACGACGGCCACAGACCCCAAAACAAAACTACCTCACCCTAGAACAAGGATTGAGAACGCATTGGAAGAAATACGTTTTTCTGTGGATCCGTTCAAGTCGGTAGAGAGCCAAGTGGAAGACGCCGTCTCATCATTGAGACCTGTTATACCGCTACAGTTCATTACCATCAGATTGGCTTTCAAGGTAGAAGGTAAGGACTTCGGGGGAGTGAGCAACCTACTCAGGCACTCAATTCAGAAAGAGGAATGGACCCCGGATGGCTCTTGGGTGTGTGTTGTTTCGGTTCCCGGGGGGATGAAGAACGACATCATCGGAAAGGTAGCTTCAAGATCCCCGAACGTGGAAGTTAAGGAATTGGACTGATCATTAGCCAATATACTACGTCAACGGTTATGAATGGTGGGCCGGTCGCGCGGCCCGATAGTATGACAAAAGGTAAGAGAGCGACAGGGTCGCGAAATCATGGGCGAGCAAGTTTGCTCGTCATTCCTGGGGAGGACCTAGGAGATTCAGAAGGAAAAGAACCCGGACATGGAGTCATATCCACGGGTGGTAGATTGAAAGCGGTTAAGAGAGGAATGCTAAGAGATGGTGGCGGAGCAATATCAGTAGAGCCAACACACACTACTTACTTCCCAAGGCCGGGAGACTTAGTTATAGGATACATCGAGGGCTGTACCAACAACCTGTGGTTTGTAGAGCTAAGGGCACCTTTCAACGCCATCCTGCCAATGAGCTTAGGTCCTGGAAAGATCGATTTTGGAGGAACTAGGTCTGTCATGGACATAGGAGATGCAATAATCTGCAGGATCCAAGAAGTAGAGGAAACACATTCAAGCGTCGTCACCATGAAAGGAATGGGTCTTCGCAAGATTAGGTCTGGAGTTATTGAGGAGGTAGACCCTCACTTGCTCGGAAGGCTAATTGGAAAGGGCGGGGAATCACTGAGAAGGATGAAAGAGGATACAGCATGCCGAATAGTAGTGGCAGACAACGGCAGGATGTGGATTGACGGAGAGCTAGATGGAATCCTGGAAGTAAGGAGAAAGCTCAACGAATTATCATCAATAGCTAAGGGAGGTGGAAACTGATGGGAGGATACGGAGACGTCCAGATGATCGATGAAAATGGAATCAGAGTTGATGGCAGGGGTCCCGCAGACATCAGGCCAATCACAATAGAGACAGGCGTGGTGCCTGTTGCAGATGGTTCCTGTAGGATGACATGGGGGACAAATGAGGCAATAGTAGCCGTTTACGGGCCCATGGAGGCCCACCCCCGGAAGATTCAGAGGCAGGACAGAGCAGTTCTTGACGTAGCTTACAACATGGCGCCGTTCTCAACAACCGACAGGATGAGGCCAGGTTTCAACAGAAGGAGCAGGGAAGTAAGCAAAGTCACAAAAGATGCCCTAGAAAGCGTCGTAATGTTAGAGCTCTACCCCAGATCGAAAATAAGGATCAATATAGAGATAGTTTCTGCCGAGGCCGGGACAAGGTGCGTAGGGCTTACCGCAGCCTCTGTAGCTCTCGCCGATGCCGGTATTCCAATGACAGAAATGGTAGTCAGCGTCGCCAGCGGGAAAATAAACGACATAGTCGTATGCGACCTAAACAAAGAGGAGGACAACTACGGCGAAGCAGATCTGCCAATGGGGATCCTCCCCAATACCGGGGAGTTGGTTTTCCTCCAAATGGATGGAGATCTTTCACAAGACGAATTCAAGCAAGCTTGGCAATACAATATGGATGCCTCTAAGGAAATCCACAAAATAATGGTCGACGCACTAAGGGGGAACAGCTCATGAGTATCCCGATCGTTCCCAACCTGCTGAGAGACCACTTATCCGTTCTGGCACATAGTGACGAGAGGATAGATGGTAGAGGGCAGTGGGAGGGAAGGCTGCTCGAGGTTGAACACTCAATACTCCCGCGAGCAGAGGGATCGGCCAGGGTAAGAATGGGCGACACTATC
The DNA here is from genome assembly GCA_902573115.1 of uncultured Candidatus Poseidoniales archaeon. GTDB lineage: Archaea > Thermoplasmatota > Poseidoniia > Poseidoniales > Thalassarchaeaceae > UBA36. Next base: position 8,207 of record CACGIM010000018.1, read on the forward strand.
GTTCTAGCAGGTGTAAAATTCCAAATTATGCAACCTTACCCAGATAGGCCAAACCAAGGCGGATTGATGTGCTCGGCCGAGGTTAGGCCCGTAGCTGGTAGGAACTGGGAGGCTGGACCGCCGAGCCCCGAATCCATTGAACTTGGTAGAGTAGTGGACAGAGGAATCAGGGAGTCCGGTTGTATCGATGTTGACTCTCTTTGCATAATTCCCGGTGAGAAGGCATGGCAAGTAATTTTGGATTTGTTTGCAGTATCAGACGATGGCAACCTTTTCGATGCATTTGCACTGGCAGGAATTGTAGCCCTTCGTAATGCTACTGTTCCTGCTGAAAGGTTTGAGGTCGGGGATGATTACCCTCTTGGAGTTTCAAAATCCCCAATAATGTGTTCATACCACAAGGTTGGTGGCCGCTTTGTCTACGACGCTGACTCAAGGGAGGAATTGGGCGGTGACGAGAGAATTCACATAACTTTGGGAGACGATGACAATGTGCACTCACTTCAGAAGGGTCTAAAGGGGATTTTCACGACGGATGAATTCCAAGAAATAATGGATAATGCAAGGAAAAGGACCAAAGAAATCAGGGAAGTTATCGATTCATTGTAGGTGGAAATATGGCAAAAAGGACTCAGAAAGCTGGAGCCACAGCCCGGTTTGGGCCAAGGTATGGCGTTAGTGTTAGGCGCAGAGCAGGTTCTGCGATGGCTAAGAAATCAAGATGGTACACCTGCCCCAAATGTCATTATGTAAAGGTAAGGAGGAAAGCAGCTGGAATTTGGGACTGTAAGAAGTGCAACTACACATTCTCCGGAGGTGTTTGGGAACCCTACACCAGGGCAAGCGATGCTAACAGAAGAATTGTTAGAAGGTCAATGGAAGGCGCCACTGCCACTGACATGGCAGTAATTGCGCAACAGGCTGCACTAGATTACGAGAAAAAGCTTAGCGAGAGAGACTCAGATGAAGGATCAGAAGAGGAATGACTCTGTCGGACTTACTCTTTTGTTAGAGCATAGCGAACCTGATGCCCTCTCGTCTGGCCTAATTACAGAGGCTGACTTTTCGTTTTCCGGTGATGAAATCTCGATTTCACTGACTTCAGACTCATTCACTGATCTGAGAGCTAGATGGAATTCTGTCATGAGAGGGTTAATTGCTTCCGAGCAATCCCTAGATGCTACAAGAGGAGGGGATTAGGATTAGCGAAAAGATCTCTGCAGAGGATATTCAAACCTTGGCACGCGAGCTACAGCTGATCCGCAACCAAATCCAAACCGTGTCATCGCAGGTTTCCGAATACTCGATTACGATAGAGGCATTATCTACACAAGACCCTAACAGGCCGGTATTCAGATCATTGGGAAACCTACTTCTTGAAGTGGGGGATAGAGAAACGCTACAATCCGAAATCTCCGAAGCAAAGGAAGCATTGGATCAACACCTAATGAGGCTTATAGAGAGGGAGGAAAACCTCAGGGGACAGTACGAGACAAAGGCTAGCCAGTTTGAAATGGGGTAATTCCTTGGTTCCATCTGATACGGCCTCTGAGCGCATAGCGGCTGATTCCATTCTGTTCAAGAGCCTGCTCTCCGAGGGAAAAAATGAACAAGCCCTCAAAATAAGTGAGTCCATACTCCAACAATCCAGAAATCTGAAGGATAGGCACTATGAAACAGAAGCTTGGATTAGGATGGAAAGGGCTCTTCTCGGAGTCATTGGGTCAGAGGATGTTGGCATAGAACTTAGATGGTGCGTAGATAGGTTTTCATCGATATCTTCCGGCTCTGCCCTACATGGGCTCGCGCTCCTAAACCTCGCTTCCTGGCATATCAACAACCAGGAGCATATGATGGCCCTTGTCACCCTTTCTGACATTTCAGCTTCCGCCGGACATCCGAATGACATAGTTGGCCTATCCCGACTTGAATCAGGGCGCATTTTAGTGGAAATTGGAGATTTGCAGCCAGCAATGAGACATCTTTGGATAGCAATGAAAAGGCTCTCATCAGACAACATGGGGCTTGAAGCAATTGTCTGTGCAATGGAGTGGTTAGACATCGCTCTGGATGACGTAGATGGATCCACTCCACGAATGGAAGAGAGAATATCCAATGCCAAACCAAGGGAAAATCCGGGGATGTCTTCATCACCTTCTAACCCCGAGGATATTAAGGAGGTTGTTGAATTTCTGCTTACTGCGGCATCAGATGACCTATCCGGACCTACACGGGATGACCTAGGGCTCATACTCGATGCTAGTGATGTTATCGGAGAGGAATCATGGAGGGAAGCACTTCATTCGAGATTGGAGGAAATTCAGGATCCAAGGCTAATCGAGGCACTCCAGTCGTGAGACCTTATCCTCTCTATTTCTCCCTCACCCCATGCCGTCTCCTCTGGTGTTATTAGGCACCAACCAACCTCTCCTATTGAGGAATCACTGGATCCCCACGGGTCTGGAATGGCTTCTCCTTGGACCTCTACCAAGACCACTGATCCCCCCTCAATAAGATCGTTATCTATCGCCCTTGCAATGCCTAGCTTCCCCGTTTCTTCGAATAGCTCCCTAAGAGCCGCCTCATCTGCAGCTTCCCCTTTCTTAATGTCGCCTCCTGGTAGCTCCCAACCCCTCTCGACATGTCGAACCATTAACCAGGCATCCGTGTCTCTTACTTCAGGGATAGCCCATACAACAACAAATTTGCTTTCAGACATCCAATTCACCTATCAATTCCTCAACCAGATCGGAAACGCTCTCATCACCTTCTGCCATCATCCTCCTTGCTATGAAAAAGGCTTCTGCTACATCGCCCGAATTTCTCAATTCTAATATTTTTTCGAGTGGGCCAGTATCATCCTCAGAATAAGTCCCCTCATCTTGTTGGTTTTTTGATGACATCCTACGAAGCTTATCTAGGAAATCCGCCCTATCCTGTATCGGGGGCTCCTTCCAAGGAGTACCCTCACTTCGATCAAACCTATCAGACATCCTTTGCTTGAATCTGTCCCTTGAGGTAGAATCTGGAAAGACCGTCTGTGCTTGATCATAACAAAGCCAGGCCTCATCAAAATCCCCCCTCGTCTCGTGCATTCTGCCCAATTCGTCCCAGGCCTCATGGTTATTCGGCCTGTGAGCTAATAGACGTCTGGACAAATCGAGGAATACATCTTCATAACCCCCTCTTCTCACTCTTTCAAGTCTTCTGGAGAACAAAATGTTCGCTCTTTGATCCGAAACGTCGAGACTTCTCAAACGCTCTGAAAACTCACTCAAATCTATCTTCCCATCCTCGATTTTTTTCCACCAAGTATCCGGATCTAATGGATCCTCGGAAATCGCTGCCAGTAGTAGGTCTTCGTAGGCATCCAGGATTTCTACTCTATCTAACTGACCCATCAATTCCGGATCCCTTCCAAGGACAGAAAATAGATCTTCCAAAACTGCCCTAGACCCATCGTAATCCTTCGCAATTAATTTGGATTTGATTAATACCTTCCAATTGTCCTCATTTGTGAAATCGTACAACACGCTCTGTCTGGCGCTTTGCTCGCCCCAGGCCAAGTTTCTAGGATCATTTCCCGCGATCTTGAGGAACTTCTCGGCTTGGCTCCTGTATCGGTTCCCTAAGCTCCTTCTTGGGTGTTGCAGAGATTTGGATAGGCTGGTCTCGTCAGGCATATTGATTTCTCACAGAACCGACTCATAGGGTGATCTGTCTATTCCCGGGTCAATTGTAGCATCCATCCCTATTTTACTGGTCTTACCATCTTCGGATCTGCTAGGGTCGAGGCTTGATCCTTTTTGGTCGGAGAGGATTATGGTGTCCTTGTCTGGCTGCCATCTAGTCATCAACGCCCACTCTACTCTGGAATGGTCTGCAACGTCTATGTCCTCGTCAACCACTATTACTTGCTTCATCGACTTGTGACCATCCAAAGCGGCTTTGATGGCGATCCTCCCGTCCCCGACATCCTTTGGTATAATTTGGACCACCGATGACAACCAACCGCTCCCCCCTTCCGTCAGGTAAACGTCAGTGCACTCTACAACTTCTGAGACTGCTGATTTTATTGTTGGGGCTCTCGGCATGCCCATCAAAGTCATGTGCTCAACTCCCGCTGGTATTAGTGCATGAAATATCGGGGAATCTCTGTGATGAATGGCATCGTACTCAATCACTGGTTCGAGCCTAATATCATCAACTGTGCCTGTTATGTCCACATATGGCCCCTCCTCATCGGTCCTTTCAGTAATCCTAGCCTCCATTACGTATTCCGAATCAGCAGGCGCCAACACTCCATTTGATAGTTCGAAAACCCTCAATTCCGTACCATACAGCCTCTCATGTAAGGCAGAAGCAACTTGCAGTTCATCCAATGGATGGTCAAATGACATTGCTCCTGCAAGTAATACCACTGGATCCGGTCCATTTACAACTGCAATATTCACCTCATCCCCTGAGCCCTTTGCGGCCTCAAACATAGTCCTAAGATGGCGCGGAACTAGTCTAACGCTTGTCGAGTTAGCGCTCCTTATCAGTTGTCTGTGGAAAGAGGTGTTCCTCAAACCACCATACTGCGCGATAATTATCGAAGAAGATTGGTATCTGCCACCATCTTCGGGATAGTGCCATGGTACTGGGATCTTCCTTATGTCCAGCTCTTCCATTGTGTTATCCATTACAGGCGCTTCAGAAGACTCAACAACCACAGGCTCGGAAGGATTCTCCATTGCCCAAGCTAGGATGTCAATCAGCTCACCTGGGCTGACTTGGAAGTATTCGCAAAGCCTGCTCCTTGTGAGGATATTTATCGCTATACCATGGCCGGGTGCTTCCTTTACTCGATTGAAGACCATGGGTCGGTTAGAATTAGCAGATGACATTTCTCGAACCTGAAAATTAACACTCACTTCCTCATCTGAAACGTCGCTACCGACGATGAAATCCCTGAATCCCATGCTAAGCTGAGCCTGCCCAAGCCGCTTCAATGTTGGCTCATAATTTTCTTTCATCTGCCTAAACTTTCTGAGTATACCCCCCGTCAGTCTCATAAACGAATGGCATTTCGACGAGCCGTCATTTTGAGGTATATGCTTGGGTCGAGGGCTTTTTTCTGGTTCTAAAATGAAGTCTGATCGAAAGAGGTACCGCTGGAAGGAGAGACAATTCAGGAACAGGCAGGCCAAAAGGAAAGGGGGTGGCGTGCTAAAGCACGATCCACTAAGAGGAAGCCCACAAGCGAAGGGAATTGTAATAGAAAAAGTCGGTTTCGAAGCTAAACAGCCTAATTCAGCAATTAGAAAGGCAGTAAAAATAAGCCTGATTAGAACTGGAAACAGACTTACTGCATTCGCACCCGGAGATGGTGCCATTTCATTCATAGATGAACACGACGAAGTAATGGTCGAAGGCATAGGTGGAAGCAAGGGAAGATCATATGGCGATCTTCCGGGTGTCAGGTACAAGGTAATCAAAGTAAACGGCGTTTCTCTTGACGAGATGGTCAGGGGCAGAAAGGAAAAGCCAGTTAGATAGGTGGGAAAATGGAAGAATCTAGTGAGGTTTCAGAATCTAGTGAGGTTTCCGAAGCTCCCATAGCAGGGATTGGGACAATGGTGTTCGGCAAGTGGGATGCCAGCGAGGTTGTTTGCAGTGATCCGGGAATTTCCAGATACGTCAATCTAAGGATGATTGGGGCCCCACATACAGGAGGGAGGCACGCAAACGCTTGGTTTGGTAAGCAAGACCTCTCTGTCACAGAGAGATTCATCAATAATCTAATGCGATCAGGGAAGTACAGCGGAAAGAAGCAATACTGCGCAAAGTCCCTGGAGGAGGCCTTTGACAGGATAAATTCCAGGTCTGGGGAGAACCCATTGCAGAAGTTCATAGATGCTATCGCAGAAGCAGCTCCCTGTGAGGAGACAACACGAGTTAGAATAGGGGCAGTTAGTCAGCCAAAAGCGGTCGACTCATCCCCCAGTAGAAGACTGGACGTAGCCCTCAGGAACCTCGCGATTGGAGCTGCTTCCGCCACAATGAAAAGCAAGAAGTCACTTACTGACGGCATAATTTCCGAGATTTCCAAAGCAGCAGAAGGAGACGTCAACTCGTTCGCAGTAGGCAAGAGGCACGAAGTTGAGAGAATAGCCGCCTCGGCCCGATGATGCAAAACCACCAATTCTTCAGCACTCTTACCAATATCATTTCAATCGTCTTTATGAACCGTTTTCAGGTCGGCAAAATATCAGGGTGATAAGATGGGTCGTAAGGAGGACAATATTAAGCGTGCCACGGAGGTAATGCACAACAGGGAACGAATCCGCAATCTAGCAATTGCGGCACACATAGACCATGGGAAGACTACACTGTCTGACAACCTAATTGCCGGTGCAGGAATGATGTCTGAAGAATTAGCCGGTAAATCCAGAGTTCTAGACTTCGATGATCAGGAGAGTGCCAGAGGAATTACAATAAATGCAGCGAGCGCTTCTATGGTACACGGAGTTAATGGAGAAGATTACCTAATCAACCTGATCGATACTCCCGGACACGTAGATTTTGGTGGAGACGTTACCAGAGCGATGAGAGCTGTGGATGGTTGTATAATTCTCACATGCGCAGTCGAGGGCGCTATGCCCCAGACGGAGACAGTCGTTAGGCAAGCACTCAAGGAGAAGGTTAGACCAGTACTTTTCATCAACAAAGTCGATCGGCTAATCAACGAGTTACAGGTCACTCCTGAGGACATGATGGCCAGGTTCAAAGTCCAGATAACCAAGGTAAACGATCTAATCAGGGCATTCGCACCTGACGAGCACAAATCCGACTGGCAGGTGGATGTTTCCAAGGGGACTGTCGCCTTTGGTTCAGCTTACCACAATTGGGGGATCACTGTCCCATTCATGCAAAAGTCGGGAATCAACTTCACACAGATTTTTGAATACTGTCAAAATGAGGAGCAGAAAGAGTTAGCAAAGAAGGCACCAGTTCATGAGGTCCTTCTGGATATGGCCGTGGAGAAACTTCCTTCGCCCTTAATTGCCCAGGAGTATAGGATTCCGAATATTTGGCAAGGGGAGTTGGACTCCGATGTCGGCAAGTCTATGATGGGCTGTGATTCAGATGGCCCCCTCTCATTGATGATAACCAAAATTTGGATGGATCCACACGCAGGAGAAGTTGCGGTTGGAAGGGTCTACTCGGGAACAATAAAACAAGGAGAGACAGTTTGGGCAATAGGCTCAGGAAAATCTGAGCGAGTCCAGCAAGTGAGTATGATGGTTGGCGGTGATAGGATCCAGGTCCCAGGCGTGTCTGCTGGCAACATCGCTGCTCTGACAGGGGTTAGAAGTGCTGCAGCAGGGGTGACTGTGGCCAGAGACCAAGATGCGACTCCATTCGAAGCAATAAGGCACTACTCAGAACCGGTTGTCACTATTGCGATAGAACCCAAATCAATGAAGGACCTACCGAAATTCATTGGCGCCCTAAACGGTCTTGCAAAGGCAGATGCTTCCCTATCTGTTTCCACCAATCACGAGACTGGGGAGGCTTTGTTGTCTGGAATGGGGGAACTGCATCTTGAGATTACCATTTACAGGCTAGAGGAAGAGCAGGGAATCAAGGTCAATCAGAGCAATCCGATAGTCGTTTACAGGGAGTCTATTTCCAGTGATAATAAGGGAATGGCATTCGAAGGGAAATCCCCAAACAGACACAACAGGTTCTATGTAGAGGTAGAGCAATTGCCCGAAGAAGTGGTCACTGCTCTTAGAGACGGTGTTTTCGGGGACGGTCCTGTTAGAGTAAAAGACGCTAAAGAGACAGGAAACAAATTCGCAGAATTCGGACTGGACAAAAATCTGATGAGGAAGATATACGCGATTAACGGAACCTCTGTGTTGGTAAACGACACCAAGGGAATCCAGAACCTACATGAGACTCGAGAATTGATTATAGAGGCTTTTAATGACGTGTGTAAAAAGGGGCCTATCGCAGACGAGCCGCTTACCGGAGTTATGGTCAGGCTCGTAGATGCGAAGCTTCACGAAGATGCCATCCACAGAGGTCCGGCGCAGACCATTCCTGCAGTAAGGAACTCGATAAAAGGGGCCCTGATTAGGGCTAATTCTGTTATGTTCGAGCCAATCCAAAAAATACGAATCGACGCTCCTACCGAGTGGGCAGGGGGAATTACAAGGCAACTGATTACCCGAAGGGGCCTCATAGAGGACATGCCCGTGGATGGGGATGTCACCTGTGTAATTGGCAAGATGCCAGTCGCCGAATCCTTTGGCTTTTCCAATGACATTAGGGCCGCCACTCAAGGCAGGGCTGTGTGGAACACGGAGAATGCAGGGTATGACGAGGTCCCCCCAGATCTATTCCACAAGACTGTTGGGGAAATCAGACAGAGGAAGGGTCTGAAAGAGGAGATACCCGGTGAAGCGCAATATACTGACTGATTAGTTAATCCTTATTAGCTGAAAATCCGTTAACTCTCTAAGAACACTAACCGCTTCGTTTGACTCTAGCTTGTCAAGACATTGGTGAGCAATCGAGTGATGATGCAATGCCCTAGATCTCGCATATTCAACAGATCCTGCGTCCTCTAGCTCCTTTACTGCCATAGCGAGATCTTCTTTACTACACTCTCCAGAGGCGTAAACCTTCTGGAAGAAGGGCATAGGTTGGTCACACTGTAGGGCATGGATGGCAATCAATGTCCTCTTCCCTTGGACAATATCAGACCCTGCTGGTTTGCCCAGAGTCTTTGTATCACCTGTCAAATCAATAAGGTCGTCCATCAATTGGAAACAAAGGCCTAGGTTCAAGCCCCACTCTGCCATGTTGCCCACTTCATCGTCATTTGCCTTAGCCAGAATTGCTCCTGTCCTAGCACATGTCTCAAACATTGCACTGGTTTTGCCGGCTATCATGGCAATGTATTCTTTTTCGGTCACCGATTCCCGGTTCTCAAATTCAATATCCTCCTGTTGCCCCTCAGCAACCTTTCTCACCATCTCTCCGATTGAGGTGATTATGTGGCCTAGATTTTCACTCGGAATCTTATCTGATTCTGCTAATATTTCAAAGCCAACCGCAAGCATAGCGTCTCCTGCGTTTATCGCTGTGGCATCATCATATGCCACATGGACTGCCTCAAGCCCCCTCCTAATGGGGTCCTGATCGATGATGTCGTCGTGAATAAGGGTGAAATTGTGAATTATTTCTATGGATGCTCCCAATGTGTAGTGACCCTCGTTTGCCCCGTCCAAAGCCTCGGCCACCAACCTCGGAAGAATGGCCCTGAGCCTCTTCCCCCCTCCTTTGAACAAGTGTGTCATTGCAGAGTAAAGAGTCTCTTGGCCCATTTTTCCTAAGCTGGTCATGATCTCTCGCTCGACTATTTCCCTATGCACGCCGAGCGCTTCAAGCAAATTATGTCCGGGCCTGACAGAATTACCATCCATGTCGACTTCACCACATCGGACTATACCTGGAATCTTTGAGTTTGCTATAGCTGAAACATCTTGTCTGTTATCCTGGATAAAATTCCTCCAAATGAGTTTAAACCAAGGTGCAACTATTTCTTCCGCCCACCTACCCTCTCCTGACATCATTTTTTCCAATGTCTCAACATCTGCCCACAGAACTTCTGAGATCTCATTCTCATTATGATTTATGTCAGCATCACTCTTTACAACTAATATGTGATCTATCTCCCACTCCACCCACTCGGTATCCCATCTGGCAGAGTACTCCATTTTTCCTATATGGCTAAAATCCCAATCTAAGCTAACCTCTTCTGGAATTCCCAGCTCTTGATTGAGCTTTCTTCTGGCAGCATTTTCTGCTCCTTGACCATTATCTCTCTCGCCATCAATATCGAGTGGATGACTGCAGCAACTGTTTGCCCAGACGTTAGGAAAGGTAATTTTGTCAGAAGATCTCTTTTGGACCAGAAGTCTACCTTTAGAATCATAAATCAGAACACTAAATGCCCTATGTCTGAAGCCATCCCCACTATGAACGGATAATTTTGTCTCCGATCCAATGATATCATCTTCCTCATTCACTAGAATGCACTTCTCCTGCATCATCTGAGACTGGGCCATGTCATAGCCATCTATCGGGGTCCCCTCAGACGTCATATGTTATTCGAGGGGAGGTATGTATATGAACACTCAACTGGCAAGAATCTTGGTTCCGATTGTTTGACCCTCTATCAATAACTCAGACAATCTCGCTGGCTCCGTACCATTGATTATCCAGACTTCCGCCACGTTTTTTGATATATCAGATGCCCTCATTAATTTGAGATTTATTCCACCTGTCACATCAATATCAGAATCGTGCTTTGACTTCAGGTCTAAACCTGGTCGCCATAACGGCAAGAGTTTAGAATTCTGTTCGTTTGGTGGTTTATCCATAACTCCATCTGCATCACCAATTAGGAATATTGAGTGGGTCACTCCGGGAACCTCATTGGAAATCCTTAGCATCAGGTCATCCCCCGATAGAATACCAAATTGAGTTCCATCGTTGGTATCGACAACATCTCCGAAAGTCACTGGAATCGCTTCTTGATTTTTCTTTTGGAAGGCACTCAGGCTGCCTT
>CACGIM010000019.1 GCA_902573115.1 uncultured Candidatus Poseidoniales archaeon
ATACCATCTCGTCTACGAGCTCCTCGCAGGCATCGTACTCGAAGTACTGGTAGTGATAGTGCTCGTTGCCCTCCTCATCTGTCCAGACGTGCTCGCAGCTGTATTCGTAGCCGGTGTCAGTGCAGTCATCGAACTCCATGTAGTGCTCCTCGCTGTACTCCACGCCGTCGTAGGTCAGGGTGAATGGTGAAACAGGCTCCTCGCATGGGCCCCAGAGAGTCACGTGTCTTCCCATTGTGGGCATGTTGTGTCCTGAGTTATTGTAGGGGTCCTCCCAGACTGTTGCTCCCAGATGGAAGTAGCAGTCGTAGTAAGAAACCATAATCTCTCCGAATATTGTGAAGTTGTCAGAAGTAGAATTGAACTCTACCCACTCAGGATCCATTCCGTCGAGCTCAACACCATAGTGGGTGCTGTCGTTCAGGTAAGTCAGGTTGACCCTGACGTCGTAGGTTCCCGGCTCCAGCATTATTGGCGAAAGAAGGCTGTTGTTCTCTGTGAACTCGTGATCTTCGCTCTGGCCGAAGTCGTCAGTGCAGTACCACTCACCGTCGTGGCTCTCGCAGTAATACCACCAATCGTCTATCTCGTCGTCTTCCAGCATGCCATCGTTGTCATAGTCTTCCCCACACCACCATCTTGTGTCTTCATCCGACCAGTAGCAGTAATTGTAGCTCGCTTCAGGCTCGTTGGAGGATACATCTACCCACTCGCTTGTGGAATCATCCCAGATCGATATCTCGATCGGGTTGTCACACGGTCCACTCATGAGTTGGATATACGCCGATATGGCATCGAAGTCTCCTGTGGCATCCTCCTCGGAGAGGAATGCTTGAACCCATATTTGACAGGTCCATGGAAGGATCGAGATCTGGAATTCGAGAACATCCCCCGGATCCGTACCGTTCCATTCAGCCTGTCCTTCCATCCACGTTTCTTCGGATTCAACCATCCAATCTAGCGCGTAGTGCCCAGTGGAAACTAGGTTTGCGATTTCGAATGAAGCATTGTAAACTCCGGGCTCCAAGCTTAGATCAAGCTCGAAGTCGAAGCCCTCGATAACCTCATCCACTCCATCACCGTCTGTATCCATTACCAGCGTGATGTCACCACTATTGCCGCAGGGCCCGTACATTACCCAATCCAAGTCCCAGGTTTCCCCTGAGCTGTGGTTGTACAACGTGGCTTCAATTTCGACATCACAATCCATGATGTCTAGGGTAAGGTTCCAGAACTCGGTGCTGGTTGTGCTCATCGCTGACCAGTTCCTGTGCTCGTAATCCTCGGTGCAGTCGTCCCAATCGCACACCTCTACGCTCCAATCGAGACTGTAGGTGTCGTTCAGGGTCAGGTTAGTCGATGTGAACCTAAACTCGAGCGTTCCTGATTCTCCAACACCGTCAATCAGAGGATCCGTGTAATGGGGAACTTCCACCCAAGTACCGTTGTCATTGATCTCCAGTGTCAGTGGAGGCGTGCTCTCTTGCGATGCCGAGACTGGAACTGCCAACGGTGACAATGCGGAAATCAGCATTATCAGGCAGATGCTCAGGCTTCTTGTCTTACTTGCGCTATACATGTAAGCCCTCGGCGCCGACCCATTATATTTAACCGTAGGCCGTTGGGGAACCCTGCCCATCCTACTCTTATACCGCCTGTAAGGGCACTAAGGGACCTTTATCCACCATTCAATGCGGTCTCCCGATGACTCTTCGAAGGAGTCCATATACAGGCCGCCCTTTTCAAGCTCAGAACCTGTGAAAATAGGGCCATCCCCACCGAGGTCAATGGGTGAAACGCACAACCTTGCTCGATCTACAAGTCCCTCTGATAGGAATCTAGCCCAAGTGTCTGCACCCCCTTCGACAAGCAGCGACTGAATCCCCCTGTCCCCCAGCATGTCCAGTAAACGGGCAATCGGAATTTCCTTCTCCGTTATCACCAATCTTTCAACGTGCGGGGCGTCTCCGGTTCTATCATGATCGTATGACTGTATCAGCAACGTTCGAGCTTCCCCGTCAGTCATCAGCTTGCAGTCTTCCGGGATCCTGTTGTTTGGGTCGACGACAACTCTCAGAGGGGGGTCTCTGGGCCCTATGTCTGGTCCCCTCACCGTCAGGGCTGGGTCGTCCCTGATAACGGTCTGTACCCCGACGAGTATGGCCATGGAATCCGCTCTCATCCCTTGGGCAAGATCCAGGGAACTCTTCGAGCTGAATCTCTTAGCGGGCTTGGAGGGGTCACAGTCTATCCTACCATTTTGGTCTGTAGAAGCCTTGAGCGTAACCAGTGGCCTTCTGTGGCTGCACCAGTGCATGAAGTGGGACATCTGAGAGTAGCACTCGTCATCCATCAACCCTAGCTGAACCTCCACACCGCCCTCCTTCAGTGCCTCTACACCTCCGCCTCTGACGGTGGGGTTGGGATCTAACGACCCTATCACAACCTTGCTCACACCAGCCCAAAGTAGCGATTCAGTGCAGGGGGGGGGTCCTGCCGAAGTGGTTGCACGGCTCGAGCGTGACGTACGCAGTCGTGCCCTGCGTCGCAACTCCCCTTGATTCGGCGTCAGCGATTGCCATTTGCTCGGCATGCAACCCTCCTACGTGATCATGCCAACCCTCTGCTACTATCTGGCCGTCCCTGACAAGCACACATCCAACTAGCGGGTTCGGCATCACCTGATGCCTCCCCCTCTCGGCGAGATCGATCGCCCTGCGCATGTGAAGGTCCTCTCCTGACATATGAAACGGTCCTCTGAAACCGCGCTCACTCATCATTCCTTGCTTCGAGAGTATTGAAGTCCTATGCTGGTGCTCAGGGGGGCGTGACCAGAGTCGCCTGCATAGTCAACCCCAATGCAAGAGACGGCAATGTCGGTAAGAACTTCAACAAGGTCGAGTCAGCTTTGGAGTCCTACGGGATAGATTACGAGGTATTCATGACAGACGGTACCGGACATGCAATAGAGATCGCAAGTGGGCTAAGAGAAGGGGATCATGACCTAGTGGTCGCGGTGGGTGGTGATGGTACGGTTCACGAGGTGGCCAACGGGATCCGAGGATCCTCCAAGCGGCTGGGGATCATACCCATGGGGAACGGGGATGATTTTGCCAAGGCGATCGGCATCCCCCTCAAGGACCTTGAGGGTGCAGTGAAGTTGCTGATTGAGGGATCCGATTACACAGTTGGTGGAATAAGGGTAGAGGGGCTGAAGACGCCAGAGCACCCAGGGATAGACCCGCCAAGGCACTACCCCGTCACAGGTGAGCCATCGAGGGATGGAAACCTAGTCAGGTGGTCTTTCTTGGAGTGCGACGGAGGGGTCACATCCTCCATAAACCGCATGAAGGATGAGGGGTACTTCTCGTGGATCAGCGGCCAGATGAAGTACACCTTCCTAGCCATTAGGGCAATTCTGGGATGGAAGAGCCAGATGGCTTGGATAAAGGTCGACGAGCAGCCCGGTAGGCAGGTGGATCTAACTGGACTGTTCGCCTTGATGCAGGCGGAGACCTTCGGAGGGGGTTATCGTGTGGCTCCGGGAATGCATCCATTTGGTACCAAGGCCTCGATAGTCCTAGGTTTCGGGCTTTCCAAGACCCAGATGCTTCGGGTTATGGGGCCCCTAGAAAAGGGCAAGCATATAGGTAGGTGGGGTAAGATAACCATGGAACCGTGTACCAAGTTCGAGATTATGGCACTCGATTCGGAGGGCAACCCTACAGATGACCAAGGCCATGACCCACCACTGTTCATCAGTCTCGATGGAGAGATATCGATGACAACCCCGGTGAGCTTCGAGTTTCACGAGGGCCAATTGAAGGTCCGGGGGGGCTCTTCTCCACCAAACAAGTGACCGCCGGGGGAACGGTTAATTTCGGAATCCCAATCGACGAACGATGAATACCGAACACAAACCACGACTACGAGTACTCACCACATGTCTTCTAGTGCTTATCGGAACGGCGCTGCCGATGAGCGGAATGGTCTCCGCGGATAATGAGACAGGCGGCACCTCGAACGTTCCCACTCCAGTGGAAATAGCCTTGCTGGCAGACATGACAGGACCAATTAACGTCTTTCACCCAGCATTCCTTAATGCTTCACTGATCGCAATCGAAGACTTGAACGAGAATCAGGAACTCTACGAGTTTAGCATTGTGGAGTACGACACTGGCTGTGACGGAACTGTTGCCACCGCCGCAGCTCAAAATGCCCTATCGGACGGTATAGAGCTCGTGGTTGGGGCCATGTGCTCGGGAGCTTCCATGGGTGCTAACTCTGTCCTCTCAGCTGCAGGTGTGCCTCATATCTCCCCAACCTCGACCAACCCAGCTTTGAGTAACTCGACCGAATATCCGGGGTTCTTCCGTACCGTTCCCCATGATGGCCTTCAGGGAGTTGCACTTGCGGAAATTGCAGCCAATTACACCAGCCCAGCATTGGTTCATTTGAACAACTACTATGGTTCTGGTATCGCAGATATTTTCGAGGACTCATGGACAAGTAATGGAAACTCAATCTGCACGACTGTGAGTTATTCGGAGTGGATGGCTGATTACAATAGTGTGGCACAGACGGTTAACGACAGTAGTTGCGACAGCGTCGTTCTGATTTCCAATTTGGACGACGGTGCCTCGATAATCGAGGAGCTAAATGCTCTTGGATGGGCCGGCCAGATCTTTGGTGATGCCGGCATCTCCAGTATTGATCTGGCTGGTCTGCTAGATGACGAGAGCCTTGCTGATGGGATAATTACCCTGAGCCCACTTTTTGGCGAGGAAGGGACTTACGAGTCACAGAGATCGACGGATTTCTGGGAAGCCTGTTCGAACAGCTCCTCTTGCCCGGATGGCATATTCCAGGCCGAGGTATATGACGCAGTTTCCATCATCGGTGAGGCGTTCATACTATCTCAGTTCGCTAATGAGACTCTGGATGACTCGATTAGGTACGTGGGGTACCAATGGGAGGGTGCTAGCTCAGAGATAACCTTCAACGAGGACGGTGATGCTCCCGGCAACGGCTTCGATGTATTCGAGTTCACATACCACTCCAGCAATTACACTGTCACACACGACTTGGATTACAACCTTGCCACCCAAGATCTGATTGAGGGATTCACCTTCCACCCAGATCACCCCCTCTATGGGGTGGATGTGTTCCATCTCCTCGAGATGGGCTTGAAGGAGATCGTGGAAGTTGCTCTTTTGAGCCCCATCTCGGGCCCTGTAGTAGATCCCGAGTGGCATGATGGGCTTGTGGCAGCGGCCGAGATCGCCTTGAATCACGTCAATCAAAATCAAGAAAACTATTGGTTCGAGCTCGTGGAGTATAACTCAGGCTGCAGTCCCGATGCCGCTGAAGATGCAGCTCAGGACGTGATCGATCATGGCATCCAACTAGTTGTTGGACCATTCTGCTCAGGTGCCAGTATGTCTGCAAATGATCTACTTTGGCCGGCTGGGATACCACACATATCCCCAACCTCCAGCCTTCCAGCTCTAAGCGATTATGACGGGTTCTTTCGGACCACCCCAGACGACTCAATGATCGGTCACGGGTTGGTTGAGGCCATGGATGTCTCTGGGTCCAGCAGTCCTGCGATTCTGCTGCACGGGACAGAGTACGGGTCGATATATGCCGCCATGAAATTCTGGGACCTTTGGGGTGCAGCAGGAAACTCACTGTGCACCGATTCCGATGGTGAGGAGGTGAACATCACCTTCTATCCGTCGTCTGACTCAGCATCCATAGCCGACCAGATAACCGATGCCAACTGTGATGGTGTTGTATTGTACGGCTATGATCAAATATCTGCCGACATCGTGTCTGAGTTGGTTGACAACAACTTCACCGGCAAGATAGCCATGCCTTGGACTTCTGCTGCATCCTTGGAGGAAGGCCTGAATGATATGAGTGATGCCGATGTGATACTATCAGTCGATTATTCAAAAAGTTACGACTCCTCCAAAGCTCAGCAGTTCTGGGTAGAGTGCCAGAACAACTCCTCCTGCAACGAGTCTTTTCGACAAGACAGCGTCTATGATGCGGTTTCATTGATCGTCGAAGCACACATCCTATCGGAGATGTTTGACCTTAATCTAGAGGAATCCATCGGATATGTCGGCTACGAGTGGGAGGGCGCCAGCTCGGAGATAACTTTCGATCAAAACGGTGACGTTGCAGGTCCGGGGTACGACATATGTGAACTGGAGTATCACGCCAACAACGGATCAATCTCAGATGATTGTGGATACGGATATTCCCTGCCCACTGGGTTTCACTTCACAACGAACGATATTCTGTATGGTTTCAACGTGTTCGAAGCTGATTCAGATGGGGATGGAATACTCGACCCATTGGATGTCTTCCCGGACGACTCGTCTGAATGGCAGGACACAGACGGCGATGGTACGGGTGACAACGGCGACGCGTTCCCCGACGACCCCTCGGAGACCTTAGACTCGGACGAGGATGGCGTCGGTGACAACGCGGACCTCTACCCAACCGATCCCACAGAGTGGGCGGACTCGGACGAGGATGGCGTCGGTGACAACGGCGACGCGTTCCCCGACGACCCCTCGGAGACCATAGACTCGGACGAGGATGGCGTCGGTGACAACGCGGACCTCTACCCAACCGACCCCACAGAGTGGGCGGACTCGGACCAGGATGGGGTGGCCGACAACACCGACGCTTTCCCCAATGACTACAACGAGACCGTTGACTCCGACGGCGATGGCATAGGGGACAACTCCGACTCTGACATAGACGGTGACGGTGTGGACAACGAGTTCGACGCCTTCCCCTCCGACAGTGATGAGGGCTCGGACACCGACGGTGACGGAATGGGGGACAACGTCGATACGGATGACGATGGAGACGGTGTTGAGGACGATCAGGACGCCTTCCCGCTTGACTCAACTGAGACTACGGACTCCGACGGCGATGGCACGGGCGACAATGCGGATATGGACGACGATGGTGACATGATCAACGACGCCCTCGACGCCTTCCCGTACGATCCAACGGAATGGTCCGACAACGACGGGGACAATATTGGCGACAACGCGGACACTGACGACGACGACGACGGCGTAAACGATGAAGAGGACGCATTCCCATTGGATGGGTCAGAGGAAGTGGACACCGACGGGGACGGTAGGGGTGACAATGCGGACAAGGACGACGATGACGACGGATGGACCGACACCTACGAAGCCCAGCAGGGCACTGATCCCCTGCTAGCTGATACCGACGGGGACGGGTACTCGGATCCAGAGGATGCCTACCCACTGGACTCAAGCAAGCACGAGGAGTCCTCGGCCGTGCCTGGATTCGGTGCATTGTTGGCATTAGGCGCTGTCATGGCCGCTATGTTTGTCGTAAGAGGGCGTGATTGGTAGTCGACGACTTCTTCCGTAGCGTACCACACGCAGGCCTGCTGCAGACGTCGCATAGCCTGGTATTGCGCCGGATTTGAAATCCGGTGTCCTAGTGACTCGGGAGTTCAAATCTCTCCGTCTGCGCCAACTCAAAGGCCGTAGTTTCCGGGTCTGCACCAGTCAGGGAGGCTGGATGCCGCATTGGGGTGAGTGAGGCCTACGAACAGCACCATGATGAGAATGAAGAATGCGGGGAAAAGGGCCGTCAGGGTCAGTATACCGGAATCCTCGTCTCCGTACAGATGCATGAAGATGGCAGCGATCATTATGAACTTGGGAATCGCAATTATTGTTAGTATCCAGAGCGTGATCACCTTCTCCTCCGTGCCAAGGCTTTCGGCAACCCCGTTCAGGTCAGCGCCAACGGCGAGGACCTCTATCAGAGTCAGTATCATCAATCCATAGAAGTTCATCCAGTAGGGGTCTTGCCCCAGTATCTTGTAGTGTGCCATTTTTTTCGCCTCAATATAGATAGAAGAACGGGAAGACAAGGACCCAAACAAGGTCAACGAAGTGCCAGTAAAGGCCGAAGTACTCTATGGAGACCGCGTTGTCCGGGGTGTATCCTCCCCTCGCAGCCTTCAAGGTCATGTAAGTCAGTCCTATTATGCCACCTAAAACGTGAGCTCCATGTGTCCCAGTGGTGACATAGAACGTGGTCGCACTGACCTGGATGTTTGCCATCATCTGTCCTCCGGGGTGAGTCCCCTCCTGCAGCATGGTGTATAGAGCACTGTCCTTTGGAATGTCTTTGCCATCGTGATACATTGTGTCATAGGCGTAGTGCTGGTAGCTGTCCGCGTTTATGGTGTACCCCTCGGCGTATAGCGAGGCTATCTCAGAGTGACCATGGTTTAGGTCGGTTAGGGGCCCTGGGGTTGGGAAACCGATGAACCACTCGATCATCTTGAGCGTTAGAAACAGTATCGCGAGGACCCAAGTAGTGCCCAGGTATCTCATCACCTTCCTTTTCCTTACATCTTCCTCTATGTCCTTCATCTTCGCATAGCGCAGGGCCTGAACTATAGTGAAAGAGGAAATGATTAGGGCGAATGTATTGATTGCTCCCGGAGCGATATGGAACCAGCTACTGGCTATCAGATGGGCGGCTGGTTCGAAGCATGTCACTGCAGTCCCCTCCACCCATTCTCCGGACTCGAACACTGTCATGCAGTTTGGAATGCCGAACCTGTACCTCATGTAGGTGCTGAAAAGCGATGTGAAGACCATCATCTCAGACATCAGGAACATCCACAGTGCCACCTTTCGAATGTCTATATTCTGGAACGGACTACCTGCTGACTTCGGCTCCCAGAGGTGCTTCGAGTCCTTTCCATCGACCCCGTAGCTCCAATCCTGCCTCCACCAAATGAGCAGGCCGAAGAAGACAACCCCTAGAGAGGCGAGGATCAATGGTACCTCTGTCCAGCCGATGAAATCCCCCCATTCGAAGGCAGCTGCGAGAGTGAAAAGGAAAGCCGCAAAGCCCGCGCTCATTATGATCGGAGACCAAGAGTTGTGTGGAGCGCCATGGTTCCAGTCGTGTGGTCCCCAAGCACTGGGATGGTGTTGGTGATCATCTGAACTCAATTAGACGCCCCCTCAGATTCTTCGTCGCTTACCATGAGCCTCTGGAACCAGCGGCCCATCACTCCTGGCTCGTTTGCAATGTGCTCGTTGGCATCCTCCAAGGTAGGCAGGCCCCAGGTCCCATCACTGAGCTTGTACTGGGTGTGGGCAGGTGGTGGTGAGCTTGTCATCCACTCGAATGACCATCCCCCCCATGGGTCATCAGGAGCATCCTGGCCTCTAATGGAGGTCACGATCATGTTGAAGACTAGTATGAAGTTGGAGAAGAAGAATATGAAGCCAGAGACCGTAATGAACATGTTCCACCCTGCTGCCTCCATCGGTAGGGATCCCAGTGCCTCTTCTGTGGTCACGAAGTAGGTGTGATGCCTCCTAGTCATGCCCCAAACTCCCAATCTGTGCATGGGCCAGAAGAGAGCGTTGTAGGACACGAAGGCTGTTAAGAAGTGTAGAACTCCTAGCTTTTCGCTAAGCATCTTGCCAGTGGCCTTCGGCCACCAGTAGTAGATTCCCGCGAAGAATCCGAAGACCGTTCCTCCAACCAAAACGTAGTGGAAGTGAGCAACTACGAAGTATGACTCATGTAGGTGAGTGTCCATCGCTATTGAGGGGAAGAACATGCCAGAGATCCCTCCTAGTGTGAAAGTCACCAGGAAACCCAGAGCCCAGAGCGTGTGGGTCCTGTAAACCAGTGATCCTCCATGCATAGTCATAAGCCAATTGAAAATCTTGATCCCTGTTGGAACGGCTACCAGCATGGTCGTCAACATGGTGACGAATCTTAGGGTTGGACTCATCCCGCTGGTGAACATGTGGTGCCCGTAAACAATGAACGCCACCACGCCGATACCTGCCAGAGCATAGACCATCGACCTGTAGCCGAAAACTGACCTCCTGGAGCTGGTGGCTATAACCTCGGATATTATTCCGAATGAGGGGACTATGACGACGTAGACCTCGGGATGCCCGAAGTACCAGAACAGGTGACTCCAGAGCAATGGATCCCCTCCAGCCGCTATGTCATAGAAGGCGGTGCCTATAACCCGATCCAGATATACTTGAATCAGCCCGACCCCAAACGCAGGGATGGAAAGGAAAAGCATGACATTCGCGACAAGAATCGACCAGCTGAACAACGGCATTTGCATCCAGCCCATTCCAGGGGCCCTCATGACCGCCATGGTGGTAAGGAAGTTGATTCCAGTCAATGTTGAGGAGGCTACCAGTAAGATCTGGCCCGCAGCCCACATGGTGGTGCCGGAATGAGTAGCCTCACTTACTGAGTAGGGGGCATATCCTGTCCATCCAGTATCAGCTCCATGACCTGAGAAAACCCCTGTGAAAATCAGTAGGGCTGCGAACGGCTGAAGCCAGAAAGACATAGCGTTTATTCTCGGTAAAGCCAAGTCCGCAGCTCCCAGCTGGAGTGGAATCATCCAGTTTGCGAAGCCGTTTATCATTGGCATAGCGGCTAAAAAGATCATCGTCGTTCCGTGGAGAGTGAAGAACTGGTTGTATTGATCCTGGGTCAGGAAGTCGTTTCCTGGCACAGACAACTGAATCCTGATTATCATCGCCATTATGCCTCCCACTCCCAGGAAGAACAGTCCTGCGACGAAGTAAAGAGTCCCGATCTTCTTGTGATCGGTGGTGGTGAGCCAGTCAGCCAACCATGGTGAGAAGTTGTCCCAGTCGAAGGAGTCCGGATCCTTTCGGTAGAAGACGTAAGCCAGTGTGATTACTAGCAGTGAAAAGGTCACAAGAATAAGAACACCAAGAACCACAAAAGGATCGGCTGCCTCCAATATCTCTATCGGACCACCAAGAGATACAGACACCTTGGACCACATGTCTCCCGATGTCCCTCCTCCCGCGCCATCTGCGTTTCCATTAACAGAGTTCACATG
Source organism: uncultured Candidatus Poseidoniales archaeon (assembly GCA_902573115.1). GTDB lineage: Archaea > Thermoplasmatota > Poseidoniia > Poseidoniales > Thalassarchaeaceae > UBA36. The sequence goes on from CACGIM010000019.1 coordinate 10,949, forward strand.
AAGGACAAATTCCACATTTCTGTCTGTGGCGGGAGCAGTCCAAATGACATCCCATGAGGTCTGGTCGTTACCGGCCTCGGTATGACCCACTTCGTTTGCGTTGTACAATTGGGTGGTTGCATCCAATATCGAAAGTTCGCCCTCGCTCGCCCAGAGATGGAAGCCGCCTTGGTTTACATTTCCTGGTTGGCTTGGACCACCCTCGAAGGAGAGAGTTAGATTGTATACTTCTGAGTAATTATAGCTGTCTGGTAGGCCCTCAATACTACCCGCTACCGAGTCGGAAGGGACTGCACCATGGCAGTTGCAACCCGACTCTTGAACTCCGGAGATTCCCCCGGGAAGTGACTGTGCAGATGGCATTGCCAACATAGAAATAACAAGGACTAGGCCGATCAATAGCCTCTTTTTTCTACTGATCCGCATATTCTCGCCTCAGTTGTGTGCCACCAGTTTTGCTGCCATTATGGAATGAGCATCGCCACAATATTCCGCACAGAGGATCATGGACTCGGTAGTCATTGTGTCACTTATCGGGAGCCATAGGGTTGTCTGCTGACCAGGTAGGGCATCCTCTTTGGTTCCTAGATGCTGGAACCAAGGTGCATGGGTAACGTCGATTGCTGTCATATTCGCCAAGTAGGTCTCGCCTTTCTTCAGGCTGAGCACAGGAACACTTCCGTAAACTTCCATTGAATCGGTGCCTGTATCGCACAATGTGGTCTCTAACTCAAGACAGTCGAAACTCCAGAACCACTGCTGCCCGGTGATTTCAATCACGTGATAGCAGTCGGACTCAATTATGCCGGCAGAATCCATTCTGTTGTTGGATGACTGGCCATCCTCGCATTCATTCCCGTGCACTCCTCCATCCGGGGAGGTCCACATTGCGTCAAGGGGACCCCAGGAATAGTAGGTAAGCCAAACAATCAGGATGAACGGAAGGACGGTCCAAGCGACCTCTAGTCGCATGTCATCATTGTGTTTGGGAAAAACTCCTAGCTTTAGGTCATCCACATTTGGAAGCTTTTCCCCATCCTGTGAAGTGAACCAAAACGAGTGATGGAACAACCATACGAATACCACCAGACTAACCACTACAGACCAGAAGATGTAGTGTTCCCACAGGTTCTCGAAGATTGGAGTCATCACACTCATGGCGATCTCTAATACATGGGGGGGAAAAGGTCCTCATAAGGGTCGCGGATTGTCCTTCTGTTCTAACGCTCTAATTGTATCGAAAAACACTACAAGCAGAACGTCTGCTTTTTCAGTCTGGGAATGGAATGCAAGGGCGTGATGAAATGCCAGAACGGATGGGAAAAACGGCTAGAATCGCTGGCAGACCCGATCGGCTGGTCAGATTCGAGAAAGCCGCGAAAGAAATAGCCCGGGCCATAGTAATGAACCGACCGAAAGAGCGTGGTGGGGGGTGCAGGCCTGTTGTTGTGGAGGGCATCAGGGATGAGCATGCTGTCAGAGCACTGGGTTTCACAGGACCCGTTGAGAAGGTGAACCGGGGATGGGACCGTTCTCGCCTCATTGCATACCTACACAAAACTTACGCAGAAGAGGAGATCAATGAAGGGCCCAGAGTTATTCTTTTGATGGACTGGGATAGGACTGGTGGCAGATTGCAGACCTCCATCAGGGACCGTTTGATGGCCCTGGACGTGAAAGTTGACGAGGAACTAAGGAATACACTACTTAGGACACTGAAGCCCGAAGGAAGGACGGTTGAATCTCTATTACCTCATGCATCGGCTCTTGAGCCCCTTGTCCAGGGATTCTTATCTGAATTGTGACGATTACTCAGGTAGGGAGGGAGGCATCTCCTTAACTGAGTTTAGAACAAGGTGAGTGACGGACCTCTCGATTCCGGAGACGCTGACAACGCTCTTGATCAAATCATCAAGGTCATCTCTGTTTGTTGCCCTAGCTAGAACCATAGAGTCGTAGTCACCAGTGACGTCGTAAACCCCGTAAACTCGGTTGTCCTTGGCTATCTTCTCTTGAATCTCAATCAATCTTCCTTTCTCAATTCTTAGGCCTATTACCACGCTTAGACCCCATCCTGCCTTGTCAGGGTCAATCAGAACCGTGTATCCACGTATCACCCCGAGGGTTTCTAGCCTCTTTACGCGATTGCTCACCGTGCCAAGGGCAACCCCAACTATCTCTGCGATTTTCCTCAAAGACGTTCTTGCATCATCTTCCAGGACCTTCAAAATGCGTCGATCTACATCATCCAAGTCATCACCGGGACTACTAGTAAAATTACACGGCCTTTGAACATATGCTGAGAACTTCCGTAAGTTTGTGGCCATTCGAGCAGTTTCCTTTGCTCACTCCTCCTCTTCTAAGACAATTGCCAATCCTCTGATAGCTCTAAGAACAGTCCTTTCTGCTTCACTAGCCATGGCTGTAACTCTGGAACCAACCCATACCGGGAGGCATGAGCCACTTGCATCGAACAGAACCTTACTGCCCCTGTAGCCCACCAAGGCATTGCTCACTTCTTCTGGGACAGGCTCGAACCCTAGGAGAATCGAATCAATGGAGCCTTGGTCGACCTCCAAGAAAGGACCAGTAACCACTCCCAGAAGGCCCCGAGCCCCCTTCGAGACTACCCTCTCCAAATTCCCCTTCCTCAGTCTGGCACTTATGAGCCCCAGGTGAATTACCTTCAGAGGCCTCCATTGTCCTCCGAGAAGCCTCACCCTACCAGATTTCCGGGTTCTTTCTGATTCCCACACTTCTCTGACTTGATCTGTCGACCATAACAAGCTCTTTCCTCTTATCCACATGCTACTTGGAACGGCCCCAAAAAACTCCTCGAGTTTGCATGACCACTCCTCATCGATTGGACGGGGGAACGAATCAGGGTCCCGGGAATCATCAACCTCAACCTCTTTCGGACGCCGTTCGGAAGTCGACGCATCGACATTGTAGTCCTTCTCAAGTACAGCTAGGAAAAATCCGCCCCCTTTTATCGAATCATTCCAAACTCTGAGGCATCGTGACATCTGAGCAGAAACATCCTCATCTTCGGGGGGGCCAAATTGAGTCATATCGGAATCCTTTGTCGGCTTTCCGTCATCTCCAAGCAATGGCCAGTCATTCATGCCAGGCTCTGTAGGAACGTCCCCAAGGGACCCTCCTAAATCTACCAATTTGACTCCTCCTGCCGACAGAATTCGGGCTACGACTGCCTCATTCTCCACTGGATCTAATGAGCAGGTGGAGTAGACTACCCTGCCTCCTGGCTTTGTCACCGCAACCGCACGCCTCAGCAGATCATGCTGAAGTCTGTGCATCGAAACTCCGGATGAAGGAAGCCACTTTCTCCAAACCTCAGGATTCTTCCTCGTCGTCCCAGATCCGGTGCAGGGGACGTCTACCAGAACTCTGTCAAATCCGATCCCCGGCACCTTGGGTATATGTCTACCATCATGTTGAACGACTACGGCTGACCTGGCACCTTGACGCTGAATGTTCGAGACAAGTGTATTGATTCTCCCGCTGACAACCTCGTTCGCGATAACTGCTCCTGAGTCTCCCAGATGCTCGCAAATTTGGGTGGTCTTCGATCCAGGAGAGGCACAAAGATCCAGCACAACATCACCCTCTCTTGGATCGAGTGCCAGGACTGGAAGCATTGAAACGGCCTCCTGTCTAGTAACTCTTCCTGTTTCGTGTAGTGCGTTTAGCAGTACTCTGACATCTCCTTCGGCCGAACCCCTTTGAAACGGCATTTCCCAAGCACTACCTGGTCCAGTAAACCAGGATATTCTAATGGCCCCAACTCTTTCTAGCCAGCCCTCTATCCAAAGGGAGTCATTTGTCAAAGGATTGACCCTAAGGGTCTCGGGAAGTCTGGAGTAAGATCCCTCAAACCATTTCCTGGCATCTTCTCGCCAATGTGAGACAGCCTCTAGTAGGATGCTATTCTCAGCCTCTTCTCTCCAAGCCGCCTCAGTGTTTCCCACAGACACCGGTAGAAGTTCGAGAAATGAATTTCTCCTATCTCCCGTCTCAACAAGGCCCTCTAACTTTCACTCTTTGTACCCATTGAACATTAACAACGGTTAAACCCCCTTGGATTCGCTCGGGAATCGCGGCATAAGCCGCAGGGGATGCACATGGTAGGATTTGAATATAGAAGGAGGATTTCAAACAGAGCCTCGGAACCAACTAAGACTGACGACATAGGGACTAAAATGAAGCTAGGAGATTTGGTGAAGAGAGCAAGGGACTATGGAGTCGCTACCGGGCCTCTAAAGCCGATTGAGGCTCTAATGACTGTCGGTCACAACGAGTGGACTTGGCAGGTCGTGGACCGAGAAGTACTGGACAAGCTGAGCCACAGGTTAGTTTTCCAGTCCGATGCAGGACTAAGGAGGGAGATTCTGATGACTGAAGGACTGGATACTGCCGTAGGGGCAGCCTCTATGATCGTCGAGCTGGATGGAGGATGCGTGCTAATTGAGACCCTCGAGCCATGAATTTGCCTCTCGTGGAGTTGAAATAGGGATCGTGGGTGCGCTCCATCATGGCCAAGGAAAAGAAAGGAAGTGGCATTCAGCAGGCTGCTGGACTAATCAGGTACTTCGACGAGGAATCAGAGGATGCCATACAGATCTCCAAGGGTTCCGTTTACTTCGTGTGCGTGGTCTTCAGCCTTGTGGTTTACCTTGCCAACGAACCCACTCCCGAGGACAACGTTTGGAAGTGGATTTGGGATAAATTCTCAATAGTATTCTAGTAGTCGAGTAGCTCCCTTTCCAAGCTACCAGATTCTGACTTTGGATCAGCTCTGACTATTGCGCTGGATGCTCTGCTAAGCGCTCTATCCACTGCTGGAGCGTTCTTATCCGCCAAGGCTTCCATCGCCCGTTCGAGGGCCTCACTGGCTGAGTCTAACAGGACGTCCGACAACTCGTCTAAACCCCTCATGCTGTTTACAGAGTCCTGCAGTACCGATATATCGTCAGCCATGCTATCCCTTGCAACAGATATTAGTCCCTCCCAACTTTCCGTATGCTCAGACATCAACCCTGAGGTTGACTTCTCAAACGCCCTCACTCTGACGGGCTCCCAAGGGTTTCTGCCAAGTGACGACACGATATCCATTGCACACCTCGCTCTTGTGGGCAGAGATCCCTCCATCACTATCTCGTTTAGGAAGCTCTTGGTGAAAAGCCCAAAGCCCCAATAGTGCCTGCTCGAGATTCTCATAGTTATCTCGTCAGTAGAGCAACAAAGCTCCCAACTCTGTTCGTCGAAGACTGGCTCGGTAGTGAAATTAGGGGCGTCATGAGTCCCAAGTGATCTCAGAGCAGCTCTAGCAACGTCACCCAAGTATGCCTTTCCAAAGGCCTTTTGATGGCCGAAACCCCTCATTACCCCGTCCTCATCGAAAGCCGTCTTAGGCTCAGAACTCATCACTTGCGCATACAGAATAGACCGTTCTGGATCCACTCCAACAGGAGACCTACTCACCATACATTCACCTCGTATGCTTTCCAGCACCCGGCACGAATGATTGAACATTGCGTGTGAGCAACCGCTAAGTCCCTCCTCCTCTGGTTAAGACCATGCCACGCAGGAAGTATGGAAAGCTGCAGAAGGTTGTCGAGAGACCGCCTTTGGATAATTGCAGCAGATGCAGGGCGGGAAAGCACTGTCCCATACCCGGTCATCCGGGATACGACGAGGGAGCTAGTAGAGAGTGGAAGGGACCGGACTCAGTTGGGAAAAGAGACAACAAGAAGAACCCCGCAAAAAGATAGCTTTCATTGAGGCCGCCCTGTTCCCATCGTTGTGGAGAACCTAGGGAAAATCAAATGCATTGTCGACGTAGGTGAGAACTCCATTGAGATAGATCCCTACGTTGTGGACTTCTTTTTCGAACCAGTTTTTCTATCAGGCAAGTATCCTGACATGAAATGTACGGCCCAGGTGATCGGATTGGATGATGACTTCTCGTCCCTTTTGAAGGTCGATATTGTCTCTAAAAGGAGAGGTGAGAGGTATGACGCCCTCAGGGTCAGTAGCGAGGCATTATTTTCAACACCCGGGAGGTTCTCAATTGTCTTTGGCTTCGACAGCGAGAAGCTAGAATCACCACTCCAATTAGAAGCCGAAATTGAGGTAAGACATTCTGGCACCCCTATAGTGGCACGCATTCACTCCGGGTTGCCAGAAAGCTTCGAGGGGAACGTGAGCTCAGATCTAGCAGAGGTTAACCAAAATCTACAGAAGGAAATGTCAATGACCTTTTGGGACTGGCCCCTAAATGATGCACGCCTAGAAATCAAGGCCAACGAAAAATGGCTTGATCACACAGGAAGCATCGCGGTAGTCAGTGGAGGTGGTAAGGAGGGGCCAAAGTTGGTAACTGAGCTGACAGATGAGTTCCAAGAGGTGGATTTCAGAGCTCTCAGACCTCTTTTAATGCCTAAGGATGGCTTCCCAAAGGCCCCCTATCACACCTACTCACATATTTTTTTGAGAATGGGGAGTGAAGGTACCGAGTTCCCGGTAGTTGGGCATTTGGTCGATTCAAGACCGTCTAGAAGAAGGTCCTTCGGGAAAATTTCTGAGCTTGGTGACCTTGATGCGTGGCCCCACTTCCTCTGGAGAGGGGCACATTTCAAGGAACAACCGGAGTCTGACAAGTTCCTAATTAGGAAGGGAAGGCTATGGGAGGGGTTCAAACACCTTGAGGAGACAGACTCTGGAGAGATAAGAAGGGTCCAGCATGAGAGGTACACCAGCGCCCTCCCGACTAGGGCTTGGTTTTCCTACAAAGGCGAAGAGTTCATTGTAAACTGGTTCCACTTGGATGAATATGGTTGGAAGGTGCGCTTTGATTCATAGTTGGCACCGAATCAGATTCGCCTTTTACCTCATCAATCTCGTCCATAATACGAGGACTCCTCTGGGCTCTGTGGTATATCTCTCGTAGAGTTTGGTCACCTATCTCTAGGTATACTCTAGTGGTAGCAATGCTAGAATGCCCCAACAGTCTCTGAATTGTGACTAAATCGGCTCCCCTTTCGAGCAAACCAGTTGCGAAGGTATGTCTTAGGGTGTGAGGGCTCAATCTGCTTCTAGGGATATCTGCCTGATCTGCTAGCCTATCCATGATTTTCTGGACTGATCTAGGATTTACCCTCCTGCCCCTGCTGGATACGAAGACGGCTCTGAGCCTGTCATCCGGTCCAGACTCAATTCTGCCCTCCCTTATTGGTTCCCATGATTCCAGAACATCGACAGTCGACTCGGTGAACAGGACAGTCCTATCCTTCTCCCCCTTTCCCCCAATTACTAGAGCAGAAAGATCCTCTTTGTCCACATCATCTATGTCGAGGGAGCATAATTCGGAAACCCTCAGTCCGGTATCAAGCATAAGTGTGGATATTGGCATTGCCAACGGGTCTTCGGATTCCCGGAGGGCTCGCATCAGCCTTCTCAGCTCCCCCTTGCCGAGGGTTTTCGGGAGGGATCGGCTCCTGGAAGGACGTTGAATCCAATCCGGAATGGCGTAACCTAACCACTTCAAAAGGTGAGTTACTGCTGCGATCTTAGCATTAATAGTGGATGGCTTGAGCTCCCCCAAGCTATTCATCCAAGCATCCAATCTACCATTATTAGGATCCCCCATAGAGTGAAACTGACTGACTGACAAACTCTCTATTTCATTCCAATTTGAGGTATCTTCACCGGGAAGTGAGGTAATTGAAAACGACCTAGCCGCTACTTCGTAGGCTCTGATAGTGTGCGAGCTCTTTTTTTCTGACCTAAGCTGTTGAATCCAGCAATCGTGCCAAGGCAATTGTGAAAT
>CACGIM010000020.1 GCA_902573115.1 uncultured Candidatus Poseidoniales archaeon
TGGAGGAGTGGCTCTCTAGGCTTCTATGGAATGGAACTTATCCTGTTTTGCCGTGGATGTTCTTTGTCATTCTAGGCACGTTGCTTAATGACTTCATGAATGATCCCAAACTAAGGGAAAGGAGCATAATTCTGGGGCTGATTGCAACTTCAGTGACAATTGTGATTTCCGTTGTCAGGGGTGTGGACTGGGCTCTGACCTCTGGAGAAGCTGTTCTGACTTTCTTCCCTGCTAGTATGGCTTTCCTGTTGGTTTCCGGGACTATGGTTGCTCTATTGATGAGATTGCTGGAGGGGGGCGAGATTTCCGGAGGCATTCCCTTTATGGGGGAACGTCTATCTTCTCTGGAACCGGCCGGAAGATTGTCTCTGACCATCTACGTGGCTCACTTCGCAGTTCTTGGGATCGTGGCCGAAGTCATGAACGGGGAGCCTAGAATGCCGCTAATTCCTGCATTCCTGGTCACCATTATTCACACTGGGGTCTGGATTCCATTGGCGATCTTGCACGAGAGGACGATTCCGAGGCTCTCATTGGAGGAGCTACTAAGGGTGGGTCAGTCGAGTAGTTAATCTGTAGACCAACTCACAGGACCAAACCAAGTCTCTCCTGCGTTATTGGAAGCCCTTACTCTGGCATAGTAGTCGGTTCCACAGCATGAAAGTCCGGATATCTCGACAGAATCATTGCCGACTTCCGTACTTCCGTGAACAACGCTGTTGGACCATGCTGATGGATTCATACCGCCATCGGAATCTCCGTAGAAAACTGTCAGAGTTATGTTGGTACCGTTGTCATAGGTCTCCCAAGAGAGGTTTGTAGAGTTGGCACCTGATATGCTGGGTGAGTGGAGTTCCCTCAGTATAGCGGGGTACTCGAAATAGTCGCCCCTAAGGGGGTCATCAATCCAGACGGGCAAATGATCTAAAGAGTGGAAAGTGGAATTGTACAAGGGGAAGCCCCAAGCTAAATGGTAAGGGGCCATGTTCATTCCTGTTGAGTTAGACAAATGAAGGACCCACGCATTGAATTTCTCATCGCTGGTGGTTGGGACCTCTGAGGAAGGGAGGTCGTAATATACGGAAAGTGCGGCAGTGATGACGGACCAAGACCACTCCTCCTTGACCATCAGGAAGGTCTCTAGAGCCACCCATACCGACCATTCCGATATGTTGGTCCCGCCTTCAAAGTAGAACCTGGTCCTCGAATCGCGCTTCTCTGGAGAAATCGCACCGTGTCCGGTAACTCCGACCAGATCCTCCATCAGATACACGCTCGCAAAATTGCACCCAGTCTCCGTGGTTCCAGGCAGGGTGGAAGGCATCCACTGATGGTTGTGGCCCAATTCGTGGAACATGCCCCAATCCCCCTCATCGGCCATATGTGACACATTCACCACGTCAGGGGCACTCAGGTCATGTGCCATGAAGGGGTACCCGGAGTGCATCCATCCTGCAGAAATCTGAGCATCGAATACTGCTCTTTCAACTCTTGGCCATGGTAGGAAACCGTACAGCTCGTGCTCCATCGATAGTACCTGGTCCCACCAATCCATCAGGTCGTCCGGATCGTCTAGGTCCCTTATTTCGTGACTCGGGACTGAAAGGATGAATTGGTCGCTCGCTATCTCAGCCCAAGGAGCAGGGGAGTGTCGGCCGGCTTCTATCCAGCTTTGGACGTCTGTCTCGCCGTGAATGTATGTCGGCGCTTCCACGGCGTTCGAAATTATGACTTCGAAGATTCCGAGTGTCGAACCTGGCTCTATTGCAAGGTATATTGCCCCTCCGAATGCATTTCCTACTTCCATGGAGGGATCATCAACGTACCACCACCGGTCTATATCCGGGTGCCGATGGAGCTGTTCCTTCCCCCATAGACTGTCACTGTGGGCCCCAACTAGGATGTAGGTCCCCGAGTCTACGATATGGCTGGGAAGTGATACCTCCACTATCTCCCCCGGCGCTGCGTAAGCCCCTGTAGTCATCCTGACGTGGGCTCTGGCCGAAGAGTATCCGAAGTTGGAAGGGAGACCGCTCTGGTTTCCGTCGACTGAGGTTGTAATGGAGACCCGGTTCGAGCTAGGAGGGACCTCGCCAGGAAACTCGACATGGCTGGGGTGAGATGGAAGTTCACCCACGGGGAGGCCCTGTGTCAAGGCAGCCTCAACACGTAGGAGAGCATCTGCAACCGGATCCTCCCCGATATTATACCCGACGTCCTCCCACAAAGTCCCATACTCGATCACGGTCCATCCAGTCTGGTTCACTACTTCCCTCAGGGATGACCAGAAGTTGTGGAAGTCGAGCGACACGACTCCAGTGCAAATAGAGAGGGTTGAGTCGGCAATCGTGGCGTCCTCGGTTGAGAGCGATTCGCCCCCTAGACGGTCCGCCCTGATGGCTTCTATCGCTGATCTGGGCCTGGAAAGTTCGTGTGGTACTATGCTCATATCGACTTCATTGTAGCCCCATGCATCTGATACGAACAGACCTGTTGTCTTGGCAATCTTATTTCCGGGGTAGTTATGGGAAACATCCGTATTCGAGTATGACCAGTACCAAGCGTGTCCACCCATTATTACGCCTCCTCCCTCTAATAGGAAAGAGGTGATGGCCAGGTTGTCCTGATCGTCGTGACCGTTCCAAAATTCGTCAAGCAGACAATCGATACCAGAGAGATCGTTTGGGGAAACTGATAGGTGAACAGTATGGCCTTCTGATTCTAATTCTTCTTGGAAGACCTCGAAACCAGCCCCATATGCCAATCCCACGTCTGCATTGTTTCCGCAGACCCACTCCACGGCCCCAAGAGAGAATGCCGTCTCCTCGAACCCTCCACTACCGTAAACCCAGCTCTCATGACCGTATCCCAGCATCCTCCCCTTGCCAACGTGACTAGCGGAAATTACAGGAATCTGGGAGGAATAACCCCCCTCTGCGAAGGCTACAGGAAATGACCACTCTCCAATTGGCAGTATCGGCGATGGCCATCCCCCCCAGCTAGTCTGGCCCAGCCCTCTCAGGAGGTCTTTTTGATCGGCGGATAGGTCGTGGACAGCAATCCATATGCTGCTGGAAGAGTTTCCGCCGGAGTTATTGGCCCAAATGGTGTATTCAGACCAACTTGTCCTAGAATCTGGGACTCCATGGATTGTTCCGTCACTGGATATTTGCAACCCTGATGGCAGAGCGGGCGAGACCTCCCAGCTTTCGATTGAAGAACCGAAGTAGATGGGGGAGAAAGTTGCGCTTTCGTTAGAAGGAAGTGCGAATTCCTGACTAGACCATGTTAGTTGACTTGGGGGTTGATCTATTATCCTGAATGAAACTTCTGTGTAGTCTCCCCCCCCCTGTGTTGTTTGCCCAGATAGTGTGAGTCGACCAATCCTGCAAATCGATTGCTTTGCCGTATATTTCCCCACTGGTTTGATTCAAGTTGAAGCCGTTCGGCAAAGGGGGCCTGACTTCCCATGAAATTGGATTCCCACCACTCCAGGAAGGCGGTTTTGAAATGATTTCATCCCCCAAGGAGATTTCAAATGTACCTTGCGAGTATTCCAGTCCCCAGATCGAAATATCAACGACTTCAATTTGAATAGTCTCATTGATTGAACCACCAGAGTTGTGGGCAGAAATTGTGTAATCAGATAGGGGCTGCAAAACAATGGGAATGCCAGAAATAACTCCTGATTGACTAATTGATAGTCCCTGAGAGAGATCCGGGTAGACTGACCATGTGGTGATCTGGCCTCCCGAATATCTAGGGGTTAGGGAAACTGGTTGCCCTACTGAGAAAGTGAATGATTCTGCTCCGTAGTCAACTGATTCTGGCGAGGCGTGTGACGTATTGATACTCAGTGTTGTGTATGCTGATCCACCATTGTTTGAAGCCGTGATGGTGTGGTTTGTGACCCCCACCTGGTCCGATATCCCCGATATCGAGCCATCTTGACCAAATATCAGTCCCGACGGAAGGGATGGGGTGCAGTCCCATTTGTCTGGCTCCCCCCCCCGAAAAGGATGGAGATTCCATGTGGCATGATTCACCTTTGATACAAAGCAACTCGGACGATTGCATTTCTAGGGACATAACGGGGATTGGAAGTACAGTTATCTCGATTCTGAAAGCGGATATGCCAGCGTAATTCGATGCTATAATGGTGTATTTTTTGGATTGTGCCTCATACTTCGGAGTTCCAGATATAACTCCTGATTGTAGGTCCATTTCTATCCCATCCGGCAATTGCGGATTAACTGCCCACTCCGAGGGAGCATCTCCGAGGAAGCTAGGCGTGAGCTGCTGCATCTCTGTTCCGACTTGTAAAGTAGCTTCCGGTGCCCCGAAATCAAGTTTCCCTGGTCCAAGCATTGTCCTACATGATTCACCAGTGAATATCTGGGATGATTTGCAGTCATCTTCTGTGACGACAAGTTCGAAGCATCCCTCCGCGGTTGGTTCCAACTGACAGTCGATTTCAGCAATTTCCTGATTATCACCCAGTGGCGACATGCATCCTGGGAGCAATAGAACTAGAACGAGGTTGATGGACAGGGCCCGGGTACTGCGCACGCTTTGGCTAGGGGGTGCAAACTGAATACGTTGTGCATACGTCACAGGCCAGGATATGCTGGTCCTGGCTCGAAGCAGTACTTTACAGTCTGGAAATGGGACTTGAAGTCTCTAACATCTGCCTTCACCGATGATGGATCCTCGCCCTCTATTAGGGACCTTGCAAAGAAGCGTGCAACTTCTCGCATTTCTTCGGTGCCCATCCCAACTCTCGTTAGCTCTGGAGTCCCGAGTCTGAGTCCGCTGGGAGAGAGCGCTTTTGTGTCTCCGGGCAACATGTTCATGTTCGTAATTATTCCAGATTTTTCCAGAGTTGCCGCTGCCACCCTTCCCGCTCCCGAGTCCATCTCACCATGCCTTGTGACCACTTGATGACTGGCAGTGAATCCTCGCTCTTCTGCGATCACCTCAAATCCTTCCGAGCTTAATGCCTCCCCTAGTGCTTGTGCATTACAGACGATATCAGCAGCGTAAGAGTCCCCGAATTCCTCAAACTCAGATAGAGCAATCGTTTTGCCGGCGACATGATGCAAGTGGTATGATGAACAAACTCCGGGGAAGATGCCGCTGTTAAGTCGGCGATGCAGCTTCTCATCTTCGGAGTCTGAGAGAACAAAACCCCCCTGAGGCCCTGGGAACGTTTTGTGGCTGCTCCCGGTCATCACGTCTGCTCCTTCTCTGAGAGGATCTTGGAATTGGCCGCCAGCAACCAAGCCCATCACGTGAGCAGCGTCATACATGACTGTCGCACCCACTTCATGAGCGGCTTCCGCCAACTCTCCTAGAGGGGTCGGAAATAGGAATACGGATTGCCCGAAAAGGGCGACGGTTGGCTCCTCCTTTCGGATCATCGATGCAGCGGCGTCAATGTCTGGCTCCATCCTATCCTCGTCCCATGGGTATGTGATCAGATCCAGCCCTCTGAGGCCCACTGCACCCATCCTAGCATGAGAGATGTGCCCTCCATCCGCTGTCGAAACGGCAGTGATCTTGTCTCCTGGTTTGGCTAAGGCTTTCAGAGAGCCTATGTTGGAGTTGGTTCCAGAAGTAGATTGTATATTTGCGAACCTGCAGTTGAACACCCGCTTGGCGCTGTCGATCCCGATCTCCTCAATTGTGTCGAAGTCGTCGCATCCCTGGTAGTATCTCTTTCTGGGTAGTCCCTCAGCATACCTTCCATGAAGGTCCGAGTCGCACGCCTTCCGAACCATTGGACTGAGTATATTTTCGCTCGCAATCATTGGTAGGCTGTCCCGGTAGTGCCTACCAGATGCCCCGATTGCGTCAACTACATTTTCGGCCGTTTTCCTGTTGCTCATGTACCTAATGGGAGGGGGGCAGCAAATGAGTGTTGGGAATGATAGATGGCGCCGACAGCAGGACTCGAACCTGCGACCTGTGGATTAACAGTCCACCGCTCCACCAACTAAGCTATGTCGGCCTGACTCGGGGCAGGGCACCTCATTCATCAAAGAATCGGATTACTCCCACTCAATAGTTCCAGGTGGTTTATGGGTTATATCGTACACTACCCTATTCACTTGGCCCTTCAGTGAGTTTGTTATTTCGGTGCTTATCTCTGCCAAAAGGTCTTGTGGCAAGGGGGAGTATCTCGCACTCATCCCGTCTAAACTTGTGACTGCCCTGACGACTATCGTTTCCCCGTGTACCCTAGTATCTCCGTGAACCCCTACGCTCCTTACCGGCAGTAAGGCGGCGAAGTATTGCCATGGCAGATCACACTTCCCTAGAGAGGCTGCTTCATCTATCCTAGTTTCGACGATATGGCATGCTTCTCGGCAAGACTCGACCCGGTCTGGAGTAATTTCCCCCAGAACCCTGACGGCCAATCCTGGTCCTGGAAACGGTTGCCTCTCACTCGAGGGTATCTGCAATTGACGGGCAATCTGCCTAACCTCATCTTTGTAGAATTCCCTCAGGGGTTCCACAATGATTAGATTGACGTCCTCGGGTAGTCCACCAACGTTATGATGGGACTTGATTACGTCCCTCTCACCCCCGCCAGACTCAATCCAGTCTGGGGCAATTGTACCTTGTAAGAGGTACTTTGCGCCACATCTACTCTGCTCATCTTCGAAAACCCTGATGAACTGTTCACCGATAGCTTTCCTTTTTGCCTCCGGATCAATGACACCTGAAAGGCTCTTGAAAAACCTCTTCGAGGCATCCACCACTTTGAGTTTTATTCCTAGATCAGAGAACATGGAGAGAACCTCTTGGGACTCATTCTTTCTCATCAATCCAGTATCAACGTAAACGCAATGTAGCATGCTTCCAACCGCCTTGTGAGCTAAAACTGCTGCGACGGTGCTGTCGATTCCGCCTGAACAAGCAATGATTGCAGTATCATTGATTTGCGACTGGAGAGATTCGATAGCCTCGTCGACCAGAATCTGAGTCTGCAAAGGGAGCCTCACCCCTGTATGGACTTATCGTCTGCTATTACTTTGCTAGTCATTTCTGACCTATAAACTTCGTAAGATTCCGCCAGCGAGTCATTAGAGAGAGCGATAATTTGAACTGCCAGAGCTCCGGCATTGTCCCCCCTATCGACCCCTACGGTGGCCACTGGCATACCTGGTGGCATTTGTACTATCGATAAGAGCGAATCGAGGGGTACTTTGCCCCCAACGGGAACTCCAATCACGGGCTTTGTTGTCATTGATGCTATAACTCCGGGAAGAGCTGCTGCTACACCGGCCATGCCTACAAAGACTTGGCAACCGCTTGATTCGGCTTCTTCTATTATCCCCTCCAGGTATTTTGGAGCCCTATGAGCAGATGCAACCCTTATTTCATAGCTAACTTCAAATTTCTCCAGAACAACCCTACATTTCTCGGCGATTGGCAGGTCTGACTTAGACCCAAGTACTACGCATACATCCATGCAACCGCCGGTGGGAGGGGGTTCAAATGCATGCCGTTGGGAAGTCCTCTATTCTTCCTCAGATAAATTCAAGAAATTGTCAGGCCATTGAATTCCAACTATTGGAGGGGGTGATGCCAGAAGGTCGGAGGTACCAGATTCAGAAGGCATATTATGATGGAATGGATCCTGTACAAAACCAGATTTATGTACGAAAGCAAGGGCTAGAAAATTCGTTCCTGACCTGGATGTTCCATGTATAACGAATTTTCCATTTTCAAGTTTTGCAGAAGCCAACAACCCCCTCTTCCACTGGTTAGAGTGGACTTTCCAAGGCATTTCGAGACTACTGGGCCAATCATCGACCTCTATCGGGAGAAGAAATCTAGCTGAGGGGGCAATCATAGATTTCTGGACTATCTGTACTGTCTTGATGTACGCAACCCAATAAAGTAAGTAAGCGGCCCATCCAAATCTATGATCCAATATGACATGCAATGGGAATATTGCGGTCGCAAAGAGCAAAGATACCCAATCAACGGGAAGGGAGCTTATGTTAGTGTCCGACATTGGCTGGGAGTTTCTAGCCAGTATCAATGGAAACAAGACTAGCCCCCAGCTAACTAAAAAAAAGGCTGCTGAGAACATCTGGTCATTCGGGGTCTTTCCTTGAATTACCAGTGGAATAGCGGATACAGCAAGGAATAAGGGGGCCCATGCGAAAGGCCTTACAATTGTCCAGGCTAGGGGACGGTATCTCTGCCTACACCATCCAAATTTACCTATTGAGGGCACAGTACTAACCCATGTTGCCGGGGGAGCCATCTCACCATATCTGAAATCGGGAGGAGAGCGGTCGTCAAGCCCCCACCATCCCGGTTCGCCTAGAAGCCAATCCTTGTCCTGTCGCGCCTCCATGATTATCGGGAGGAGGTAATCAGTATTGTTGGCTTCTATGGCTATTTTTCCTCTATCGGATGCCTTAGTACCAAATTCCTTGCAGCCCAAACCTCGTCTACCCTTTTCACGGGTGTCGAGTGCGGTGCAGTGGTTACTATTTCTGGATCTTCCGATAAAACTGAATGAAAGTCCGCGGCGAACTTGTCTAAAACCTCCTTAGATTCTGTCTCAGTAGGCTCAATCATAAGGCATTCGGGTACAATCTGTGGGAAGTAAAGGGTTGGCGACATGTATCCATAATCTAGGAGTCTCTTTGCAACGTCCTTTCCGGTGACCCCATTGAGATCCTTGACAGGGCTCAAGGATAGAGTGAATTCGTGCATAACCAAGTCAGATTGTGCCCCCTCCTTGGGCATACAAAGAATCTTTTCTGCTGCCTCGGGATCTGGATTCATTATCCTGTGCCTGAGGTAGTTGGAGTTCAGAACCGCGTGCTCACTCATCTTTACCAAGTCTCTACCATACCTCCGGTAAAATGCCCAAGCCCTCACTACGGCTCCGGCATTTCCGTTCCATTGCTGAATCTTCCCAATTGATTTCTCGCCTACTTCTTTCCAGAAGTACCAATGACCATCTCCCACTCCTTTTGGATCATCCTTCTTGATATCTCTTCTCGAGGCAATGGGTGTTGGCAAGAAGCTCGAAAGGTGATTCTTTACCCCAATAGGTCCGCTACCAGGCCCTCCCCCACCGTGGGGTTGGCTGAATGTCTTGTGGAGATTGTAATGAACGGCGTCGAAACCCATTCTCCCTGGATCCGTCTTACCAATTATTGCATTAAAATTCGCGCCGTCGTAATACATCTGACCCCCTGCTTCGTGTACGATTCTTGCAGCTTCGGTTATCTGAGTCTCAAAAAGTCCCAGAGTTGAGGGATTTGTTATCATCATAGCCGCCGTATCCTTTCCAACTGCAGCTTGGAGAGCTTCTATGTCCAACCTCCCATCTTCGCCACTGGGAATTTCTATGATTTGGTATCCGCACATCGAAGCGGATGCAGGGTTGGTCCCATGGGCCGAGTCGGGAACGATTACCTTGTCCCTTTCCTCATCCCCGTTCGACTTATGGTACTCCTGAATGCATCGAATTGCTGTGAATTCACCTTGGGCTCCGGCGACTGGTTGAAGAGTTACTGAGTCCATTCCGGAGCATATTCCTAGCATCTCCTGCATTTCATAGTATATCGCTAGAAGACCTTGAACCTGGGATTCGTCTTGGAGTGGGTGAATCCTGTCTATTCCCGGTAATTGGACGATTTTTTCGTTTATCCTAGGATTGTGCTTCATAGTGCATGATCCAAGAGGATAGAATCCAGTGTCGATACCGAAATTCATCTGTGAGAGGCCAGTGTAGTGACGTACTAACTCTGGCTCACTGGCCCTGGGCCACGCGGGTAGCTTTCTACGCCTCAGCTGTTCCGGGATTGAATCGATAGCATTGGGCAAGGCTGGCTCTGGTTGGGACCATCCGGACCCTTTTGATCCATTGAAATCGAAAATGGTGCTCACGAGGTCTCCTCCATTACCCAATCTCGAAGAGCGTTTGTTAGAGCATTAATATCGGCATCAGTTGTTCTCTCGTCACACCCGATAAGTAAGGTGTCTGACATTGATTCCCACCATTGCCCAAGATCGAAGCCTCCCAAGACCCCTGATTTGTCCATGCTGATCAGAGCTTCTGATGCAGATCCTGGTAGCTTGACTGCAAATTCTCTGAAAACATCGGTATTTTGGTTATGCAACTCCACACCATCAATGGAGAGAATCGATGACATAGTAGATTGTGTGGAGGATAATGTTCTCAGTGCTAATTTCTCTAGTCCTTCTGGGCCTAGCATTGCCATGTGCATAGCCCCCATCAAAGCGATCAAGGTCTCATTTGAGCAGATGTTTGAAGTTGCTCTGTGCCTTCTGATGTGCTGCTCCCTAGTTGATAAGGTGAGGGTATAGGCCGTCTTACCTGCAGAGTCGATGCTTTGCCCAACTATCCTGCCCGGCATTAGTCTAAGGTAATCGCTACTACAGGCGAATATCCCGTATATTGGCCCTCCCCCCGTTGGACCGATCCCGAAAGGCTGACCTTCTCCGACAACTATGTCGGCACCCCAGTTTCCGGGGGGCTCGATAACTCCCAAAGATACAACATCAACTCCGACTATCAAAGATGTGAATTCCCCTATGGATTGCCTGATTTGTAAAATTCCAGAGTCCAGAACCCCCAATGAATTTGGTTGTTCGATGTAAACCGCACAAGAGCCCTTGGCCCTCTCGGCATCTCTAAGATCTAATGATCCATCTGATTTGTGACTTATCTTCTGTATTGAAATTCCAACACCCTTGGTATAGTTCTCGATAACTGACATTCTGTGAGGGGGGACTAAATCCGACACGTACACCATGTCTGGTTGTGTCGCCTTTCTCCCCTTTACCCTCACTGCACAGGTTATTGCCTCAGCGGCCGATGTGCTAGCATCGTACATTGAGACATTTGCTACTGGAAGCCCAACTAGCTCAGACACCATGGTCTGGAATTCCCACATCGCCTGCAACATTCCTTGGCTAACTTCAGGTTGGTATGGCGTGTAGGAAGTGAGAAACTCCCCCCTGGTCGCCATCATAGGAACCATGGCGGGAACGAAGTTTCTAACCAACCCGGCCGAGAGAAAAGACGGCCTGGAGTCTAAATCAACATTGGCCCCTAGAATCCTCCGCGCATCTTCTAAAATTTCCTCTTCGGTCTGTGGCGGCGGAAGCGGCAGAGGGTTGTTTCTCCTAACCTCCTCCGGGATGTTTGAAAATAGATCACTAATAGAGGATAATCCTAGTTCCTCCAGCATTTCTGACTCTCTGCCGAGATTTGGAATCTGGTCAACCATGTGATCGCCTGTTTGATGTGCAACGAAGGGGGATTTCAATGGTTGTGATTGGAAGTCCTCATTTTTTTACCACACACTATTATTACCAATCAAGACCTAGCACGCCTGATGAAGGTCGCACTGTCCGCCGCTGATGAGTTTGTAGCGCCATATATCTCCGAGATGCTGGGAGATTCATTGGTGGCAATCCCCGATGAGGCATTGGAGGATTCGAACGCTCTTGATGCTCTCTTGACCCCATGTAGTGCACTAATTCACATCAACTCGAGGCCGGTAGACACCTCAGTCGCTAGAGATGACCGTGGTGCGATAGCCATCATGAGGGAGAAGGCTAGGCCCATTCTAGACGCTGTGGATCGTCACGGATCCCTTCACACTATCATAATTGGCACTCTAAGAGTTCACCCCCAATGGGAGCCGGGAGAGGATTACTATGGTTTGGATTCTACACTGGCCCCAAGAGACGTTGCAGCTGAGGGGCAACTTTGGATCGAAGAAAATGCGATTGAGAGAGCGGAAACTGAGAGGCCAGTAAGCGTCATTAGGGCGTCTAATGTGCAAGGAGTACCCCTTTCAGGACCCCCTGGCAATGGGATTCTCCACAGGTGGGCATTTGAAAGTCAGATGGGTTGGATAAATGTCCCTGGCGATGGAAGTCAAGTGAAAGACATGGTACATGTCCAAGATTTAGTCAGAGTCGTCGACTCTGTATTGAGAGACCCACCCCCTACAAGGGAGAGCTTTGCTGTTGGATCTGGAAAGGCGATACCAATGAGCGATTTATCGCAACTTTTTGCTGAGAGAACGGGTTGCGAAATAGAGCTTAACCAAAGTGATAGGGAGGAAGTCTGGGGAGTAGTTGACGCATGGTTCCTAGAAGAAAGGTGTGGATTCAGGCCCTCTATTAGCTTAGAAGAGATGATTGAGGAAGCATTTGATGCAGCCAATCACTGAGACTCCAGGACTAACCTTCTCCTAACTGCGTTCCAGTCGGCTATTGAGACCTCCATAACACCCTCATATCCTGACTTAAGGGCAGCAGACTCTGAAGAGTTTGTTGGCATTCTAATTTCCACATCCCCCACACCTTTAACCTCGGCGACCAAGGTATTTCCACCTCTAAACAAATCAGAGATGCCTATTCCAAATGTTCTTTCCACGGAGTTTACTCTGATGCTTATTGGACCGGATTTTCCAGAGACTGATTCCATGACCTGGGATCTTTCTGTGAGGGTCCTTGCTTGCTGGAACCCTGATATGGCCAATTCTAGGTCGAAGCTGGAATGGGGCGATTCCTCCAATGAGCTCAAGACTTCAGGCCCAGGGCCTTCCTGTACCTCGGGCTCGGAGTCTTCCTGTACCTCGGGCTCGGAGTCTTCCTGTACCTCGGGCTCGGAGTTTTCCGAAGGGAAAGGGGGCCTTGGTGGAATATCGGCTGCCGCGGGCTCAGGTTCGGGAATTGCTGAAGCGAAATCTGGCCTTGGAGGAATACTGTTATAATCTGAGGAGGAATTCTTTGGTAAGCTGGATGAAACTGCCCCTATTACCCCCAATCCAGCTGTTCCTGCAGCTATTTTGGAAGACGCTGGTAGGCCTGCTCTTAGTTTGGATTCCAGGACTCGCATTTTTTCATCCCAAGCCTTTCTAGCAGGTTCCCTCATGAATGGAAGGAGCTGTTGGCTTTTTCTTTCGAATGCTGAGTCGGCCATCAACATGGCTTGGTCGACAGTCATATTTCCCTCTGAAACCTGCTCTTCGAAATACACGGTAGCTGCTTCGATCTCAGTTAGTAAATCCCCCAGCCCATTTTTCTCGTTGTTTTCTTTGAAATTATTGTCCTCTCCTGGTTCGACCAAGCCGATGACTATCGGAGATAGTGTCAATTTTCCTACTCCGACCCATCTTCTGACCCCAATTGGCGGTTGGTCCCCGCTAGTTGCTCTTGTCCATCCCCCCCTATACCAGTCATTGCTGCCATCTTGAGTCCTATCATCCAAGTTCCAAGAGCTGGCGCCTTCATTTCCTGAAAAGAAATAAAGCATGTTCCCCGCTTCATTGCCATACCAATCCCTTCCATTTACTGAACCTTCTTGGGGGGCGTATATTCCGTTGAATATTTCATTTGGATGCCCCACAATCTTGATTGCATCTCCCTTCGAAATGGTTTGAATAGAACCGGCCTCCACTAGTGATAGCAGCTCAACGAGCTCGAGCTTACCCGAGGAGTCTTGATCTAGAGCACCAAAAACCGCGTTTACGATTGCATTGGGTGCAACTTGTCCGGTTATCGACCGTAAAGCTGATTCAAACTCTCCCTTGGATAGAGTACCGTCTCCATTCTGGTCATATTTCTCGAAAAGGGCCTCTGCGCTCATTCCTCTTTCGCTTAGAATGCCCCTCAGATTCTTAATTGCTACAGACTCGATATTGGGACGCACGGCCATACCTCCATAAACACCGAATTGAATAATGCGGATTAGTTTTGTCACGGCCTGATCTTGAAATTCAACGTGAAAAGGCGAAGAGATAATTTTCCTTCTGTCTGTCATTGAGACATGGCAACCGGTTGGAGACCTGAGAGTCTGACAGATCTACAGGTTGCTGACGGGGAGGCTTACCATCAGGCACTTTACCATGGGGGAGATATCGAACTTCCAGCAGGATGGCACAAAAGATCGGTGGAGAAACTGATTGATCTTTCTTTGCCTCATATCAAAGAAGGGGCATTGGTTGTAGATTATGGCAGTGGCACTGGTGGATCTGCAATTGAGCTTTTGAAGAATCTAGATGAAAGGAATGTCTCAGTGGAATTGGTTATGATCGACCCACTAGTATCATGGTTTGCAAAGGCTAGAGAAATAATCGGAAGCAGGGAGGGAGTGCATTTCGAAATTTCTATTCAAACGGATAGTAGCGGTAAAGCAAAATTCAGAAGGCTCAATGATATGCTTGGCGGTAAGAAGGCGGACGTCATAATATCGTCTTCGACCCTTCACTTGGTTCCTGCCAAGGCTATTTCGGACCTAGCCTCCCAATTTGCAGATTGTCTAAAGCCGGAAGGAGTCTTGGTTTGGAATAGCGGAGATCTGGATTCGGACTTCCGTCCTATCAACTCGGCCCTTCTTCACGACCCATACAGGTCTGTGAGGGAAATCCTTAGGAATGACGAGGAAAGGAGGAAGGCTCTACTAAAGATGGGCAAGAACGAGTCAGATAAATCCGAGAGGAGGCTAGATAGGATATTTCCCTCGCCCTTTCCAGTAGAAATTATTCTGGATGCAATGTCTGATGCAGGGTTCTCTACTGAGTTGAGCGATAGGGTGGTTGAATTCTCGAGTGTGGATGCTGAGAGATTTGTCCTAGTGCCAAGGTTGGCGGAGATTGCTGCACCCCTTCTAGCGGGGGAAGAGAGGGACAGTGCCATAAGGAAGGCGCTAAGTATTTCCCTTGCAAGAATAGCTAAGCAAGGCAAAGGAAATGACGGTTTCTACCGGAGTCACTGGATTTATGGGCTTCACTCCCGATAATTAATGGGATTTCAAAGCCTCAATCTTGCCATCATCCAAAACTTCCCATGTGAAACCGCCTTCATCGTCAGGTTTCCTGCCGAAGTGACCTCCCGAGGCGGTCCTAGAGAAAATAGGGGACCTGAGTTTGAGTGACTCAATTATTGCTTGTGGACGAAAATCAAACACACTCTGAACCCTTGCGGATATGACTTCATCGTCTTCAATACCTGTCCCCAATGTGTTAACATACACGCTAACTGGTTCGGCTACTCCGATCGCATAAGCCAGTTGGATCTCACACTTACTCGAAAGCCCGCTGGCCACAACATGCTTTGCAGCCCATCTAGCAGCGTAAGCCGCAGATCGATCGACCTTACTTGGGTCTTTTCCGCTGAAGGCCCCACCCCCATGCCTGCCCATGCCCCCATAGGTGTCAACGATAATTTTCCTTCCAGTAAGCCCTGCGTCGGCATGCGGACCACCAAGGACAAATCTCCCTGTCCCATTGATGATTATTTTTGTCTCTTCTTTCATAAGTTCATTTGGAACGACCTTGTTTATTATCTTAGAAAGAATTTCTGAATAGATGAATTCATGTTCTTCTTCTATGCTACCATTGAACTGATTACCGGCTAAGTCATCGTGCTGAATAGCGATAACAATAGTATCCACCATAGATGGAGTACCATTTTCAAGGTACTCTATGCTAACTTGGCTCTTTGAGTCAGGTCTCGCCCATGAGAGTGTACCATCTTTCATGGCTTTTGACATCGAGGTAGTTAGCCTCTGGGCTAAAGCTGCCGGAAGGGGCATGTAGGATCCACTCAACTCTTCAAATGACTCAGTCTCATCAGAAGCGTAGCCGAACATCAACCCTTGATCTCCTGCCCCCTGTTCTAAGTGCAATCCCTTGCCTTCATCAACACCTTGTGAAATATCAGGAGATTGTTGTGTTATCCTGACTATGACTTCACACATTTCTGGATTTGTAGAGTCCATGCCGACGTCATGATCCGAGTATCCAATCTCGGAAGCGGTTCTTCTGGCAATTCCCCCAAAATCGATGCTTTCTTTGGAAGATATTGTTACTTCTCCACCTATGAAAATATGACTTCCATAATCTGTCCCCTTAACCATAGTCTCTACAGCTACTCTAGCGTTGGGATCAAGAGAAATGCAAGCGTCGAGGATAGAATCAGATATCATATCGCAGAGCTTGTCCGGATGTCCTTCTGAAACGGACTCAGAGGTGAAAAGGTATCCCATAATATCCCCTAAATACATCCAAATTAGGTTTGCATTTTATTGTTCTTGATACATATGTGGAATTATATGAAAGGAGGTTTGGAAACTACAGCCCTGACTCTTCTTCTAGTACTGGATTGAATCCATACCTCTTCACCTTCTTCGCAGGCATCCAGATAACCCATGGCCACTCCAGTCATACCTAGGCTAGGTGAAGGTCCGCCACTAGTTATGTACCCGATTAACTTTGCATTCTCTTCTTGGCTGTCCAAAACGCGATGTCCGGGCCTTGGAAACGGGCCCTTGTCCAAACATTGCATGCCCCAAAGTCTAGTCCTAGATCTTGAAGCTGAGAGAGAGTGTTCCTTACCGATGAAATCATGATTAATATCCAAACCGAAGGGGACTGAGGTCTCAAAGGTATTTCTAGCTAAGAAGTCAGATGGTAGAGGATCTTGTGCATCGCCCTTTCCTGGCCATAGAAAGTCCTGGCCAGATAGGAGGTATCCCTTTTCCATCCTTAGAGTATCTCTAGCACCTAGTCCAACAGGGCTTACCCTGTCATCTTCAATTAATGCCTGCCATAGAATTTCAGAGAATTTGTGCTCAATGAAAATCTCAACCCCCAGCTCCCCGGTGTATCCAGTCCCTTGAATCCATCCGGAGATTCCCAGACGGTTATCCGTAATCTTCTGGCAAGAGAAACTACCAACACTATTCTCTTTTCCAAGTATTTGGTTTATCACATCACGGGATTGAGGGCCTTGCAGTGCAATGATGCTGGTTTCTTCGGAAAGATCATCCAATCTAATTGACCCATCATCTGGCAGAAGTGATGATAGCCATTTGAACATAATTCCTATCATAGTTGAATTGGGCACTCCGAGTATCTCTTTTTCATTGGCCACGGCAAAAATCATGTCATCGATTATGTGCCCATGAGAATCGAGAAAATGGGCATAACCGCACCTGCCGGGCTCGAATTTTTTGCAGTCCTGCGTAGAAACAGTACTAAGCCATGCACGGACATCCGGGCCTGAGATTCGAAAAAAGCCCATGTGAGATACGTCGAAAACACCCGCGGAATTTCTAGTTCTATTGTGCTCTTCTTGGATAGATTTGTACCAAATAGGAAGCTCGAATCCATGGAAATCGACCATGTTTCCCCCTAACGAGATATGGGAATCAAACAAAGAGGTCCTCTTTGGGGGTGTTGGCACGACCCCTTGCCGTGCAGGACGGTGGAAAAACAACTCGGAATATAGTCTCCGAATAGTTAGGACAAGAAAAGCTAGAGTTTATATAACACAATCCTCACTAAACAACTACAGGTTGATAAGATGAAAAGAGCTAACTCAGCGTCAAGAAGCAAAGCCGTAAACTCTTCCTTAGGTATGAGTAGTAGGGGTTTGAAGACGGGATCTAGGCCATCCAGATCAAGGAGTACTGAATCGGTTTCGGGAAAATGCGAAGTTTGCGGAGGATCATCTTGGGACTCAGATGAAATCAGGGGGGAGACGATTTGCTCGGACTGCGGATATGTGGCTTCCGAGAACATGATTGACCCGGGGGCCGAATGGATAAACCACTCTGACGGAGATGATAGAAGCAGAGTCGGGGCCCCTTCAACACTCACCCTTTCAGATAAGGGGCTATCTACCGAAATTCGCAGGACTGACCTGACTTCTGGAGGTGCGAGAAAGCATGGGATGTCTGGAAAGGCCCTCAGAGACTGGAGAAGGCGTCAAAGAATCGATCAGAGAAGTAAGACTAGGGACAGTAGAAGTAGGAATCTAGCAATAGCCATGCAGTTCATACGAGACCGGGGGGATCTGACCCCCCAAATAGAGCAAGAGGCTGCCTCATTGTACAGGAATTCTGTTGAACGGGGACTTGTCACGGGAAGGAGCATAAGGGGCGTCTCGGCAGCATGCGTGTACATCGCAGCTAGAGAAGCGAAGATACCAAGAAAAATTGAGGATATTGCCGAGGCATTCGACATGGTATCCGAGGTTGAGGTTAAGGAGCTTAAGAGAACAATAAGACTGGTCGCTAGGAATTTGGGGACACATCACATTACAGGTCCAGAGGAATACTTTGAGAGATTCCACTCGGAATTGGGTTTACCCCCGTCAGTGCTTGGGGATGCAAGGGAACTTTGGGCCGGGGTGAAAGACAACCTGTCATGGCAAGGAAAGAAGCCGTCTGGAATTGCAGGCGTAATTCTGTATTATTCCTCACAAAATAGTACATCCCCCCGTACTCAAAGCGATGTTTGCGCCGTTTCCGGAATAAGCGAAGTCACATTGAGGGGATTACTCAAAATCCTTAATCGAATGATTACTTGAATTAGTATCTATATTCTGTCTTCTTGT
>CACGIM010000021.1 GCA_902573115.1 uncultured Candidatus Poseidoniales archaeon
TCACAACCTTGCAGAGTTTTACAGTCCTCGTCTGAGAAAACATTGAGATCCCAGTTGAAAACAAGTGGGCCAGTTAGCAGCTCATCACGGTCATTATCGGTCAACCCGTCTCCGTCACTGTCGAAAAGAGCGTCATTGTCTATCCAAGCTTCTACGCCTTTCTCGATCTCAGAATCCCTAGCTTCTCCGGATAGATTGACTAATTCCCCCACGATGACATATTCAGTTAGAATTGGATTTTTGGTAATTATTTGAGGGGCTTCGGAAACTATGACTCTCATTTCTGTCATATTCGAGTCTCCCTCGCCAAATCCATCAATTACTGTCAGTCTTACAGTATACTCCCCTGCTCTTTCGTAGCTATGCCATGCTACAGGCCCGCTTTTCGAGGGAGTAGCATCGCCAAAATCCCAAATCCATCTTGTGATGCCGTTCCAATCTGGGTCTCCCATATCTGTGGAGACCTTTCCATCGAATTCAGGATCAGCGTCAAAACTCTCACTTCCATCAAATCTTATCATATCGCCAGGTGCTACGAAGGCTCCACCAGTGGATATTCGCGGAACTTTCCAGATAGGGGTGCGGTCAGGAGTTGGCATGACTTTCAGTATCGAATAGTCGTCACTGGGGCAACTAAACTTCATCACTGGGACTGGAGGGGGGTTTGCTATTGACAAAAGGTAAGTCTTTGGTGCCGATTCTAGCCCCCTCTCATCAACCACTGTCAAACTAACGCTGTAAAGGCCGGGAGTAGAGAATGTCCTACTAACTGAAGTCGTGTTCTCGATAGAATTCGTTCTGTCCGAGAAAGTCCAGACGTGAGATAGTGATGAGGAATCTCCGTCCGGATCAAAAGATGAGCTACTGAAAATATATGGCTCACCGATTTCGCCATTATTGGGGCGCTCAAAAAGAGCCACTGGACGTTGGTTCAGTACCAATATTTCCAACTCCGATAACGTACTATTTCCGTCATCATCCGTCACCTCAATGGTTGCAATCTTTAATCCGGGCTCCCTCCAAGCGACTACTGGCCTATCGATAAATGACTCCGTTTCCGAGAAATCAGACGAAATTGAAATCACGCCACCGCCTATGTTTACGCCCTCATCAAAGGTCCACCTATGCTCCACAATTATGCCATCGTCATCAAGGAAAATCTCTGGAAGACTCAGCGGAGTGACAGCATAAGCTTGTAAACCATCGAAGTAAATCTGTTTAGGTGCTCTATTCAGAACTTTCACTTGAAGTGATAATTCCTCGGTGTAGGTCCCATCGCTGACCGTCAATCGTGTAGGGTATATCGTCCCCTCAGATCTTCCATCAGCCCAAGAATGGCCAACTTCAAACAATCCTGTGCCAGATTCTGATGAACCATCCCCCCAATCCCAGGAGAAAAACATCTGACTCACGGGGACATTGTCAAGGGTTCCGAAGGCCGAGAACTGAATTCTCTGACCCGTATATATCTCCAAGCTCCCATCTATGATGACGCCGTCTATCGATATTTCAGGAATCGGAGGTGTTGTGTCGTTAACTGAGATGTTCCAAGTAATTGGTTCCGAGTAAAATCCACCCTGATCCCTAACTGTCAAGCTAATGAGATAATTTCCTTTTTTTGTGAAAGGATGAACCGGATTCTTCAGGCTGGATGAATTTCCATCACCGAGGTCCCAGATATACGAGCTAGGAGTATCATTATGTCCGAAGGACCCATTCTGGGCCCCGAACCCCCATGAATCATAACCCCCCCCAAATAGGTAGTTTGGGTCCCAAGTCTGAGTCTCTACTGCTGAAGTAGAGCCAGAACCAGTAGGTTTCATGTTGAATATCTCTGATGGCAGCGTTTGAGCCAAATCCTGTAATTGCCCTGTTTGGTCAAGGGCCCTTATCCTGAAACCCCAATGGCCTGTAAAATGAGGCGAGAACCAAACTACTGAGATTCCCGGATCGGAATTTCCAGCCGAAACTTCAAGCTCAATAGAATCAAAATCAGTGTTATTCGTGTAGGCCGAAAACTCCAGAGTAAGAGTTTCAAAATAGGCACTAGAGCTAACTGAGACTCCTATTTCGACACTATCTGGCATAGAATCCCCGTCCCTGTCGAAATTTTGGGAGTAGTCTATCGATAGTTCAGCAGGACTGCTGACTAGGCTAGCACTGACACTGAAAGAGCCAGTTGGGTATGAGCCAGATAGTACGCCACAATTTGCGAAGTTGAAGTCGCAATCGTCGACAAGAGAATTATACCACACCATAAGCCGGACTTCTGAGGTTGTATTTCCGAATCCATGAATCAAACCAGTAGCCTTACCGTCAACTGGGTCTATCCTTAGATCATTTATCGTCCAAGTACCGGATTGAGCCTCCTTTGCAAGAATTGCCCCTTCAAATCCAAATCTATCCGGTTGGACCAAGATGCTTAGTGGATCCCCATTTCCTCCAGTGAATTTGAATGTCCTTAGTCCCCACCCTTCTACTGTGTGCCCAGATGATTGCCATGCATCATCCCATCGGGCATTCTCATCCGCATGGGAAACTCTGCAAAAACCACCAGACGAGCAATCTTCCTCTAAGTCGATATTTTCGAATCCGAATGCCCCTTGCTGACTGTCTAGAGTAACCGCTGCGCTAAAGTTTGCGAAAATCTCGCTCATTGTCTCTCCGATGGGGGTCGACCCCGGGCCCGGGCTTATCGCTAGGTTTTCGATACCGCTACCACCAGTCGTAATATCCGCCACAAGCTCCCTGATAGATGGGGCGCCACCTAACTTTTCATTCAAGTAGGAAAGGAAAAGAAAGCTAGATCCGTAATCGGAGGATCTGTCATTCCACCACCTAAGGCTCGTGCTTGAATTATCCGTCCAAGAATTGACGTTGTTTTCAAGATTAATATTTGAGCCAAAGTTGACGAATTCGGCCATCTCAGCCGCTCCTTCGTCGATCCATAGATATTCAAATTGGTCCTTTGAAAAATGTATCAGATGCTCAAGCTCATGAGATAGGATCTGGTTCCTTGCAGCCAAATCATCAACATCAAGAAAAATTACTTCCCTGAGGGATGAGAGACCTTCCTCGAATCCCCCATTGTCCCCGCCTGATCCATCTATCGAATAAATCACGATCTCAACTTGGCAATTCAAATCAACGTCAGGCACATCTCCGAAGTAGTTCGTATTTGTAGGAAAAATGATCGACTCCCAGGTCGAAACAATGTCATTTATAGTCGTTGAAGAAACAATTTGGCCATCCTCCACAAATATTGCAGAATTAGATGACACTCTTTCCACTGTCGCAGCTATTGTTCCTTCGCTAGTGGAAATATTGTCCGAATCTCCAACGACCCAGGAATCCTGACAATTCTTTGGCAGAATTTGTTGGTCTGATTCGGATTCAGATGACACAAATGGCGAGAGCAAAACGAATAGAATCAAGAAGGAGGATAGATATGCCAACCTTCTCGAAATTAACATTTCCTCTTCGGCCATTAAACAACCTCTTTGACCATTATTTTGAACTATTCGCAGACGTATTTTAACACCGATGGAGCATCGTTCGTACATGAGGGTGAACAAACTCGCTTATCTTTCCCTCATTTTGATAATCATAATATTCCCCTCTCACCCGCAAATTTATGCAGAAACATCGAGCGAAAGTCGCAATTTCACAGTAGATGTGCTAGAAGTAGTGCCACATAATGAGACTTCATTTACTCAGGGTCTCGAAATGTATGACGGAAATATGTTAGAAAGCTCAGGACTCTATGGTAAATCAAGGCTTAGTGAGACCGATATCGTGACTGGGGAGGTCATTAGGCAAATTATATTCAATGAATCCATATTTTCAGAGGGCATCACAGTTAGAGAGGGCTCAGTAATTATGCTAACTTGGAGGGAGCAGATCGCATTTGAGGTAGATTTGCATGATTTTCAAATAATTGAAAATTATAGTTATCAGGGCGAAGGTTGGGGTTTATGCTTCAACGGAAACCACCTCGTAATGACCAACGGGTCCTCAGATTTAATTTTCAGAGATCCATACTCCTTTGAAGTGGATTACACTATTACTGTAGTCTTGGATGCCGTGAAAATTGGAAATCTGAATGAGCTTGAGTGTGTCGGCGATATGGTTTACGCCAATGTGTGGATGCAAGACAATATCGTGGCAATCAACTCTAGCTCAGGGCAAGTAGTTTTTTCCGCCACAACATCGCTAATTTCTCAAGGTCAAGGTGATAACAGAAATGAAGTCTTGAATGGAATTGCATTTGACAAATCTTCAGGAGGATTCTGGATAACTGGTAAGAATTGGACTGAGATGTACCTAGTAGATTTCATTCCAGAGCACAGCATTGGGAAAAATGACCCTATGCCCACTAATGGAATATTCTTGGCTTTATTCCCCATCTCTACATGTTTCGTCATTCTTTATTTAAAAAATAGGAATAATCTAGGGCTAGAAAAGCCCAACTTCAAGGACCACCATCAATAGGGTATATCATGGAGGACAATACTTCGGCGGGTATTGATTTCGATTACTTCATGGAGGATATGTCCGAAGAACGCTCAACAAGGGTTGCAGGGGCAATTATGATAATTATTGGTAGCTTGTTGGGTGTCCAATTTGGAATTCTGCAGATTTCTGGTACTCCTGATGAAATTCTTTCCGGGAGCCTCGATTTTTCAGAGAGATATTCTGACGTTAACGGGATCACAATTTCCTCGTTGGAAGGAAATAGCTCTGGTGGCGATCCCGTGGAAGGGGTCAAAATTAGGCTCCTTTCAGAGGAGGGTGCGTCAACTGGAAGAGAGACCACTTCCGATTCTAATGGGAGATTCTCATTTGATAGCGTAATTAGAAGAACCTCGATACTAGAATTCACCCATCCGGGTAATGTCACAATGATGGTAATCTTTGTGCCGGGAGATAATGCAGACTTAGCGGTTACCATTTCACCAGGAGAAGGAGAAGAACAAGTCGACTTGAGTGGAGAAAGTTTCCTTGCCGAATCAGTTTCAATCGCCACGGCAATAGCATTTCTCACTGTACTCGTTGGCCTAGCAGGCGTTTATGGCGGAGTTGAGGCATACCGTGGGGATAGCTACAGAAGGACTTGGTGGCTAGGTTTCCTAGGCCTCTGGAGCAGGGGGATGATCTTCATTGGTCCCCTCCTAATATTGGTGGGAATGGGTTTAGTGACACTCTGCAGGGATCAATTTTCGAGCGAAAACTCCTGAAATTCAGCCTCGCCTTTTGTTTCATTTGACCAGTATCAATATAATATCTTACGAAGACCAATAACTACTCGGGGCCGCACTATGTTCCTTTTCACAATAGAAGGCGGGGACGGGAGTGGTAAGGGTTTAGCAACAAAGATAGTTTCTGACATTCTTGAGTCCGAGTTTTCTTTTCCATCAGTCGAGTCCACTGGAGAACCAAGAAGAAGCCACCCACTAGGGAGGCTGGCCATTGACTCGGTAAGGAAGAAATCAGTAAGGCCCGAAGAAGAGGCCGGACTGTTTGCAGCAGACAGGCTAGATCATTCCCATGGGTGGATTCTGCCTAGGCTGCAGGAAGGAAAGGCAATAGTTTGCGAAAGAAATATTCACTCTTCTCTTGTTTACCAAGGCATGGTTGGCAGCATAGGGGTAGAGAAGGTCGCCCACATGAACTCTGCAGCACTTGTCCCTGATCTTTGTATTTGGGTGGATTGCGATCCTAAAATCGCATTAAACAGAATAAGGAATGAGACTTTAAGAGGACTATCCAACAAGGAAGAGTACTTCGAAACAAACGACTTCCAAATCAGAATTAGGCAGGGGTATCATGACCTTCTTTCTGGAAGAGTGGAAATGCCCACTCCATTCGATATGGGGGCAATATTGGGTCCGATCAAAAACGAAGGTTCACTCGACCAGTTTACAAGCCTCTTGAAGGAGGGGGTTCGTTCATTCATGCACGGAAGAGCTAATCCAATCAATGTCGATAAGGAGATTGTCGATCAGCACCGAATTAAATCAATCATTGCAAGATCAAAAGGTCAAAAAGCTCTTTCTGGACTAGGAATTGAACCTGCTAAAAGTAAGGACGATTGGCTAGCCGGAGATTCTCCATGGAAGGTATTGAAATCAGCCCAAATGAATCATCAGAGCTTACTATCTTCGACAAAGAAGACCAATCCAGAAAAATATGATGTCTTGCCCAAGAACATATTGAATCACGCTATGTCTTCTATTTGTGGCACTATGTCACTAAATCACCCGGCCGATATATCCGAGCTAAGATCTGCAATGGGGCCAGTTAGATGTGTATCCATTAGGCACACCCAGAGAATAGTCAGTTTTCTTAAAGATCTAGGATGGATCTCACAAAGGAAGACATTAGTTGGTAGAGAAGCACCGAAATCTCAGCTAAAGGAACCATACCTTGCCTACGGAAGGCTGATCCTAGCAATTTGGCCGCTTCGTAAAGCAATTCGGAGTTGGCAATTTAAAAATCAGACAACTCACTTGCGATTTTCTATGGGCCAGATAGTTAAATCAGGGAAATATGAAAATGAAATACGACAGACAATTTCCCGAATCTCTATACTTGGTAGTGGATCTAGTTTGAGAAACAAGCCAAAGACCCTGGATTCGCTTGTGGATTGGTGGATGGGGAAATAACTCACTTGGATACCAATCTGGAATTTGCTGGAAGTACAACGGATTCCATTCCTTTGAAGAATTTAGGCCTCGCCGTGAAGGCTGAACAGAACCACCATCCAGCTACCATTCCCGAAAAAAAACCCGTAGCAATCCTCAAGGGATTGTTAGACTCATAGGAGTCAACAAGGAGCTGCGTGAAACCATCTATGGCCATAGGAATTACTCCTATTGCCAAAATTAAAATCATTACAATCATCCTCAAATCCCTTTCATATACTCCTTGCATCCTCAAATCAGGGAAAACTGAAAGGAAGGTATCCCTGATGGTCCATCTGTTGAATCCTCTAAGTCCAAAAATTAAGCAACCTATTGCAAATCCCATGAATATTCCAATATCTCTTGTGCATACTGGCATCTGGTTGCCATTTATTTCCCAGGAACGCTCGTGCTTCTGATGACAATTCAGATCCCCGAACGCGTAGGTGAATGCCCAAAGTGGATTTAGCTCACTCCATGCAAATGCTCCCCCATGTTTTGATTGGTCATGGCCAATGTCTGACCCCTCTCCATTCTCCCCATTCCCCCAGCTATCTTCGAACGCATAATCGATGGCATTCGCCCTACCCGAGAGTTCGGGAACGGATCCCGTAGGCAAGGATAATGGTGCTAAAAAGCATAAAACAAGGTAACCTGCTGAGAATCCGCCTAGAATCATTGAAATTTTAGATTCGTGGCCCCTCCCAATAAGCCCATTTTTCTGCATACTAGTTCAGGCTAAAATGCGGTTATACATAGACTTCACCAAACCATGTTCAATGATTTCCTCAGGCGTAATCAGGAACACCCTCACAGCAAGCTTCGATTACTCTTCGACAAGATGGACATTCCATATGTTGCCGCATGGGAATCGCTCTTCCTCTGAAACCGCATTGGCAGAAAATATCCTCACAGTGGTCTGTATCCATGCCTGTCGGATATTCATTAGGCCCAAATCATTTTCCAAGTCAGGACTCTAATGAATCCAACTTTTTAGTAAGTTCCGATACCAACCATTCGTGTAGGAGCTCACTCCCCATTTCCGACAGAGTTGAGTTTAGAAATGCCGCAATCAGGGTCCTCTTCGCCTCTTGCTTGTCCAAACCCCTTGCCTCGAGATAGAACATCTGTTGTTCATCGATTGGTCCATTAGCAGTCCCATGCCCGCAACCCACCACGTCATGTTCCATCACTTCCAGCTCTGGGATTGAGTCCGCTTCAGCCTTTTTCGAAAGTAATAGATTATGGAAAATTTGAGCTGCATCAGCCCCCTTTGATCCATCACTTACCCTGAGCATCCCAGTCCCCACTGTTCTGCTATCTCCTCCACAAGCTGAGTGCCATGATAACCTGCTGAAGGTCTGGGGGGCGTCATGATGGATCTCTACATGGTGGTCCAAATGCATAGATTCTGTCGAGAGTATCGAACCAAGAACTCTCACGCTACCTCCAATTTGACCCATTCTGAATCGAACATCGGACTTAGTTTTCTCAGAACCCGATGAGACCGTGCCCGCCCTTACTTGGGCATCTCTGCCAACGGAAATTGAGTCTGTCCTGAGCATGGTGCCTCTTTCCATTAACCCAATTAGGACATCGTTTAGGATGGTCCCACTCCCTACTTCTCCCGTTCTAAGAAGCCCGAACCAGTCCTTTCCACCCGTCACCTTTGTGACGATCTCAATCTCAGCAGCCTCTCCTATGTCTAAGGAAATATGGCAGGAAGATGCCTTATCCCCAGCTTCAATCTCCAAAATTACTGGTTTTGCGGAATTAAAGCCCCTATCAACCTTTAATGTCCACTTCGAATACTCCGAGATCGCCTCCAGAAATGAGTGAGTGAGCTCGTCAGTCTCCGGTAAGTCAACTTCGTTCATCCCACCTTCGATGAGAGTTATTCCATCGGGGGCATCACTACCGTCAAGAAGGGACAAGCTTAGTTTCGGTTTACTTAGTGTAGGAATTTCGCCTATATTGCCAGAGGGATGGACTCTTTTCCAAGGAGTGTATTTCCATAGGTGACTAGACCTGCTGGGCTCACCCAGATTGAGGTACTTGGAAGCAGAGTCCAAAATAATCACCTCAGCCGATGCTTCCTTCCATCTCCAATGCCATAAGCTGGTTCAGCTCAACGGCATACTCCATGGGAAGCTCTCTCGTGAACGGCTCGAAGAAACCATTCACAATCATTGCGAGCGACTCTTCCTCGGAATGACCTCTGCTCATAAGGTAGAACAATTGGTCGTCACTAACCTTGGAAACACTTGCTTCGTGTTCGCATCTAGCAGTTGGATTGGATACTTCCATTGTGGGATATGTGTCGGACCTACTATCCTCATCCAGAATCAGGGCGTCACACACAACGTTCAACTTACAGTTGTCAGCTTTAGGAGAAACGGTCACCATCCCTCTGTAGGATCCTCTTCCACCGCTCTTGCTTATGCTCTTTGATAGAATTTTACTGGTTGTATTGGAAGCTAAATGGTGGATTTTTGCCCCTGCATCCTGATGCTGCCCATCACCGGAGTATGCGACGGAAATAACCTCGGCATGACTCCCTTCTCCCTTTAGTATGACTGCAGGATATTTCATCGTGAGTTTGCTCCCTATATTCCCATCAACCCATTCTATTTTCGCATTCTCGTGGGCAATTCCTCTCTTAGTGACAAGGTTGTAGACATTTGAACTCCAATTTTGAATTGTGGAATAGCGAATATGAGATCCGGGTAAGGCGACCAGTTCAACTACCGCTGAATGAAGTGAGTCAGTAGAATATGATGGGGCAGTACAACCTTCGACATAATGGATACTGCTCCCCTCGTCTGCAATAATTAGGGTTCTTTCGAATTGACCCATATTTTTCGCATTGATTCTAAAGTATGCCTGAACTGGCATTTCAACATGAACCCCTTTTGGTACATAGATGAAAGACCCTCCTGACCAGACAGCCGTGTTAAGAGCAGCGAATTTGTTGTCAGTAAGGGGTACAACAGAACAAAACCATTTCTTAACAATTTCAGGGAAATCCCTGAGGCCCGAATCCATGTCTAGGAATATTACCCCTTGCTCTTCTAGGTCCTCTCGAATACTATGGTAAACTGCCTCGGATTCATACTGGGCTGTAACTCCTGAAAGCCACTTCTGCTCCGCTTCTGGGATTCCAAGCCTTTCGAAAGTGTTCCTGATGTCATCTGGCACGTCTTCCCAATCTCGTTCGGTAGATTCAGACGATCTTAGGTAATAGCATATTTTGTCAAAGTCAATTTCCTCAAGAAGGTGAGTATTACCCCACTTAGGCATAGGTCTCTCAATGAAGTGATTGAAAGCTTTGACTCTCATTTCCGTCATCCAAGAAGGCTCATTCTTCAGATTCGAGATTTCCCTGACCACTTCTTCAGAAAGTCCAAAATCAAACCTAATAGTGGAGTTTTCTGGATCGTGCCATCCGGCTTTGTAATCTCCAACCGCTTCTCTCGCTTCCAAGTTATCTCCCATAAGTCCATCAGTCCTCCTTAAGCCATTCATAGCCATGTTCTTCAAGTTTCGTAGCAAGTTCTGGGCCACCCGAGGCAACTATCTTCCCATCCATCAGAACGTGGATTTTGTCTGGCATAACATGCTCTAGTATCCTGGAATAGTGGGTGATAATCAATGCCCCTGAATCAGTGCCCCTAATTGCTGCGTTCACCCCTTCTGCGACGGTTCTTATCCCGTCGATGTCCAAGCCGCTATCTGTTTCATCCAGAACGGCAAGTTTTGGTTTCAGCAGCATTAACTGGAGGATCTCGAAGCGCTTTTTCTCTCCTCCACTGAATCCGTCATTAACGTACCTTGAAAGAAACGATCGAGGGATGTCAAGAGACTCCATGGCCTGCTTCAGCGAGTCTCTGAATCCTCCTCCTTTGGCTTCATCCTCCCCTCTGATGCTCGAAACCGATTTCCTCAGAAAATTTCCTACTTGTAGCCCAGGGACAGATTGAGGATATTGAAAAGAGAGGAAAACGCCCTCTCTCGCCCTTTCCCACGCCTCGAGCTCTAACAGGCTATTCCCTTCTAAGAGTACCTCACCTTCCTCCACTTCAAAGTCTGGATGCCCCATTATCACGTTTGCAGTGGTAGTTTTTCCACTACCGTTCCTACCCATGATAGCATGAATCTCCCCCTGCCCGATTTCGAGGTCAATCCCCTTCAAGATGGGAGTATCATCGATACCCGCTCGCAGGCCTGAGATCTTCAATAATGGTTTTGTAGCCATAGTCCTCAACACACGGCACTCAACATGGCTTTTCAATCTCTGCATCTACTCAGCACTCTAAAATCTGAGAACCTCTACGCGGTAATTGTGAAATCCTCCGACGATGGAACGACAAACGATGCTCTGGAAGACCTCTATAAAGCCCAAATCGAGGATTTAATGGAAAAGGAGGCAAAAAGAATAGTTGCTGAAAACAACGATCCAGCAGAGACATCCAGACTTTGCTCTTTATCCTTGGTTGAGCTTTACGAATCCAGCGATCCCGATTTGGTCCCGGCTCTAATGGCAAGACTTGGCCCGGTCAGAGCAGCCTTGGAAGGGCATGGTGGCGCGATAGTTGTATCCAGTGCAGAGGTTGATATTACCAATGCTGGAAATAGGGCACTTTCCCTCATCATTGATTTGGATGGTGCCTGTGTTTCCTGTGGAGCTGCGCCAGGAACACTCAAGGGAATTCAAGATGATCTTTTGATAGACGAACAGGTATTTTCGGTGAAATTCAGCTCTTCGATGTTAGAATGGTTCAACGATATACAGAGAGATTTTGTTTTGGAGCATGGAGGAGTTACCTTCGTCTAACTCAAACGATTGGCAAGCACATCCATCGAGTCGCATGAAAATCCAAGAACTGTGACCTCTTTTCCCCGTACTACCTTTGCGATGCTTCCCGCAATACCTCCAAGATCATACCCGCCGGCCTTACCACTCCATGATCTCGTGCTAATCATTTGATCTAGCATCTGATCACTTATTTCTTCGAACTCAACAACCGAAGAATCGGTGAAAACGCTAGCCCTCCACCCCCTTTCCAATTCTAATGCTCCTTTTCCAATCTCTAAGATTGCGGTGGATGACCAAACTAAGTGCCTCCTCCCGGAGAGCCTAATCAAACTGGAAGCAGCAGCTACCCTGTCTATTGGTTTTCCAAGAGCATAGAGGTTGTCATCGGGATCTTCCACCAGAGTGTCAGATACCAAGATAATACGGTTGTCTCCTTCCTCTCCAGATATGGATTTTGAAGCCTCAATTGCTTTGTAAGTACAACTTTGCTCTACCTGTATTCGAACCTCCGATCCGTGCCCAGGTTCTGGCTCTGAACCCCTCAAATCGTAAAAACTCAGGTCCGCGCCGGAGCCCTCAAGGATTTCAGAAATCCATATTCTTCTTCTTGTTGAGGAAGAGGCTAGAATCACCTCAACCATAAAAACCTCAAAGATCTACTCTTGATCCACAAATAGGGCATTTTGTTGTGGAAACATCAAAGCTGACTACAAATCTACTTCCGCACCCAACACACTCTGCTTGCGTAGAATTCCCCGTAGACTCAGCTATTGGGATAGCAGAGTCGTTAGAATCCGAGGAATCAAGAGGCAACTCTAACGAATAAGCATCATCCTCGGAGTTTGACATTCTCATTTTCCTTCTTGCGCGCCTGCTATCCTGTCCAGTGAATTCCTTCGATTCTTCTTTATCCTCTGTTATGATCTCTACCTCATCCGTCCTCAGTGTGATGTCAGAGTCCCCTATTATGTCTACAACGTCGTCTTCCATAACGACACTTGATTCAGAGTCGAAAGCCCTTCTCTTCCCTAGCCACCTTACTCCTTGAGCAGACAGGGAAGCTAGGGCGACTAGTCCGAGAGCCAAAACTGCGAAGGAAACCCCAATGACTAGGATTTCAAAACTCTCTTGATCCAGCCCCAATGATGATCTTATCTGGTCCACAATCCCACTATTTCTGCTCTGACTATTATCATCGATTAGAGTTCTGATTTGCCAACCACCGGGAGAAGAGATGATGATCATAGTTTCCCTAGTATCTATTGACCTGTCGATGGAGTTCAATTGCCCAGAAACTATTGAGTTGGAAAGCCCTAACCAACCACTTTCAAGATCTATTAGTCCGTATTCAATTTGGGGCCCATTAGGGCCCACCATATCGAACATCACCTGTATCCCTCTGTCGGTCTCCACTAACTCAATTTCAGAAAGCCCTCTTGCCGGAAGTCTCACCCCCATCCCCTCCTCTATCCTAAATGTCGAGTCGGTTACGTAAGCAACCAGCTCAGAGTCCTGTGCCCCACCCTCTCGCCAGAGAGAAACCAACCTGTCTTCATTATCCTCAACAATAACTGATAATTTGGGGATTCCAGCCTCATCACCGACCGCCCTTCTGTATGACCATGTTTCCTGTGTAACCTCGCCGTGAGAATACCAAACTCCAAGCCTATCCTTGCCTGTAGAGTCGTTCCTTACCGTCTGATAAAGAATATGTGCATGTTCGTGCCCAAGCTCCACAGACAGAGGGTATGTCTGAGCAGGATCCGCATCGATACCGTTCACTATTTTGGGGTTCAGTATCCAGTCGGCGGAGGATAGGGGTGAATCTGCATAGATCAGGAATATATTTGTCTCATCGACCAGACTCCCGTCCCCAAACATGTCTCTATGATATCCGGATACGAGAATCTCCGTGTCTTCAACGTCTACATCAATGCCCCAGTATTTCCCATCGGAAAGAGGGATTCCTTTCATAAGATCCTGAATTGGGGTCATTTTGCAACTCGAGTCTATAGTCGAGTAGCTGACAGTCTGCATCAGGAAACCATTCGAAGCCAAATACCTACGAGTCCAAACGATATGTGCAAAGCCTTCGTCTGTACTCACTGTGGACAAATCTCCCGACCACCTATCTTCGATGATGTTATTACATTCGATTAGTGATTTGCTGGGTGTCAACTTGTACATTAGCAGGCTGCCTTCCCTTTCAGTGATCAGAATATCACCCTCCTCCTCATCAATACTCACCACTTGCACAGGTGACTCTCCAGGTCTTAAATCCGCATCTCTAGGGCCAGATAATGTCGAAGAATCGACCAACACAGTTTTTGTTCTCACATTGTTTTCCATGTTGTTATCAGATCCATTTTCCATTAGGACGCTGATTCTGAGCTCTATCGGGCCGGTCTGGTTCGGGGTGAATGGAAACGAAATTGTGCTGTGTGAGCCTCCAAGAATTAGAGGTAGAGTTGCAGATTCCACTTGTTCCCACCCCCTATCAGTATTCATCTCCAGAGTCCCTTCAACTCCAGTAGCGTCTTCTGATCCGAGATTGTCGACTCTAGATTGAACAACTGCCGGCTCATTTGGTCTTGGTATGGGGCTAGAAACGGTAGATGCGTAAATGGCCCCTTCTCTGATGGCTAGATCAACCCCCGGAGGTCTTGGCAATACCTCGAAAGTCCCCGACAACTCGTTGTTAGCATCATCTAATTCTTCAATAATATTAACGGGATCAAGAGAAATTGAAATCAATGCGCTACCAGCTTCCATAGGATTCCAGTACAACACTACTTCTACGAATTCTCCCGAGTCTATGTTGGCGATTATGTATTCATCCCTACGCTCCCCCCATTCCTCAAGGACAATCCCAACATCTGTCGCGGCCTTGTCACCTGTATTCCTGATTGTGGCTCTTACTTCCAAGAAGGTGTTAACATAAGACTCTTTGATTGGTATTCCAAACTCTTGAACGGATATCGATCTGCTTACAAAAAGCAGGTCTGGCATGGGGTCGACATTGTCCACTCTTACTTGCCTCCTTATCTCCTCGGACACCACTCCAACCGCACTGACGATTCTAACGGATAACCTGTACTCGTCATCTTTCAGTCTGGTCGTATCCCAGTTGAAGCCCCATTCAGTCCAACCATAATCATCAAGAGGGCAGTTGCCGCTACTATCCCCTCTGAACATATGGACACACGCATCGTGGTCTTCCCTCCCATCGACATGTACTTCTTCGTCCCAACCGTCGTCGTAGAATGCCCCAAATTCCCACTCTTCGTTGTCGAGCCTCCACTCTATTGTGGCATTGTAAATGGACTGAAATAGGCCCGAGACTTGCACTAAACCTTCCAATTCTCCTGTCCCACTGGGGGACTCCAAGGTTATATTCACCCTCCCAACGTGATAGCATAACTCTGTGTTGTTGCTCCACCTTCCAATTTCATTCCTAGCAGAGGCCAGGGCACATACTGAGATTTCCGTATAGTCTTCTGGAAATTCTGGAACTACGAAAGGAATTGTCCAATTCAATACCCCTATCGGATTAGTCCAGTTGACTAGTACTTCTTTCGATTTCGGCATACCTGGCTCCCTATATTCGATTTCCACATATGCGACTACTTCCTCAATAGTGCCATTTTCTCTTCCATCCTCGTCAATGCTCCCCCTAAGGCTATATGTCTCTCCTTCGACTAGCCAAGACCACTTTTCCGGACTCTCAATTTCTACCCAATGGCCTTCTTGTGTGCCTCCGGGGCCTGTGGTCTGGTTTCCCCCGCTCCCGTCACCTCCTCCTGTACCAAACATTTCTCGGGCCACATTTCCGCCATCCATGATGCCAAATCCGTACTTTGAGTTCCAGTTGTTCCCCTCGAATGTATCATCTATGCTCCACCCTTCTCTGAATTCTGATCCGCTAGCCAGAAAACTCCTAATCGCTTCGTATCTTTCGATTCCCGGCTCATCTTCATCCATAAATTCCATGTTCCTATCTTCGCCAATTTCCAGCATGATTGCGACTAGTCCTGCTACTGCGGGGGTCGACATGCTGGAACCGGACTTTTGGGTATAATCGTCACTGGCACGATTAACCTCTGATCCCGGGATAATTCCGGAGGATTCTGCATGTTGGGCCGAATTTATGTTTGATCCGGGAGCAACTACCCAGGGTTTCATCTCGTCCCACGAGTCGCCATCTCCATCGTTCTGTCTCGGACCATAATTGGAGTTGGAGCTAATCGCATCGTCCTCTCTGTCTATGGTGTTCTTATCGTCACCCCATCCAACTGTTATCGAAGTGTCGGCGGCTCCAACCGAATTCACATTATTTGCACCATCGTTCCCAATGGCAGCAATACACACTATGCCGTTCTCGGATGCCTGATTGACAAGACTGGCCTCGGCTGAGGTTCCGTTATCCCCCCCGTCTCCGCCTCCAAAATTCGCATTTCCAAAAGACATCGAAGCAACTTGTATGCCTCTGCTGGATGCATTATTACCCCAGTCTGTATCCCTGTTGTTGATCACCCATTGCAGCCCAG
Organism: uncultured Candidatus Poseidoniales archaeon; assembly: GCA_902573115.1. Lineage (GTDB taxonomy): Archaea > Thermoplasmatota > Poseidoniia > Poseidoniales > Thalassarchaeaceae > UBA36. Next base: position 16,047 of record CACGIM010000021.1, read on the forward strand.
CAAGGATTGACTGTGAGTTTCCGCCACCATAGTCTTCCATTACTTTCACGTCTACTAGGTAAGATCCAGGTGCATAGCCTTGATTCTCCTTACTGGAATCCCCAGTTCCAAGAGCTATCCCTGCAACATGGGTCCCATGCCCATCACCATCATCCGGATCTTCATCATTACAACCAGACGAACCCAAACCTGTAGAGTCACAACCACCTAGGTATTTCGGATCCGTTAGGTCATCAGGATCGTTAGTGTTGTCATTGTTGTCATCCGAAAAGTCATCTAATGAAAAGTGCTCATTATCTACTCCTGTATCAAGAATTGCAATAACCTTGCCAGATCCGTGAAAACCCAGTCCCCTTATTGTCTCGTCATAAACATCAGAAGGCCTAACCTTTGAACCCTTAGCTGCAAGATTCAGATAGGGCACAATCACGTTTTGCTCCTCTATTAGGACTACACCATCCAAGCGCCAGATTTCCAGAAGTGAACTTATTGGAACATGATCCAAAACTATCGCGTCCAAGTGATCCATTACCATGAACCAAGAACCCTCCCTTTCCCAGCCATGCGATTCAATCAACAATCTGATTGATTCAATATCTGAGGGCCCTGGGTGCCATGCATAATGTACAATTATCGCCACAGTCGATTTGTTGTCTTGTCCTATAATGGATGTCTTTGACACCGATTCCCTTTCGCCCGCAATAATCATCTGGAGTCTATCATCCATCCCGTTTTCGTCCAAATCTGACCAAAAGTCAAACCACCATCCAAATTCCATTACTGGAGGACTCGAATCTAGAGGGGAATACTCCGGCTCACGATTGGTGACTTGACACCCCTCTCCATCGCAAAATAAAGGAGAAATATGGCCGTAAGGCGTTTCTTCAATGGCACTATTAGAATAAGAAACATCCTCGATTACCATTGCTGAACCTATCGGAACATCAAGAAATAACACCAATATCGAGACTAATAGGGTGCCGAACTTCTTGGGACCAGTTCTCATGGCTCTCATAGAGAGCCACAATCAAGACCTGTATAACTCCAACCTGTCAATGACCTTAGCAAATACGGTTATGGCCACCTAATATGATCTCGGGATATCGAACAGGTAAGCCGGCATACCCCCCTATCATCTAATGTCACTAATTCCCCTTCACAAATGGGACAAATAGTATTCTCC
>CACGIM010000022.1 GCA_902573115.1 uncultured Candidatus Poseidoniales archaeon
ACAATTATCGCTATTTTCTGTACTTTGGAAAGTACCCGGTTCGCAAGGAAATTGGGAAATCGCCCCCTCCCCGGGTACAAAATAACCCAAGTCCGAGGGCATACAAACACTTTGCCCCGAAAATGGCTGATATTGACCCGGCGGACACAAACTCTGGGATACTGAGCCCTCCAGAGACCAATGGCCCGGAGAAACGGAGATACAGGGATTCGTTATTGATCCCGTCACTGTTGAATATGTTCCCGCCGGGCAATAAACTGGGAGAGAAGCACCCTCTATAGGGTTAAACGACCCTGGTGGAGAAGGTGAGCAATCCCTTGAGCCATTTTTATCTTGGAAAGTACCGGGGGGGCAGGGCCAGTAAATTTTAGATCCAGATTGATTGACGTACCCGCCCTTCGGGGATGGGTTGCAATTATGATTTCCGAATGAGCCTGGATCACAAATTCTAGAAAAGGATTCATCCGATGGAAAGTCATCAAATTGGTCCAGAATTCCGTCTTCATCTGAATCCATGCTTGAAAGTCTAATTGATCCGAAGGAAGAGGAGGCTATTATCGAATCATTCTGCTTTATGCAAGTAATTCTGGATAATTCCGATTTAGTAAAGCAGTACATTTCCCCACTAATCGATAGGGATGGCAAAACTCCTTTCTCCTGAAATTTGACGATTCTTCTGTCCTCTAAACAAGTTAGCTTATTTGATGAGTCTACAACGCAAAATATCTCATCTGAAGCGGAAATTGAGATTGGAGTTGAATGGTTGATTTGGCTGAAAGGATTTGAATTGTTTACCGAATTAGCCTTATCGCCGGAGATGACATCCTCCTGGCAATCAATCTCTGAATTAATGTCCATGGAACATACAAAGTTATCCCCTATTGCTAAAGAAGATGATTTGTTAGAAAAGATTGGCCCATAGAGGAAAACTCCGGTTTTCTCATTTTCTGTATCCTCAACAGAGAATTGTATTTGATCCCAACAATATACCGATCTGTCCCTGAGTATTACACATGAAGTGTCTTCTCCGCTAATCACAGAGATAGCCGCATATTCCCTTCCGATAAGCAATTCTTTAGGACGAATCAAGTTTACATTGTCATAAGAATTATCCCAACACCAAATACTTCCAGAGCTTGTCAACGAGCAAGATTGCTTTCCACCCACGGAAATGGAAACTACTGGACCCCCAGGAATTGGAACAGGATAGAATGATGAATAGATGCCAAAGTTTGATACTGAAATATTTGTAATTTGTAAATTTGAGCAATGTAGTAGATTTCTACTATCCAGTAAGCATATTTTACCACCACCTAATGAGACAGAAATTGGTTTTCCAATCCCTTCAGGCAATTCAAGAGCATGGGGTTTGTTCAATAATTCTTGACTATCCAATTCAAAAACTTCATCGGAAGTGAGGCAGAAAACATCGCCATTAGGATATTCTATCCAGCAAACTAACCCACTACCAACTGACATCGGAATAGGTGATGGGCGTCCTTCGGTAAATCCGAAAAACACATTACTTTGATTTTCGATTGATTCTTGCTCGTACTGCGGAATGGTGAGGGATTCATCATTCACCGACCCAAATAAGGAGAAAAATAGAATCAATAATGAGAATGAAAGGATCGGAGAAGCTCCGGCTCTGCCCATCGATTTAATTCAAAAAGAATGTTGTAATAAGAATGATCCTAGATAACCCTGATACCAAATAGATGAGGGGGGCATAATATGGCTGCGAAAACTGTTAGGTTTGTAGTGGCAGCAATTCTAATTCTCCTATTGTCATCTGTACTTGCTCAGAATCATTTTACCGGCAGAGAAAAGATTGAGTCTGATTTCAGTTATGATGATTCCAAAATAAGAATTACCTTGCCGAACCAAACTATTCATTCGATACCTAATATGGATATTTCTAATTCATTGGAAGCCATGCCCTCCTTGCCTGAAGGAATCAGAATTGTTCAGGATACCTCTATCTTGAGTGGAAAAGTAATTGACTCATATGGCTCCAAAACATGCGCAATTTCCCCAAGTATTGGCATATACTGCTGGGAATTTGTTGATGGGGAGGTAAAAACAAACAAAGGACTAGAAAATGATTCCAGAATTTTTGGTTCAATCGCGGTTGGCAGAAATCATACTTGCACTGTTGAGTTTTTGGATGCCGCGAACGGGTTATTTTGTTGGGGAGAAAACGTCAATGGGCAGGTAGGGGACACGAATCAGGCTTTTCCACATGGAGAAGTGGAAATTCTACACCCCGAAAAGACATCTTGGAAAAAGGTCGTTGCTGGCAGCGACCATACTTGTGGCCTGGACATATCAGGAGGAGTGTACTGTTGGGGGGATGGGGCGTATGGACAGCTTGGGAGGCTAGACCAGACGCTCAGTAGGCAGCCTTTGAAAATAGGATTTGGGATTGGCTCAATGATTGAAAGAGGGCAGGAAATAATCACAGACATTGCGTCGGGAAGCTTTCACAATTGTGCAACTTCATCTTTGGAGAAAATTTACTGTTGGGGGTGGAATGGACTTGGCCAACTGGGATTGGGCTTCTATTCCAATTCCTACATCCCCATGAGGGTGGACATGCCTACGGGTTTTACTCCGGGTGAAGTAACTCTAGGAGAGTCTCATTCCTGTGTAGAGGATGCTGAGACGGCAGGATTGATTTGCTGGGGCAGCAACCAATTCGGGCAAATAGAAAATAGTGCAACCCTAAGTTTTTCTGAGCCGGTAGAGTTTTTCCTAGAAGAAGGAAGAAGCGTAATGATTGGAGACAATCACATTTGTTTCATTCGAATTTATTCCGATGCCAAATGCATTGGAAAAATGAAAAGCGATATAACGGTTGAATTCAATGGGATTGTTGAATACTCGTCTGGAGAGGAGTTTTTTTGTTTTGTTGCATTAGATGGTTATATCTCATGTCATGGATCGGAGATAAATTGGGATAGGAACATGATACCGATTGAGGTTTCAAGTATGAAGGTGGTTACGACGATTCTGGGTGGCACAATAGTGGGAACTGCTAGTCAAAATTCGACATCTAGCCATTTGATTTTTTCAACTGATGATTCGGAAATAGCAACGGAGATAACAATTAAAATTGAGTTTGGCAATGATTCTGATGGCGATGGTTGGAATGACTTCGATGAGAAGGATTGCGGAATGGACGCAGAGGATGCCAACATATATCCAACAGATTGGGATGATGATGGGGTTTGCGATAGCAACGATTGGGACGATGATGGAGATTTTGTCGCGGATGTAATTGACGTCTTTCCTTATGACAAAAATGAATGGAGAGATGATGATAAAGATGGGATAGGTAGAAATTCTGATTCCCTAGAAATAACAGGGGCAATGTTTGGGGCCATAATCACCCTATTTGTCCTTCTAATTCTAACTGGTCTAGAGGTTAACTCCACCTTCTTCAACAGGTTAGAAAAGGGGCAAGAATAATTCAATGCCTTCGATAACCAACTACCTCGGTCGGCCATCCTTGGGTAATTATGAATCCATTGACCATTCCAAACAACCATTCATTCTCAATGGTCGAATCTGGGAACAAAAACCTGCACTGTCTTTTACTTAGTAGTTCGATTTGTGTGACATGTGCCTTCGCTATTTCCCAATCCTTTGTCTTCTTGTAGTTTCCCAGATTGAAGTTGCATACCATCCAAGTCCTCATCCAGATAGGAAGATACTGGAAAAAAGGAGTGACGAAATGGGTTTCAACTGGAAACCAATAATTCGGAGTTTGTAAGAAAATCCTCTTCCCAACTCTCCTAATGTGATTCGCCATTTCAGTCTGGTCTTCGAACGTTCCTACATGCTCGATGACCGAGTTGGAGACTACTAGGTCAAAGCTCATGTCTTCAAATCTTGAAAGGTCTCGAGCGTCCCCTATTATGCACTCCATGCTTTCTGAAATTGGCTCACCCTGTTTGAGATTCATCAGAGTAATGTCATATCTGGAGAAATCCAAATTTGAATTTTTCCAGAATATCGGTTCCCCGCCTACGTCGAGAATTTTTATTCTTCTTCCATTGGGATCTTCGATGGATTCGATCAGAGCCTTGAGATATGTCATTCTCTTTGCTCGGACCTTGTTGATCAATGAATTCGAGTTTTCCCTGTCAACAAGTGATCTCCTGAAGATCCTCATGCTCCTCCCAGACAAAAATCGTGCATAATCATACCGCAGAAGTATTCCTTCCAAACCAAAAGTGGATGCTAGTGCGCCTATGAGCTGAATTTTTCATAGAATTCTTCAAAGACCTCGGCCACCCCATTTATTCGTGTCTAAAGAAAGACTGCCCCGCGATTTGGGAGAGATGCTAGTAAAAGCGGATAGCGGACTCACCAAACAGGTAGACATCACCAAGGTAGGCCGCGGAGCTTTCAACACAAAGGGGGCATCATGGCTTAATTCTGTGGTCAGGGAATTCATCACAGGGGAGTACCACCCAAGAAAAAATGCAGTGGATCCATTCGCTGGTCAAGGCGATATGCTCATACTTTGTGAATCTGAGTTTGGAATGGAGACATCCGGTTTCGACATTCAAGATGACTTGGGTTGGGAAGTTAATGACAGCCTTGAGTCAATACCCAGGAGCGTTGGGGCGATTTGCATAACCAATCCCCCATATCTAGCAAAATACAGTGCAAAACGCAAGTCGATGTGGCCAATGGTTGGTCATTATTACGAAGGTTCAGGTAGGTCTGATCTTTACGAGATAGCGCTAGACAGGTGTCTAGAGTCTTTTGATCATATAGTGGCAATTATTCCTGAGACATTTCTCCATTCCAAATATCCAAAGGAACGCTGTCAGCGAATTGTAATTCTGGAGGAAAACCCATTCGAGGACACGACATTTCCGGTTTGTGTAACTTGCTGGGTTCCAGAGATCGGCCAAGACCCAACTATTTACGTGGCAGACAAGAAGATTATGCAGTTTTCTAAGATGATCGAGATCAAGGGCGATGTGACAAGAAGCAATCGCATTGTGTTCAACGACCCGGATGGAAATGTAGGATTGAAAGCCGTAGATGGTACGAGGCCAGATGATAGGATTAGGTTCATTCCCGGGGATGAGTTTGATTACCCCCGATCCAGCATCAAGGAATCTTCTAGACTGATGACCTATCTAGACATTCCAGAGCTTGATTCAAGAATGAAGATATCGAAGTTTTGCGGCAGGGCTAACGAAATCCTCGAATCGTATCGTGATAGGTCCGAGGACATCATCCTATCCGGATTCAAGGGCAACAACAAAGAAGGCAGGAGGCGAAGAAGGTTGGATTATAGATTGGGAAGAAAGGTGATTTTGGAGGCTCTGGGTGTTTCGGTCCAGACTACTCTTGATCTAGAATAATATCCTTTTACTACAATGAATCTGGAAATGCTACATGAATTACCGAAGTTTATTCAACCATTCAATTACTTGATCGGAGTTGCCAACAAACACCCTATCATGAATTGTAATAGATTCCCTTAGACTTGGAACTTGTTCTTCAAGCCATTCTCCGTCCAATTGTGCTACTAAGAAGTATTGATCGTTATTCTCCTCTGCATATCGATTGAATTCTCTAATGAAATGAAGACTCTCGGCGTAGACGTTGTCTTGGTGTCCACCGGCAACCTTGGTGTACTTCTGAAAAACAAAGACCTGTTTGTCTCCGATAACACCAATGGTGTCGATATCTTTGATATCCAGCTTTTTCTGATTCTTAGCCCTCAATATTTCCTCCTTCTGCCAAATTTTACCCTCGTATACGTAAAGTCCAGGAGGTGCTTTTTTGAATTGGCCTGAATTAACAAAATGGTTCAGCATTTCCCTTTGCACTTGCTCATCAACTCCTTGGCGAGTTGAGTCCTTGCAGAAGTTGATCTGTAACCATGGATCGGCATTTAGGTAAGCAATTATCATTTTCTTTACGGCAGAGAAATCCTGTGCGCCGTAATAGTCCGCATTTTTCTTTAGTCTGCTTTTTATTGTCTTTATTACGTCCTTCTGTTCCTTATTTGCATGTGATTCCGAATTTAATTGAATTATGCTTGTCCAAACGTCTATTGCATCTTGGAGGTTTGATTGGTTTGTAGCCTGACGGCTTCTATCGATATTCTGGGCCCCATTAGTCCCGTCCATAACTATCTGAACAGACATGGAATCTCCTAAGTTCCTTTGATATTTAGTGAATCTGGTGGACGCTGGGGGATTTGAACCCCCGGCCTTCTGGTTGCAAACCAGACGCTCTTCCAAGCTGAGCTAAGCGCCCTTGTACTCTCGGAAAGGCCCCCCATTATTGAGTCAAACCGTCATCAATCTAATCCAAATTACTATTCAGAAAGCTTGGCAGTATTGCTAGAACGCCCATTATGGAGCAGAATAGGATAACGACTGGTAGGTCATTTTCATTGCCCTTCGAAACATCAGCAGTCTGGTTTTGCGCTATTTCGGGAACAATATCCTGGTGAAAATCCCTGCCCAGAACAAGAAAGAAATCTGTGGAGTTGGTTTGCCCATCCTGAATAATTTGATGCCTCAGAGATATATTTCCTGGCAACAGGCCATTCTCCGGACCTAGTAAAACAAATTCTGTAATCTTGCAGGATTTGTCCATGTTAGTGCCGTTTTCGTCCTTCTCGCAGGAACCGCTGAGCCATGCAGTAGCGAGATCGTCAGGTCCGTCAAAACTGCCATCACCCTCGGAGTCTATCTGCACTCTGTGCATTACACCTTCCCTTTTATCCACGTTGTAGAGGAACAAATAGTCGGTCTCGACAAGCGTTCCCTCGGGAATATTTGCAGGATTAATTCCCTGGTCAGTCAGTAGCACGGTGAATTCCTTTGGTTCGTGACCCGATGAAACTGAAGAGAGTGAAACAGAGACGAGTAGCGCTAGGATAAATGCCCCAACATTGCGCATGGTTTTATCGAACAGAGCCGATGGCTTGAACATGACCACCCCTTGGCCCATACATGAGCCTGAAGAGAAGTGCTCTTGCGTTGGCGCTATCTGTTTGTTTGATTGGTGCTGGGGCCTCCATTTTCCTAATTCTGGACAATGGCGAGCCAACAGAAGTCAATGGAATTGCGGCCATGGTTGACCCCCTGTTGCAAGATGAAGGCCACGACCACAGAAATGCCAGCCAACACATCTTGTACACCGACAATATTCAACCAGTATCATTCAATGAGCTTACCGCTCCTGGAAACGCGGAAGTTCAGGTTTCTGATTCGCCTGATGGGAGGACCTATGCTTACATTGCAGGGTGGAGTGAGATGCATATCGTGGATGTCACCGATCCATCGAATACAACTGTCACAGGCGTCTACTATGACCCCAACACACAGGTACTGGATGTAAAGTACCTGGTATACAATAGCAGGGAGTATGTCATTGTCCAGAACCAGCTCGTCGATCCTGGTGCGGCTGACCCCAACGTCGGGGAATGGGAGGACCCGGCTCAAGTCACGGTTACACTAGTGGATGTGACTGACAAGACCGATCCTTCGTTTGTCGATGCATGGTATGATGCCGACCACCCCAGTGGACCTCATAACCTGTATACCCACATGATCGACAATGAATGGTACATATTCGTCGCAAATCCAGATTACGAGTCCTGCGACGTCGGTCAGGGAGATGCCTGCGGGGGAATTACAATCGCCCACCTAAATTTTGCAGGATATGGTGACCTGCCGAGGATCGTCAAGCTTGGAGAGGCGGAGGTGAGCTGGGAGACAACTCGTGGCGGTTGGATATACATTCACGACATGACCGTGCAAACATGGCCTGGTGACGAACCCGATGACCCCCGAAACGGTAGGACATACGTGTACGGGGCATACTGGGAGGCGGGCCTGAGGATTTTCGACGTGACGGACGTTCCTCATCCGGGGAAAGATATGGTAGAATATTTGGCGGTCGGAGCCGCTTGTAGAGGGTCCTTTGGGACCCAACTGGGTTGCAATTGGAGGGCCCCTGAGGTAGGTCTATGGATGGACTTTGAAGACTTCGACGGGGATGGGGCACCGGACAGCGGAACAACAGGGAACGAGAACGGTGGCCGAGCCTCATACATCCACTATGCAGAGCCTATAGACGAGATGGTAGATGCGAGTCATCTTGGCTACCCCCAAGGGAAAATTCACATGACAATAATAGCAACAGAGGTTTTGGAGACTACAGTAGGGACAGGAATGGCTTACCTGTTGGATACAACTCCTTACGAGGTGGTGAACGGGAACGTTAGATTCCTGCCAAATCTTATCCATGGCTGGGAGACGCCCTTCGCAGATCATCACTTCATCCCCGGGGGGGAAGAGTGGTTGTTGTTCAGCCCGCACAATGCGGACCATGAGATCTTCCAGACGGGCCTACAAAATTTCCCAGACAACAGCCATGGAGGGGCTTGGGACGGCAGAATATACATGGGGAACTACCACTCTGGCCTCTGGGTAATTGACATCGAGTCTCTGATGCTCGCGGGACTGGAGGGGGGAAATAAGACGCAGGTGCACTTTGAATCGACGATAGGGTACCACCTCCCCCACGGTGCTGATGGTGCCCCTCTGGACAGCTCATACTACGACTTCGGATGGACTCCCTTCATCTGGGCGGCAGAGCACTACAAGGGATACACCTACTTATCCTGCATCACAACAGGGTTGTATATCGTTCAACTTGACATCGATGCCCCCTATGGAAAGCCTTTGGAGACCTAACCACAGGCATGTGCTAAATGGGTGCAATTTCATATCCGAGTGATTGCCGGATGGCGCCATGGACAATACCCGGGCTTTGCTTTTGGTAGGAATCATGGTGCTAGCTCCTGTATCAGGATGCCTCTCGCCCGCTAATGGAAATGACTCAGCGGAAAATTCGGAATGGGTCGACCCAGTGATGGAAATTGAAGATTCTAACCACTCTCACAACGACCTGCTTGCACACAGGCTATCTACCTCCAATGCAAAACTGATAGATTACCACAACCTAAATTGCGATGGCGAAGTCTACCCCCCTCCCGAGCTGGACAACACCGCTGGTAGACCATGCTATGATGACTGGAAGAACGTCGGACCCACTCCGGGGGATAACTCCGAGATTGCGATCGAAGGGAATTTCCTTGATGACTGTGAGATCTATGCAGATGGATCTGGCGGCTGTTATGCTTACGTCTCAAGCTACAACCAGTTCGAAATACTTGACATAAGCGAGCCAAACAACATCAGGCTCCTTTCAACATACTATGCAGAGGTAGCGAGGATGATAGACATCAAAGTCACCAAGGACAATAACTGGGTCCTGGTTAACCATGAGCTGACTAATAGTGAGCTAGACCCCATACCCAATGATGATGATGCGAATAGTGGTGCTAACAGACTGGATGTGATCTATGTTGGAGACAAGACAAGCCCTGTCAAGGTAGCCGAGTGGAACAACCCTCCTGCCGGTTTCCACAACCAAGATCTAGCAATTTACTGTGATTGGGATGGTGCCTTAGATTTCAGAGAAGATTGTAGCCTTTTCCTTTTCGGTGCAGACCCTTACCCGGAAATGGTAGAAGGTAGCTCAGGCGTTTTCTACAAAGGGACCCAGGTATTCTATGTCCCCAGAGGTTTCGAGTCATGGCTTCCTAATCAGAATGATGAGCAGCAGAACTCGAGTCGGGAGATAATCAGGTGGGGGGGTTACACCCCTGAACCTGATACTACGTGTGGAGGGTCAATATTCAACCACGACCATGTCTACTTCGTTCATCCGATTACACAACAGAGGCTCTTGGTTGCTTCATATTGGGGGGCTGGTTTGAGAATTGTGGATGTAAGCGAGCCCCCAGCAATTGCGGATCCCTTCGGAGTCTCATGGCCCCAAGAAATTGGCCGCTGGCTTGGATGCCCAACGGCCGATGAAGGGTGGTACGGGCCAGATGGAGGAGGTCACGCAAACATGACAGCAGAGGAGTGGTTAGACGCAGAACAAGGAAACGACAACATACACTACGCAGTCCCATATGACCACCTAATTTGTAACGGTGTCAGCGAGTATGTTCCGATGTCAGAATGGCCAGATGATTGTGGCTCTGGCCCAGAGGATGGTACCTATGGAGTAAACTGGCGCCATTACACCATCATTGCACCAGAGTACGGAAGCAATGCAGGTCACACGGGTTTCCTATGGACAATTGATACTACCGATCCTACAAAGCCGTTTCTTGTATCAAAGTGGAGGCTCCCCGGGGAAGGGACCCTCGCGAACGGGTCAAAGCATCCACAGCACTACATACCGGGAGGATACATATTCAGCCCCCACAATGGTGACACCGGACTTAACGGGCACGTCTACTGGACCCATTACCACGCAGGAAATTGGGTGACGGACCACGGACATATCTGGGAGGAGATAGTGTGGGAGAATGGGGTTCCCGAACCAGACAGAGGCTTCCAAGCTATCGAAGAGCTAGCCGTCTCCCACACAATAGGCTACTACTTGCCTGCTGGTCCAGAGTGGATAGAAGATCCAACCACTGAGCTGGGATATGACATGGCTGACTGCTGGGCTTCCTGCATGATTCCATTTGATTGGGGACTCCAATATGACCCAAGGGGGTTCCTTTTCATCTCAGAGATGGTCAGTGGGGTCTACGTTGTACAATTTGACGAGGACATTGATCCGAGATTCAACTACCCAGCTCTATGGTCAATAGAGGAAGATGGGGATTGAGGGTTTTATGAGATACGGGCTGATACTTGCAATCTTATTTCTGCCCATTGCATCTCCAATTGCGTTTGCTCACGGAGCGAATGATTTTTCGATAATAATGAGGGGGAACAGTATTGAACCCAGAGAGGCAGAGGTTCTCCAGAATGACACCTTGACTTTCCATAACACGGCTGATCACAACAGAACCATCAGAGTGGACTTGGATGGAGATGCGATATATGACAGGAGGTGTGATACTGAACCAAAAAACTCCTCCTCTATTAGGGACCAATGCACTTTCTCCATCGATGCATCAATATGGGAAGCAGGAACCTATGTATTACGCATATACGCTAATGGGACAATATGGGAAGAGCTGAACCTAACCGTCGTTCACGACTTCCATGAGGAACTTGGCCCCCCCCATGGGATACACCTTCAACAACCAAGACGACATGGTGAGAGAAGAAAATAGCAATTCGAGTGTGGAGAATGGCTTGAGAAACTTGGCCATAATACTCTTTATTGGCTCTAGTTTGGCATGGTATGTTAGGAGGGAATCTAATGAATAGGATATTCGCCATAACAACACTAATTCTGGCATCTACGTTTTCCGGTTGCACATCGAATGATCAGTCAGACATATTCTATGGTGAAGACATTTCACCCCCAATTCCTGTTGATGAGTTTGAGCTCATTGATGAGAATGGGATGAACATAACCATGTCCCAGTTCCAAGGCAAAGTTGTGGTGGTGACGTTCTTATTCACTAGGTGTCCAGATATCTGCCCAGTGGTTAGCGCTAATCTAGCATTCATAGCAGAAGAATTGGGGGACAAATTCGAATCAGAGGTTCAAATTTTGACTGTCACAGTCGACCCATGGACTGACAATTCAAGCGTTTTGAACAATTATGCGACAACTAGGCAGTTGACTTGGCCTCACCTCACCGGTGCCGTCGATGAGCTGGAGCCGGTATGGATGAACTTTGATGTTGGATTGGCAACTTACAACACTGATGTTGACAATGATGGAGTCGCTGATGGTTTCGACAGTTGTCCGGATACCCCCGAGGGCGAAGAGGTGGATTACAATGGGTGCGGCAAAGAAACTCAGCAGCCCGAAGGAGATGTAGTTACGAGTCATCACCCCCTAGACTACTGGGTAGATCACACTACTGGCACAATAATTGTGGACAAGCAAATGAATCAGAGAGTATGGTGGGGCGATACTGACTGGAATCCAGAGTTGGTTCTAGAGGACATAATACAGCTTATTGAAGAAGAGTGAAAAGTGGGTTCTCCTTGGTTTTATTATGAGAAATCTCCTTCAAACGGGTATCGTGGCCCTTCTCCTCCTTTTTTCAGGGTGCATAGGCCCCCGGGAGTCTGAGATAATCGGAACTGAATACCGAGACCCTCCAATTGCTCCGAATTTCGACCTGATAAATCAGGAGGGGGAGAATATATCCCTGACTGATTATCAAGGCAAGGTAATAGTTGTAGCATTCATCTACACTTCCTGTCCCGATGTATGCCTCATAATTTCCTCCAACTTGGACTATGTCAGACAAAACCTAGGGGAATATTCAGATGACGTAGCGCTGATCTCAATCACGATAGATCCAGCGAGGGATACAGTGCCTCATCTAAAGGATTGGACGGACACCAGGGGATATGCATGGAACCATCTGACCCATCACAGGGGGTCAGTGATACAATCCGTATGGGATGAGTGGAAAGTCGTAGTGGATGCTGACCACATAGCCAACAGCTTGCCCCCCGAGGATGCTACGGTAAGATTCTCTGTACTTTTTCCCGACAACACTACTTTGGTAACTGACAATCCATGTAGGGATCTACAAAACATGACATGCTACGAAGATGGAGTTGATTTCGCGGAATACGCTTTGAGAACAAATGCCGGGATAACTTATGATATTGAAAATGGGACTATAGGGGAGTGGACTTCTAATGATTCATGGAATTGGGAGCTTTACGTTTGGGGCGCAAACGCATCCTGGGAGCCTGCGAATGGGGAGATATTGCACAATGGAGTAATCGACCACCAATCACACATGGCCTGGGTAGCAAGCAACTCCAATGCTAGTGAACTCCCCCCGGGAGTGGACTGTGATGGTCGCGGATGGATAATGGGGACTGGTGGTGGTGCTCACTGCATGTGCGACGATGGTTGGAACAGGGCGGATGATGATTGGCTATCATGCGTCATAGAAGGGAGTGTAAGTGGCGATGGAAATAGGTCTAATCCCCATGAGGAGAGCTTGGGGGAATACGAGGTAGGCCACTCGACAGTGACTTTCATCATAGACAAAGACCAGAGAAAACGTGTGGCTTATTCAGGAATAATGTGGGATGTGGAGAGCTTTCTACAAGATGTGAAAACTCTAGCCGAAGAGTGACTTGAGCTTCAAATAAGCGGCATCTTACGGAGCCTTTCCAGATCTGGCTGATATAGTTGCCTGATATCGTCTAAACCCAATATTAGCATTGCCAGTCTCTCTAGGCCCATACCCCATGCGCAGACAGGCCATTCAGTCCCAAGGGGCTCTGTAACTTCAGGCCTGAATATTCCCGAACCGCCTAACTCTAGCCATTCCCCCCTCCAAAGAATATCCACTTCGGCACTAGGTTCCGTGTAGGGAAAATAGGCTGGGCGGACTCTGACATCTGGATATCCCATTTTTGCGTAGAAGGTCTTCAGAGTGGTCACCAGCATTGGGAGGCTGGCCTCTGGTTCGTGAATGATGCCCTCAATTTGGTGAAATTCTGGCATGTGAGTCCTATCTATTGTTTCCTGTCGGAATACCCTGCCAATACCAAACACTCTGGAGGGTACACCTGGATTTTCAGCGATATGCTTGACGGTATTCACAGTGGTATGTGTCCTTAGCAGAGCTTTTTGAGCCTCATCTCGATCGCAGTAGCCCCCCCATCCTTTACTCCCCGTGTCATGACCATGTTCATGCACCCTAGACCAAATATCCAGGTAGTTTTCATCGACATCTATCCTTTCCGGATCGCTTAGATAGAATGTGTCCTGCATGGTTCTTGCTGGATGGGATTGAGGGATGTACAGGGCATCCATGTTCCATCCCGCTGATTGGACGTAGTCGCCCTCTATCTCGGAAAACCCCATTTCCAAGAATACAGAACGGATTCTTTCAATGAGGGACTG
>CACGIM010000023.1 GCA_902573115.1 uncultured Candidatus Poseidoniales archaeon
TATCACACCACCATGTGGAACAACTACACCGAGGGTGGCGGAATTAGAGACTCGTGCTCCCTACTGTATGGCTGCTGGGCAGATGGAGAAGGGGACCAGATGGCCGATTCGATCGACCTCACGCCATACGCCGGGCAGAATATAGACATAAGATTCCGATTCAGAAGCGGTCTGGAGGGCACTGTTGGGCCAGATGGTGCAACGGACTATTCAGGACTGGATGGATTCGCTATAGACAACATCTCCATCAGAACCAGAGACGTGAGCTTCGGGGCCTCGACAATTGAAAGTCAGCAGCTAACTAACCTAAATTTGGTAGCTGGAGAATCCATACAGGTCCAGCTAACTGCCGATTTCGTCGACGACACGACCTACTACGTGTCTACTGAGCTATCAAATGCGAACCTAGGAGGAAATCAAGTCGACCAAGATGCGACAAATGACAGGGAGCAATTCCAGTTGACTGTTAGGAACCTGTACGATCCTGGACTATTCGAGGAGCCTTGGCTGGGCTTTGTCAATGGGGAGAGGTATGCATCGGCAGAAATGCCGATCGAAATCGGAGTGCAGAATTGGGGCAACACGTTTGTTGATTTTGATGTGGAGGCGAAAGTCAGCAACGCTCTTCCCGAGCTTATTGCTGTTGAGGATTTCGCGTCGGCTTCTGGGGCAGGACTATCGATTTGGAGTGAAGACGAAGATTGCGAGCCTGATGAGACAGACTGCAAAGAGAACGGAACTAGATTGGATGACAGCACAGAGCCGAACAACATGCTACCGCAAAATCAAGGCGTGTTCAAGAACCAAGCATACTGGCTAGGGCATCCCTCCGAAGGGTATGGGGATGACTGGAACGAGACTCTAACCCTAGAGCCAATCGAGATTTCCAATAGCGGTGCTGACTTCACATTCCTGACATTTGACTACTTCGCCGAGGGGGACCACGTCTCGGACAGAAGCGGAAATGCCCTTCAGGGAGGGGTGCGTGACTTCGCATTCCTAGAAATTACCTGGGTGAAGGAAGTAGAGGGCGAGACTCAGTTTTACTCCGGAATCATCTACGGAAGCTGGACAGATCTTAACGAGAACGGCCTCCGACCCGCTATTAATGGACAGGATGGAACCCGCTACCACTACTGCGAAGACTTCGATCAGAACGGACTCTATGAAGAGGTAGAGTACTCAGGAGACCACTCTGGGGGTATCGGGGAAGACGGTTTCGTGACCTGGTTCGACACTGACAACCTCGTTGCAACACAGAGGATAGACCTGACTCACGTTCACCTTCTAAACCAGTCAAGCGATGACTCACTGGCTTGGAGAGAGGAGTGCACCACGCTAGCCGGCTCTGAAGTGACCTTCACATGGAGATTCTACTCGAACGATGATGGAGTTAATGGCAACGCCGGATACGCCGGTTTCGGAATCGACAACATCAGGGTCGATGACTACACATTCACCGACGATGGGGAATACAACAAGACAGTGACGGGCATGGATGCCGCCCAAAAGAGAGTAGTGGAGATGGGGGTCCATGACTTCACTGCCGGCCTGTATCGAATTGATTTGATGACTCTCTATGACAATACTGACAACTCGACGAAGTGGTTCGACAGGCCCGAGATTAGCCAGGCGAACAACGTGTCCACTATCCTCTTTGAGATTGCGAACGCGGACATCACCCTCCTACAACCAGACGTTCTGGATTGTGTTGCAGATGCTGTTTACTCGTGCGTTTATGCTAGTAATGCCCAGGGTCAGAACTCCCACGACTTTTCGATACCGATGCTAAACGGAGTAATAGAAGGGATCTACGAAGTCACAATGAAGATAGTGGATGAAGACACTGGCCAGACGGTGTATGAGGAGTCATCTGACAACGGACCCTTTGGATTGGACCCTCACCAGAGGGGACAGGCAAATTGGTCAGCTCCGTACGATCAGTGGTTCGGAGGTCACACTTACAACATCAGCTTCTTCGCATCGCTGGTCGAGACTGGCGAATCTTCAGGAAATGAGAGGTATTTCCCGATTGTCTTTGAGGACAAAATAGACGTAGCTATCCTTTCTAGCCCCACTGACCAGAACCGACTGCAGAGGGTAAAGGCCGATCTGGATGCAATGAACAAGACATACACCCAGATAGAAACCGAAGACTGGGACTTCTACGGTAAGATGGATTGGTTGGAGCACTACAACAAGGTCCTACTACCTTGGCAGACTGACTACAATGTGGAGTACGGCGGGTATTACGAAAGAATGGGCACCCCGAATGAAGATGAGTTCGGCAACACTCTTGTCAAGACCCTTACTGAGTTCATGAGAAAGGGGGGGACCCTCCAAGTCCACCTCGGACCATATTATAATGACTACAGGACCACTGGTATTGAGAATGACAAGTTGCCTTTCGGGATGGACATAGTGATGAGGGACAATTTCAACGAGACTGTGGATAACAGGATACTATACGAGAATGTCTCTATCATTGACGAGTTCCATCCAATCATGAAAGGGGTAGACACGGCCTCGCTGGCTGGCATAAATGGCGGGTCTCACGTCGCTTTGTCCGGATTGGACTTGGATCAGCAGGATGCTGACGAGATACCTAAGGCATGCGCCGACGGTCAGGAAGGAGGCCTTATCAGTGATGGAGGTACTTTCCACAGTCTGCTCAAGGATGCTGACAACCCAAGCCAGTCACTACTTTCAACCTGCAATTATCACGATGGGGGGATGATAGTAACGACCATTGATGTTGAGAATCCAGCAGTTTCTAGGCCATTCGGAGATGCTAACTTCCCCCTATTGTCCAACATGCTTGACTTCCACATAACCCCCTATCCAGTAGGTTTCGAGCACGTCGACGCGGGCGGATTCCACATGACGATAGACGGAGTTGTGCAAGAGATACCAAACAATATCCAAGGCTCGTACGGAAGAGTAGCCATAGAGAGTGGAGCAGAGCTAGAGTTTGGTTTCCAGTCTGATGTCCAGGGGATCCACGCAGACTGGGTAATCGAATCTGGGAATGGTGAGAACGTCACTGGTTGGGATGGAGAAATGCTAAGTCAAGAAAACAGGCACCTGCATCAACCAGACTCATCTGGATCAGTTACAGGGACGTTCTGTGTTTCGGATGCGAATGCTGATCTCAATTGCAAGATAAACGCAGAGTGGAGGATCTGGCTGTACCTACATGACCAAGCAGGCAACACCAGGATAACCAATATCACACTATACACCAACGATATCGATTCGGACTCTGTGAACCCAATAGCAAACATCGAGATAGTCGAGGACGAGTCTTTCCTAAATTACGCTGAATTTATCGGTTTCCAGCCCAGCCCAGTCGGCTTGGATCCAGAGACTGGTGAGTTTATCATGATTGATTCACCGAAGTACAGAGTGAGGCTCTCGGAAACTGGAGACACAAAAATCAGCTTCTCCTCCGCAAATAGTAGCGATGTGGGGACGGGAATTGCGAAATTCACATGGACCGTCAACGGAGATGGGGACCTTCAGGAAATCGAGCTACCTGCCAGCCAGACAGATTGGTCCTACACCTTCAGAAACCTAACCTCAGGCTCGGATTTCATTGTGATCGAGCTATTCGTAAATGATGCGAGAGGTTTACCGAACACAGTGCCGACAAGGATTTTCTTCGAGGTTGTCGGAGAACTGTTTGGAGACGATGAGCCTGAGTTGAGTTTTGACAGTGTTAGTACCGCTGATGGCGAGTCTTTTGCCGCCTTGGACTCTGACATCATCAATATCACGGGAACGGTGACGGACAACGACGCAGGAAGCGAGTGTGACGTCAAGGTTGAGGCGTCCTTGGATGACACATCAATTTTCGACAAGAGCGACGGCATCAAGACCGCTCAGAAGGCCCTTGGAAGATTCGACTGGCAGGAGAATCTCTGCGATGGGGACACATACACCCTAACTCTGAACATATCGCACCTTTACCTGGAGGATCTTGGGAATGCTGGAGTAATCCACATCAGGGTCACGGAGGGATCCTACGTTGTTGACGAGCAGATCCAGCTGTATACAGTCCCAAGGCCAACGGACCCCTGCGTCATAGACCCTGCCTCATGTGAGGAGGATAGCGGCGGTGCGATAGGAACAGTAGTCATAGCTGGAATAGGAGCGGTTCTGTTGATAGCTGTTCTCGGAGTGACAATGATGTTCATGAGGGGCCGAAAGGGCGATTCCGGTCAGGACTCAGTAGAATCCTTCGGAGGTGTCGAGCAGATGGATCCCGTCGAGGCGTACGTGCAGCAGTTGGTTGCCCAAGGCTACGAAGAGCAGATGGCTAGGCAATACGCAACTCAGTATTATGCGCAATACAATGCCAAGCAGAAGGGCGGAGGGGGATGACTTAGAAGGGGATTTTGAGCTCCCAATTTCCGGGTAGTTTCTCCCCTGAGTCCTCTATTAGTCCCAGCCTCTGCTTGAATGCAGGCATCCTGGACTTCATCAGATGGGCGTATAGCTTGGAAGATCTCAAATCATCGGGAATGCAGACTTTACCGGTTGTAGACTCGTGGTCTAGAGCTCTGTTTAGGAATTTCTCAGGTCTGTTTACCTTTAGCAAAAGGCCTCTGGAAATCTTAGCAATCCAGAAGTACATCACGATGATCAGTATCATCACTATGCCGGTTCCAAACCT
The DNA here is from genome assembly GCA_902573115.1 of uncultured Candidatus Poseidoniales archaeon. Lineage (GTDB taxonomy): Archaea > Thermoplasmatota > Poseidoniia > Poseidoniales > Thalassarchaeaceae > UBA36. The sequence goes on from CACGIM010000023.1 coordinate 4,676, forward strand.
GACTCCGGAGAACAAATACATTGACAAAGTACCCAATAAGAATACAATCGGCATAACGAACATAATCAAAAAGTAGGTTTCTGTGATAGGCTTCTTCCTACTCATTCTTGTTATTAGGCCCCATGACTCATCGCTGCCGTTCTGGGGTTCGAACCCCACCTCTCCCTCTAGCTTGGCCTCCTCCATGAAAATCTCCCTCAATCTTCTCGCTCTGGCTTCGAGAGGTTTGCTTGGTTGTTTGGCAACTATTGAGTCCATTTCATCCAGACATTCCTCGGCCCTATCGAAGTATCCCATGCTGATCAGTATGAATGCCTGCTCGAAGTAAGGGGCGATATCGCTGGGAGCGATTTCTTTCCTCCTCTGCCACCACTTCAATCCATCTTCCAACATTCCCAAGTGACCGACTATTATTTCTCCCCCTAGCCTCCATGCATGCTCATTGTCTGGGTTCAGGTCAACAACTCTTCTCAATGCGGACATTGACTTGGATGCCTGAGCCAGGTCTGGCATAAGCTGCCTGCCCCTTGAGTCGGCCGGCAGTATCCACTGGGCTACCCCCATCCAAGCGTCTGAGTGATTCTCGTCAATAGAGACAACTTCCTCGGCCAAGGATAGGGCTTCATCCCTATTGCCACTCTCATTGGCCTCGATTGCATCAAGCCAAAGCATCTCGGGACTCTTGGCCATGTTGGTCTGAGAATAGATCTGGTGAAGAATGCTCGGGTGTTGGTGATCAACGCTTTCTTCGGGTGTCTTTTCTCCTTCTTGTGCCCCTCCTATGAGAATTTTTCATATTAGGGCGACCTTGGCGCTTTTTTGGGCCCCTATCAACTCTTAATTTTCCTCCTCTCCCCGACTTACGATACGATCGCTTATCTGACTGGTTGCTTGAGCCCTTCCCTCTTTTTGGATGTCTTTTTCTGTCCCTGCTTCCTTCGTTTCTCCCCCGGTTGTAGACTTGCGACCTTCTGTTCTGTCGACCTTTTCCCCTATTTACGCGTGGGGCGATTTCTACAGGAGACCCAATAGAAGCCTTAGCGTCAATTCCTTCCATGAGCGGATGAACATGGACAAAGGGTGATTTGACAGGGCCGAGTACCGTATCTACCCTGCCGATTACCTTTCCCCCAGAAATTCTGATGCTGGCACCTAACCTAGGTGGCTTACCTTCGAATGCGACTATTACTCCTCCCTCATGAGAGGTATTCTTGACTCGGCCCGAAAAACTCATTTTCTCACTTAACCCGCCTTCCGAGCAACATTGCCCCTAAAATTGAAGCTGATAGGGTTATGACTCCGGCTGAGGGGACGGATTCATCTTTTTGTTCGGCGTTATCATCTCTCACTTCGGACTGGGAGGGGAACGAGTCAGCGTCAATGACATACCTCTCTGTTGAACATTTACCAGATGCGTCGCAACCTGTCACCACCAGTTCTAAATCCCCCGAAAGTTGTGACAAATCCGGGTCGTACCAAAGAAGTTCCCATGAGTTTCCACTAGAGGGGGCAATTGAGAAAGCTTGGGAGTCTAACTCAGAAACCTCTGCTATGAAAGAGACCGCCTCTCCATCTGGATCGCTATACTGACCGGAGACCTTCAGTTCTGAGCCCTCCCATGTGTGAGATGAGAATATGATCTGGGGAGGGGTGCTTTCCTTGATAATAGATAAGTCATAAATTGCTTGCATGACGTATCTTGGATCGCTATATGCCTTGATCCAAACTTCGACGGGACCGGGGACCATGCCTGTCGAGGAAAGTTGCACGGTAGTCTCATCGAGGAGAGTCATTGTGACAACGTTCCTAGGTTCTCCGCCTTGGTAAAATCCAATTTCAGTAGTTAGATTTGTCCATCCCTCAGAAGGTCCTAGTGTTATTGGGTGTGAATCTTCGAGAGTACAATCACAAGGGGAAACATACAATGGTACTCCGAAAACAAACGTCCTATTTGTGGTCGATTGTCCTGATGCATCTAAGGCCATACATGATACTTCCACTATTCCTTGAATATTAGCCCAAATAGACCCATCGATACTTTGCGAGAGCAATGTCCCTCCGGCTTCATCGCTCATGCAGGTGATTTCCAAGGAGGAGACTGCAGCATCATCATCAAACCAAGTTGATATTTCTCTCCATGATGCTATCTTAGTCTGCCCCTCTCCACTAACTGGAATCCAGACTCCGTCATTCGGAGCTGATTCGGTCCATACTGGGGGACTATCCAGGGGAATAGAGGAGGTGGTAAAATCGGCGAATATGTCCTCTCCCAAAGGCCATTCACCTCGAGAGAAGTTCGACTCAAGGGAGTATGTCAGACTGCCATCTTCGTTAGTTTTCAATTCATAGTTAGCGGACCCGTCTCCAATACAGCTCCCCCTTATCGGGGATGTTCCTGTTCCGGGGTTGTCTTCATCTGGTCCTACGAACCTACCCTCGCATTCTTCCCACATATCTAACCTGAGTTCAGGGATTGTAGGGAATGTGAATTCTATCCTTCCATTACTCATATTTGATGTGTTGAACGCCAGAGTGAAGTCGTTTGGGTCTGAAATTCCTTCTATAGACATCGTGGCATTGAGCCAAAGCTCTATCCTGCACTCATCTAAGCCCAGAGAAGAATTGGCCCCGGTATCGCAATCCCTTTCAATTGAGGGGGAGACGGGGATTTCCATACACCCTTCTTGGCTGAATGAGTCGCAATTCCTAATCTGAGAATGTCTCGGAGGGACTCCATTGTAATGACCAACGACCATCCCATCGTTTTCCCAAGTTGTATTCTTCCAATCTACACCGGTCCCCCCTCTATGTGGCGGGCCGTCCCTCAATCCAATTCTAGTAAGGCTGTACTCTAGGCAATCGGCTGCAATGATCGTCACTGCATCGATCTCATCGGATGAAAGCCAGCCATCCCCGCCGGATGGCACATAGCCCTCCAGATATGAGTCTAAATCTGTTCTTATATCATCTGCCAAAGACCAGTTTATCCATGCCCTGGCATCAACCTGGGCAGACTTCCAGTCCTCTTGTACCAGTACCTGAAAAATGGCATTATCGTAAATGAACATGTCCTCGAATGTTATTGATCCACACTGCTCCTCGAGTGAACCACCGCCAAACTGTTCCATCCTCTCAGAGGTTGTTTTGAGCTCCAGAGGATATACAACATATTGTATGGAAGAACAAATCACCAATGACATAACCAGCAATGTTGCCTTGCAAGAAGCGTTCACTGTTATCCTGAGGAGTCTGTAGATGATGATTATATCGGATAATAATCTATACTTTAGGGTAGCCTAAACTTGATAAACAAAGCTGGTTTCGAAATTTTTAGGGTGCCCTAAATGAATGAAAGAAAGACGATTGCTGGATTAATGATTATACTGATGGTTTGTACATCCCTGGCGGGTTGTGCAGGAGATGATGAAGAGCCTATTGATTCACTAGTAATTGCATACGAAGTTAGGGATGACTATGTTAACATAGACGAGAATCCCCAGTCATTTGCAGACTATCTAGCTGAGAAATTGAACTATGACGTGACGCTGTACAATGTTGATTCCGAAGGTGCAATGTTAGAGGCGCTAAGATTCGGGAATGCAGATATCGCACTAATGGATGGAGGCTCAGCCTGGGTAGGCTGGCAACAATATGATCTTGAGGTTCTAGCCGCGGATCAGAAGTCTGACGGTAGAACACACTATAGCGCTCACGCTTGGGTCCTTGCAGGCAGCGAAATGGCAGAAGCACACTTGGATGAAAACCCATATACTGATCCATTTTCTCTTCTTCAAGGGAAGACCTCATGCCACACAGGATGGCTGAAATCGGCTGGAATGCTACTTCCAATGGGCTACCTCATCGGGCATGGTTATGCGAATGTGATTGGAGATCCCAACGATGTTGAGACAATGAGGAACACAATCTACGGATTCTTCAACGAAAATGCCTCAATCCCTGACTCGGGGACTCCGTACTACGGCTACTCTGGCGCAGTCAAGTGCCTGTCCGAGGGGTTCGGTGATGTTGCCTTCGCCAAGGACAGCACCGTCGCATCCTACTGCGACAACGAGGATTCAACGGAGAACGAGGAGTGGTGCTTGGACATGGACCAATACGTAGCGCTACCTGAGTTTGGAAAGTCTCCTAGCCACCCAGTCATGTACAATCCCGAGACAATGTCCGAATCCAAAGCTGATGCTGTTAGAAGCGCCCTAATAGGGATGTCAGAGGATATGGATGCTTCAACCATACTAAGTGACGTCCTAAACACACCAGGATTCGTCTCCGTCACAACTGAAGGGCATATGGGAAGCTACTCTGCATCAATACAGAACATTCCCGGGATCGCGGCATACTACAACGATAAGTACACAATTAATTCATCTGTCATTGTAAATATGGACAAAATCGTATTGGCGTACGAAGTAAAAGCCGACTATGAAAATATAGACGAGAATCCTCAGTTGCTTGCAGACTTCCTTTCAAATCAACTAGGTGTTCAAGTAGAGCTTTACAATGTGGAATCAGAAGGGGCAATTATCGAAGCCTTGAGATTCGGAAATGCTGACATCGGTTTCATGGACGGGGGAGCTGCATGGGTAGGCTGGAAAGAATATGGGTTAGCATCAATGGCTGCAGATTTGAAAAGTGATGCAAGAACACACTACAATGCTCACGCTTGGGTCCTTGCAGACAGCGATATTGCTGCTGCCCATTTGGATGATGATCCTACAACAGACCCATTTTCACTCCTGGAGGGTAAGACCTCCTGCCACACAGGATGGCTGAAATCGGCTGGAATGCTACTTCCAATGGGCTACCTCATCGGGAATGGATATGCGAATGTGATTGGAGATCCCAACGATGTTGAGACAATGAGGAACACTATCTACGGATTCTTCAACGAAAATGCCTCAATCCCTGACTCGGGGACTCCGTACTACGGCTACTCTGGCGCAGTCAAGTGCCTGTCCGAGGGGTTCGGTGATGTTGCCTTCGCCAAGGACAGCACCGTCGCATCCTACTGCGACAACGAGGATTCAACGGAGAACGAGGAGTGGTGCTTGGACATGGACCAATACGTAGCGCTACCTGCCTTTGGACAAGCTCCGAGCCACCCAGTCATGTACAATCCCGATATGCTAGACATGCAAAGCAGAACTGCAGTTCTTAATGCACTGATGTCATTGAACAACATGATGTACCTCGAAAACTACAGCATGAGAGGAACAATCTACACAGGATGTTATGACATAACTGTACACCAAATTGATGAATCATTGGATAGGAATCTATGTGGAGATGAGATTCTCTCAAATGTCCTGAACACTCAAGGGTTAACCAGAGTGAACACCCAAGAGCATCTCGGTAGCTATTCCACGTTAATCGTTAACATTCCGGGGATATCGAACTATTATGGGGAGAAGTTTGGTATCAGCTCTTGAGCACATCACAGAAGTTGGTGGGGGCCAAACAGCATCACCACTACCCCAAGTCGGGCCCCCATCAACACCAAATATAGTATTAGGGGCCCCTAAATTCCTGATAGAGGGGTCGGAATGGAATCTGAAGCCGTTAAGATTGAAGATTTGACGATTGGGTACTCAAAGGGTTCCCCGCTTGCAGAGATTCCAAGCTTGAGAATCTCCACTGGCGAGATCATAGCAATAACCGGTCCTTCAGGGGTTGGTAAGACCACACTAATCAGGACTATTGCTGCCCTTGTCAGGCCCCTATCCGGTAGTGTAAGCCTATTCGGGCAAACATTTGGTGCTAGGCCACCCAGAGGGTCGATTGGATACATTCCACAGAGATTAGGTCTTGTAAGGCATGCAAGCGTCTTGCATAATGTCAAAATGGGAGCGCGAGCGGGAAATTGTGGTCCATATGCTCTATTAGCATCTACCAAAATTAGAGATATCTCCCTGGATGCAATAGATAGAATGGGTCTCTCGGATAAGATTTACGAGCCTGTAAGAAGACTTTCGGGGGGGCAGCAGAGAAGGGTTGCCATTGCCAGAACAATTGCCCAGTCTCCGAAGATAATCCTAGCAGATGAGTTCTTGAGCGAGCTCGACGAGAAGACTCTTGAAATGGTAAAGTCAGAAGTCGTTGGCTTCGTAAGAAAAGAGGATGCCACGCTTATTGTTGTGGAGCACGATGTTTCAAGAGCAAAATCAATCGCTGATAGGATGCTGGTAATAGATGACGGCAGAGTAAATCCATTTATCTCCAGCACCATGGCATTGGAGGTCCCATAATGAGAGTTAATTGGCCATCAATCGCTATTCCAGCACTCATTTTCCTATCTATTTGGCTAATGGATGGTCTGGTAGACGATTGGGGGAGGCTGTCTGGTGGTGGTCAGAACCTTGTAATATTCTTTAGGGAGTCGCTATGGCCTCCTGATTGGAGGGTTCTTGAGCCTCAGGCATATCCTGTCTGTACTGCTTACCCGCTCTTTGATTTCACATGCTCAACTGCTTGGATTGGAATTACTGAGACAATCAAAATTGCTTTCATTTCAACTGTTTTCGGGGTAATGATTTCCCTTCCAATTTCTATTTTGGCCTCTAGAAACCTAAATCCCAATCCCATTACATTCCCATTCAGATTTATTCTAGCTGCTTGTAGAAGCCTTCCAAGCATAATTTGGGCGATATTTTTTGTTATTTTGGTTGGATTTGGCCCACTATCTGGGATTTTAGCAATGACAATTTACACCGTTGGATACCTCGGTAAATTACAGTATGAATCTATAGAAGGAATGTCCAACATACCTTTGGAATCTGCTGATTCTATGGGGCTTTCTGGAGTAGAAAAGGCAATCGGCGTGGTCATACCTGAACAGGCGAACAACCTAATCTCTCAAGCCGTTTTTATGTTTGAATACAACGTAAGGCACGGTACAGTGATCGGAATCGTGGGTGCTGGCGGAATCGGTTATTACATCAATCTCTACCTAAAATTTCTCCAATACGACAAAGTTGTAGCATACCTAATAATCATCTTTGTAGTCGTGGTAGTGATAGATTTTATTTCGATATATGTTCGATCTTACTTCAATGAAGAAGGTGACATTGCACCCCCAAAGTGGCTTTCCGTAATCATTCCTAACTGGATTTTAGAATACCCTCCGATCTTCATTAGTAATCGGCGACAATCCTGATCGCTCCTCCGTCGTAGAAAATCTGTATGTGTTCACGAGCTTTGAAAGAGATGGCTGCGAGTGCTTGATACACTTCCTTCTCCTTCACCTTAAACGCTTCAGCTGCCCTCTTTGTTGACCAAGCAACTTCAACAAAATCAGATGCTGATATCCACTTGAGCAGCCTTGACTCGAAATCTGTAAGGTCCACTACTGCCATGATACCTCGAAAGCGCTCTTGGAAATCAAGACTCCCCAGAATTGTAAGATTCAACCATACTTCTTACAGCATCCTCGACATTGATATTTCCATCAAGTAGTGATCCTAAGGAGTCCAGAAATGGTGTTTTGTACCCCATAGTTGCTGATCTGTCAAGGAACATTCTAGTTGCCCTTACCCCTTCTGCAACCATGTGCATCTCACTCAATGCCTCATCCAGAGACTTTCCCGCTCCTAGCTTTTCACCTAGAGTTCGATTCCTACTCCTGGGACTGGTCGCAGTGACATAGAGGTCCCCAATTCCAGCAGGACCAAATGCCGTGCTTGGATTTGCCCCCATCCTTCCCAGTAGCCCTATTCCTTCGCTATACCCGGACAATACCAATGCTGCCTTCAGGTTGTCACCCCCCACTGAGTCCTTCAGACCATCGACAAGCCCACAAGCTAGGGCGACACAGTTCTTGTAAGCCCCCCATAGCTCTGCACCGACCGGGTCCTCTGCAGGGGTTAGAACTAGTGAATTAGTGGAAAGTCTCTCTGCAATTCTTTCTGCGATACTCATATCGTGGCAGGCCACCAGCGCGTTAGTGATGACGCCTCTGGCAACCTCGGGAGCAATAGTTGGCCCCGTCATCACCACAACTGAATTAGAATGACCGGCGGATGATAGCCTAGACTCGATGGCGTCTGAGATCATGCCAGAGCCACCTTCTTCGGACGGGGCTAGTCCCTTTGCCAGATCAACCAGAAGATGTGAGGGCCTAAGATGAGGAATCAATAAGTCAACCACATCCAGAATCACCGAGCTTGGTAGCGCAAGAACCAATATTTCACACGAATCAGTGATATCGGCAATTTCCATGGTGCAGTCCAATTGGGGTATTTTGTAGCCGGGAAGGTACTTTTCATTCTCATTCTGGGTCATTAGAGACTCGTAGACCTCTTGCTCCACTGTCCAGCCTACCACGTTATGACCATCGTTTGACCAGACTAGAGCAAGGGCGGTCCCCCAGTTGCCCAAACCAAGAATGCCTATTCTCGCCATTTTTGCCACCTTTGCGGCGCAGCACACCTGTTATGACACTATGGGGGGGTCAACGGGCATGCGTTGACTTCTTCATGGGTAATT
>CACGIM010000024.1 GCA_902573115.1 uncultured Candidatus Poseidoniales archaeon
TGGATCGGACAGGTTTGAGAAGCTGGCATCCGGCACAATCGACGTTCTGATCAGGACCACGACATGGACAACCAGCCGTGACGCTGACCTAAACGCTGACTTCGCCGGCATGAACTTCTATGACGGACAGGGAATACTGGTACGAGGCGACAGGTACGCATACGGAACCGGATCTGCTGACCAGCTGAACGGAGCAAACATCTGCGTGGGCATCGGTACAACTACCGAGGGCAACATGCAAGACTGGTTCTCCTCCAGGTCGATCGATTTCACATCGGTCCCTGTAGCTGATGCAGCTGAGGCAACCCAGAAGTTCAGAGATGGTGAGTGTGACGCTTTCACAGGCGACATGTCCGCCATGGTGGCCAAGAAGTGGCAACTGGACAACGACGACACCTGGACCGATGCCCCAACAGAGGGCATCTGGATCGCCCAGGAGCTCATGTCCAAGGAGCCTCTAGGAGCCGCAACCCGAGACTATGACTCCGATTTCAAGGATGTCGTGGCATGGGTCTGGTACGGCATGGTCACCGCTGAGGAGAACGCCGTAACTCAGGCTAACTACGCAACAAAGGCCACAGAGGCCTGCGCTACCGTAGACGGCGGAGGAACAGCCGACCCAGGAGTCTGCAGGCTACTAACTGAGAACCTCGGTCTAGGCACCGCTACCAACCCACTTGCTGGGACATGGATGCAGGCAGTCCTAGAAGCCGCAGGCAACTACGGTGAGGCATACGACGACGCCTTTTGCGCTGGAGACTACGATGGTCACAGCGGATCGGCAGCCATGAACGACTGCCTGATCTCCCGCGCTGGAACCCTAAACGCCCTCGTTTCAGAGGGTGGTATCCAGTACGCACCAGCAATGCGCTGATAATTCACCATTGATGGTAGACGGAGAAACGAAAATCCCCGGGGGGGTCACTCCCCCGGGGACCAAAAATAACACATCAATAGAGGCGCTGAGTTGGAAACATGCAGATTGGCGAAACTAAGATTTCTTTACCAAGAATTGAATCTCTTACAGATTTCCTACGCCTGATTGCATTACTGGCCTCCCCCTACATCTTTTGGCTCTACTCAAACAAGTTCCTTGGGATGTCAGCAGATTACATCACCTCAATGTCCAGGGACATAACGGTCCTTGGCATTCAAAGAAACCTCTCATTCTACCCCATGGATAAGCTAATGCTATTCTATGGTGGTCTAATTTTACTATGCTTCCTTCTAATCCAAAATGAGTTCAAGGACATCTTACGATCAATCAGAAGCATTTTGCTTCCTGCCTCTGACAGCAGTGGCCAGTTTCAATGGTCAAAAATATCCACTTCCATATTCGGAATTCTATCTTTCATACTGTGCTACATCATATTGATTTACAGTCCTCTCGAATTTTCCGCTGGTACCCAAGTTCCATTCTTCTTCCTTGGGGGAGCACTTGTTGCTGGAATTATATTGCTCCAAGACAACATCAACGACATCCCTCATTTGTTCTCCAAAGAATCTTTTCAGAGGCTCAGAGAAGGAAGTCCAAAGGAAATCTCTTCAGCGATCTCGATCTCAACTATCCTTATTTTTGCTGTAATTACCGTGAATATGCCCATGTTTCCATTCGTCTCAAATGACATACCTGCCTTTTTATCTGCAATGACGCTCCTTGTTGCGATATCATGGACCTTCCTTCTTTCCAGGGAAGGGTCGAGGCCAACAGTTCAATCGAAGAGAACCGCGGCTTTGGCATTCTTCGTCATTTTCCCATTCGTCAGCTACCTTTTCTTGAGGTTGATCTTCCTAATGAATGATGGAACTAACCCGACCATGCTCAATCGGTGGGAAGTTAGATTTGACTTCATGGAAAAGGTGAACACGTTCAAAATAAATCCTTGGCCAATGGAGGCTGAGCCCAATCAAGACTCTAGGTGGGTATTTCTCAAAGCCGGAATAATTAACTCCGCCAGAGTGACATTGGTTAGCATATTCCTCTGTACTGTACTGGGTATTATCGTAGGCGTTACCAGATTGTCCACCAACAGGCTCGCTTCGACGGCGGCTACCGTGTACGTGGAAGTATTCAGAAATCTACCATTGGCAGTCCTCCTTTTCCTCATCTCTAGTCAGATGGGGGCTCAATTGCCATACTTTATTGATGAATACAGCATTATTGAGTTGTCAGAAAACGACACTGGAAGCGAGGCAGTTGCATACATCAGCAATGAAGGAACATGGGTCTTAAACTTCGGATCCTACGCATATGCCTCTATTGGGCTGGCATTAATTCTACTAACAAGGGTCTGGCTCAGATTCCAAGACAGAGTCCAACCCCGTTCAATTACAGAGCCAACGGGAATAGGTCACATCAGGAGGCCCTTTTCCCAGCTGGGATGGAGGAATGAGGCCCTAGTAGCAGACCTCTTCCTTGTCTTTGCTCTCTTCCTTTGTGCATTGCTGTTGGGGCCATTCATTTCCACCGAAAAAGGCGGTGACGCCCAGACGCTAAACCAGATAGCATCATCATTCTTGCCTGCTCTACTCGGCATCTTAACAGTAATCTTTGCGTTCTTCGTGACCACAAATATCGATGACGACGGCATGAACAATCTTGAGATAGACGACTCAACTGATGGGGTTAGGAAGAGGTTCACTACTTGGACCGGGGCGATGGCAGTAGCATTAGGAATAGCTCTAGTGGGTGGTATATCTTGGCCCGAGTATACTCAGGACTGGAACTATGACGGAGTCATAGACTCTCCCGGGAGTTGGGACATAGTAGAGGGGACAGGCTTCGAAATGACCCCTGCCTTCTTGGCAATGATGCTAGGCCTAACACTGTTTACTACATCGGTAGTAGCTGAGATAGTCAGAGGCAGCATCCAGTCCCTACCAAGGGGCCAAGTGGAGGCGGCAATATCTCTTTCGCTGAACCCATATCAAAGACTACGACTGGTGATATTACCTCAAGCCCTGAGGAGTATGGTACCACTTCTGAATAATCAATACATGAACGTCTGGAAGAACTCCAGCCTCGCAGTGGTTGTTGCGTATACTGACATTTTCTACGTGATACTGGTGATGATGAACAACGTCGGCAAACTAGTCCCCCTGTTCCTATTGTTGCTGATTACCTACCAGGCCGGTAGCCTCACAATCTCTGCAATAATGAATTGGTATAACTCAAGAGTAACGAGTGTGAAGATATGATGGCAAGGGAAGGAACACGAGAATTGCCCAAGTGGGCAGAATCACTGCTTGAGTTCGAAGAATCCATGGCCGGCAAGCCATCCGCTAGATGGGCCAAGACGAACGGTTTGGAGCTAACTGGTCTAGCAATACTGCTCTCAGCCACATTGGCCCTATTCGGCAGTGGTCCTTTCCCTATTGGTCTGTTCGAGATGGCATCAATAGCAATGGAGGGGGGGGTGGTTAACGGACGCAACCTACCCCAAGCAGGCGCTTTCAACTCATTCCTATATGCCACAATATCCGCATTATTCCTTTTCTTGGCCTATTGGGTCACATTAACGACCCTGATCAAATGGACTCCTGGAAAAGGCTTGGGTCCTGCGCTCCTAGGGGTTGCTACATCTTGGATTGCGCTAATCGCCATCAGATACGTCAGTCACTTCGTTTTAGTAGAGGCCGACTGGGAAGTAATGTGGGCGAACAGAGTCCTAGCTCTGGCTGGTCCGGAGATGACCAGCCAGATGACACAGTCCCAAGGATCAGTTGTTGAATGCATCAATACGTGCTATGGCATCAACCAAAACTTCAGACTCTGGTGGATTCTGTATGTATCATTCGCAGTGGTTGGAGCTGCCTACGGAACCTCCGGAGACAGCCCCCTAAGGTTCACAGTCCCCTTCCTATTTCTTAGCATGGCGTTTATTTTCATCGCCTACAACCAGACCTCGATCAATTACCACTGGGAGGGACCGGTCAGGAGGCTTGTAACCGCGACCCTTTTGGCTTACATTTCGTTCGGAGCCACCTATTACTATTGCTTGACTAACGAGGAGTATAAGGCAAACCGACTAAAATCTAGGATCGCCATTGCAGGAGTACTCACATTTTTCTTCGCTTTAGTGATAATGAATCCCCCTGAAACAGTCAAGGACATTGCCAAGTTTCTCGGAGGCCAGCCTGCACAGGATAGATTGAGCGACGTTGTTGCGGGCACGTACGTACCATCCACATTGGACAAACTCGCAGGCGACGGAATTCAGGCTTCCCAGTGGGGAGGGCTTTTCGTGAACCTAATTATTGCAACTGCAGGAGGTGTGCTTGGTTTCGGAGTCGGAGTAGTTCTTGCCTTCGGACGCCAGAGTGATCAACCCTTCTTCAGTGTCCCCTCAGTAGCTATTATCGAACTAGTTAGATCCGGGCCCCTAATCTGTTGGCTCTACTTTGCGGTCTTCATGATGCCGGATTTGATGGATCCATTCTTCAATGCAGAAGATATAGTTAGAATGCTGCTGATGTTTGGAATTTTCGGCGGTTGTTACATAGCCGAGGTACTTAGAGGTGGCCTTCAGGCCGTAGATAGTGGCCAGAAAGAGGCAGCAATTGCCCTGGGGCTCTCGCCTATCCAGACCAAACTCCAGGTAGAGTTACCAAACGCTGTAAGGACAACTCTACCGTCAATCGTCAGCGTCTTCATAGGCCTTTGGAAGGACACAACCCTACTTTTCATCGTCAATATCCTTGACTTCTTCAAGCTATCAAAGGACATGCCCAACACTGATCTTCGCTTCCTTGGCTCTTTCCTAGAGCCTGTTTGGGTCAGCGCATTGGTCTTCTGGGTTTTCGCATTCTACCTTTCGAGGATCTCTATGAGGATAGAGAAGAACCTTGGATTGGTTAGAGAAGGAGGAGGAGAAGCAGCATGAGTACGGAAAGCGACGAGATGATAATTGAGACAGAAGGAGTGAAGGTGAATTTTGGAGACTTCTGGGCACTGAAGGGAGTGGATATTAGCGTAAGGAAGGGTGAGATTATCGTCATCCTCGGGCCATCTGGCTCAGGAAAGTCTACCTATATCAGGACACTCAATCGACTTCAGCCGCACAGTGGGGGGACAATCAAGATAGATGGCATAACGATAGATGATGACACTACCGTGTCAGATCTAAAGTATATCCGATCGGAAATCGGATTTGTCTTCCAACAGTTCAACCTATTCCCTCACCTCACCATAATGGAAAACGTCACACTGGCACCAATGAAGGTCAAAGGAATGCCCAAGAGGGAGGCCGAAGGCCTTGCGATGGAACTCCTAGATAGGGTCGGGATCCCGGAGCAGGCATACAAATACCCAAGCGGATTGTCTGGCGGCCAGCAACAGAGGGTTGCAATTGCCAGAGCCCTTGCTATGGATCCAAAGATAATGCTCTTCGACGAACCTACTTCGGCCCTGGATCCGGAGATGATCAAGGAAGTCCTAGAAGTTATGATTGACCTAGCAAAAAGAGACATCACGATGATAGTTGTCACACACGAGATGGGTTTCGCAAAGGAAGTAGCAGATAGGTGCATTCTCTTCGACGAAGGGGAGTTGGTGGAGGAAAATACGCCTGCAGAGTTCTTCTCCAATCCCAAGCACGATAGGACTAAGCTATTCTTGGAGCAGATTCTCTAATTTTTTGAGATCCAATGGGAGACGCCATCCAGTATAGCCCCGCGGAACGTAAGAAGGTTCAAAGTGGGTCCATTTAGGCTGACTGTTAGCGTTGCCCCCCTTGTGAAATGAGTCTCATCCCATCCGTCACTGACAACATACCCCCTGTGCATATCGCTGGTTATCACCGTGGCATCCTCGGTCCATTCCCAGTAAGAGCCATCGTCAACTCTTTCAGATCTAGGAAGCTCTCGTGCCACAAAGAGATAGTGGCCATCTATTTGCTCTGATGAGAATTCAACACCTTCTATGTTCGCTACATGCCTGAACCAAGCCCCCTGTCCCAAGAAGGTGGAGAAGAGGCAGCCGGATGATTGCTGCATCGAATCTATTTGACCCCTCTGCAACCTATACTTTGATGGCTGGTATTGGTGAGTATTAGCTACTAAGAGATCATTCAATGCTGGGTCGCACTTCACAATGTTGCCACTGGTTGTTTCTATCTCGGCTTGAAGCCTTGGAAGTACATTTACCATAGCTCTCCCTTCTAGGGCTAACCTTATGTCACCTGGAAAGCTCTCTGGGTTGCTGCCCATGTAGAATCCGTATGAGCCTTCGTTGCCGTCACTTCTTGGATGGCTATTGACGCCCATGACTGGAGTATTTTCGTCAACCGAGTGGGCAATTGAGGTAAGAGTTCCATCACCTCCCAATACTATCACAAGATCAGGCTCAGCGAAATCAGCCCTTCTTACAGTCTCCCTGGCAGTGTAGCCGACATTCAAACCCCTTTCTGCCACTAGTTCGTCTAAGGAGCTCCTCACAATCTCCAGAGATCGGTCATGAACCTCCTCGAAGTTTTTCTTGTACACCACTAGGATGTCTGCACCCACTAAGCACCACCTCTGTTGACCCTCTAGTGTTTCACATATAGGCGCCACGCTATCTAATTCAGTCTAGACCCTCTTCAGGAACGCATATTTGTTGACCCACTCAGGGAGATATGTGTTCAGACCTGTGCTAGTAGCCCTAATCTTATTCCTACCTGCATCTGCTGGTTGCCTAGAGGTCGAGAGGCCTTGTCCAGACAACACTTGCTTCCCTCTTACGAGTAGTGCTTTCAATTCGATCCTAGAGAGTACGGGAGCGATGGATGCACTCGGATTGGCTTCCGAATTCGAACAACTCAGTGTCAGCACTACAAGTAGATTTTCAGAATCAGGAATCACGTCGGAAATAAAGTGGACAGTAGAGAAAGACGACCAAAAAAAACTGAGACTAGTGAGAAATACAGTAGTAGTTGGGGGGGTTGAGCTAGTGGGGTACGAAATCTGGGATGGTGGGCCGAAAACATTCTCCAGGACAACAGGACATTGGATGGAGGGCAGGGACATGGACCCATCATATGTTGATCCCTTCACAGAACTAGCAAGATTAGCGACCGAAAGACCAGAAGGAAGATGGCCGCCATTCAGACTAGATCTGACTCAATTCTCCGAACTTAGTTGGACAATAACCGGGGATGCTACTGAATCGTACCAGATAGCTAGAGCAACTAATGGGACTCATGAGATTTACTTTGAGATTCACGGTTTACCCCCGAGAATAGTAGGTGCATCGATTTACTCTGGAGGATTGGATCAGGAAGACCTAACATTCTCAATATCTATAGCAAATAATTACTGGAATGAGGGGTTGAACTCAGATTACTACCTGTCAATGCTCGCAAATGGCGAGTACCTGGTCGCAAGTGGATTGTCTGACTTCCCGAGGTCACCAGTTCCCTTCATTGCTATTCCAGATCACCAGTCTATTAATGGGGATACGACTTCAGTAATCGGATCAGTTTCCTCAGGCATGACCCACGAGGCAACTCTGTCTGAAATCGAAATGCATATTTTTTCAGAGGACTCATCAATAGCTTCCATTTTTCTAAATGAAGGTGACTCAAATTTAACATCCGAGGATGGAACTTGGTGGGACCTGACTTGGATAGACGCTGGTAAACCCGGATTACTCTCCGAGATGGATACTTACATGATAAAGACGAATTTCAAAGGAATTTTCGAAATCAGAATTTACGATCACTGGGCCCAGTCGTGGACTGATAACTCAACATAGGGTCGAGCGAAAGACTCGCAACCATGGATTAATCTACCATCCTGTAATCGAGATAACATGCTTCCTTCGTTTAACGTATTAGGTGGTGATCTGGAGGTTTGCTCTAAGGACCCGATGACAGGCTGGTTCAGGGATGGTTGCTGCAATACGGACAGGTCCGATCACGGACTCCATACAGTTTGCGCTCAGGTCACCGAGGAGTTTCTGGAATTCGCCAGATCACAAGGAAATGATCTCATTACACCGGCCCCATCATTCAATTTTCCAGGATTATCTCCTGGCGATAGATGGTGTGTTTGCGCCAGAACTTGGAATGATGCAGCCCAGAAAGGAATTGCATGCCCAGTAATTCTAGAGGCGACCCATGAAGAGTCACTCCAAGTTGTTTCTTTGGATCTCCTCAAGAGCCATTCTCTTAGGGGTGATTAAAACGGAACTATCGAAACACTATCGGCATTTTTCACTGACCTTTATTGTGCTCATCATTTTATCATTGTTCCCAATCGCTTCGGCTGAGTCATATCGAATCTCTGGATCTGCAATCTTCTCCAACACTCCCCCTGTAGCTATGGAGGAGGTGAGGATAGAATGCTCGGAATTCGAATACGACTGCCACACTTTCGATGGAATTTTCTCCGAGACCAACAGAAATGGAATTTATGAGATTGATATCGAACTAGACGAGTCATATGATGGTGCTGAGCTAATCCTAACTTTGCTGGGGGAATCATTTCCCCACATAATCGATTTGAATGCCTCACGATCATCTCCCTCAAACACAGTCATTCAAGACATTAAGCTGGAGCAAAATTCTCCGCCCTCTCCAGTCTTTACAGGGCTTGCTTGTGCTTCAATCGTATTCATCCTAGCGTTCTTCGCGGCTTTGGTTAGGCCTACTTATGCCGATCATGGCAAGGGGTCTCGTTCCTCTCTCTCTTCGGAAATAGTGAAATGCCCGGTTTGCGAAGGAAAGCTGGAAAAACACCTACTAATCAGGCATTTAATCGTAGAACATGAGGTATTTCCTGACGAGGCGGCAGAGATTGGTAGGCTTGCAAAAACAGAAGAAGAATAGGCACTTTAGAATCCTAAGTTATCTAAGTTTACTTCACTATTCATATTCACCCTTACTGGATAGGCCAAAGTGACCTTATTCTCCTCAAACCTACGTAGTATTTCAGTCACGAAGAAGGATTTTGATGGCCTCATTTTCTTAGCATTGTCAACGTAGTACCTTATTTCCATAACCACTTCTTGGTCGCCAAAGCCTCTCAGAACAACCTCTGGCGGTTTGGGATTCTGGACTATATCGGGATGTTTTTCCGCAATGTCCTTGACAATATCCTCCGCCTGAGTGACATTTTCCCAAGTGGCAGTGAGGCCCAACCTGATTCTTACTCTGAGTTCCATGTCCGAGCTGTGGCTGAAATTAGCTACCGCATCTTTGGCAAGAAGCTTGTTTGGAATTGTTAGAAGAACTCCATCAGTCGACCTAACCCTAGTCGTTCTAAGTCCGATATATGTTACATCACCCCATTTAGAGTATATTCCCCCTAGGTTCTTTGGAAGGAGAATCCGTTCGCCTTCCCTGAATGGCCTATCAATTATCAAGAAAACTCCCGCAATGACGTTCTCCACGGTATCTTGAGCCGCGAAAGCCACTGCCAATCCAAGGAACCCAAGGCCTACGACTAGTCCAGTTACGTTAATTCCGAACTCATCTGCCGCCGTTAAAATAACAAGTGCCCACATAGCAACTCCAGCTAGTCTATGCAGGAAATTTTCTAGCCCCTCATCCAACTCTATGTTGTCGAAAATTTTCCTAAGATACATCTTTGCAATTCCTATCATAGGAATTCCAATTATCAGAATTAGTACTCCGGATGCAGGACCTGCGGAAAAGACGTCTGTGACGCATGAGAAGTTTACCTCCAATTCACTCGGAAAATTGTCTAAACAGTTGGACATGCTAAACATGCGGTTATGGTGCATTCAAGAGTCTAACCCCAAATTTGCTATTTTAAAAAGGCGTTTCATACCCATTCGTCATTTGGCGCCGTAAGCTTGCTGTCTGCATTTCCAGTGTTTACAACGCCCTTCGGTTCCACCAGCATTATTCTGCATTCCTCGTCAGCGCATGGTTTGTGCCTTAATCCTCTGGGGACAATGAACATCTCACCTTCGGTTAGCTCTACAGAGTTATCATTCTCGAATTCTATCCTCATTTTACCTTCAAGAACGATGAATGCTTCATCGGTATTATGGTGTTCATGCCAGACAAATTCTCCCTTTATTTTGACTAATTTGAATTGATAGTTATTCATCTCTGCTATCACCTTAGGCGTCCATAAATCAGAAAACTTCGCGAGTTTTTTCTACGAGATTGACTTTATCCATTTCCATTACACCCTAATAACCAAAAAAAGCCCATGCTCAATCAGTAATCCATCCCGCTAGGTGAGGCATAACTTCTCCAGACTTAGTCACTACTCCCATATGGCCCCCGTTAACATCAAAAACTTTGACATTAGGTAAGCTAGATGATAGAATCTTGCAAGCTTCGTATTGGTGAGGTGGAGTCGCCTTGCTCACGGTAATGAGGGTCGGATGGTTTATGTCTTCGTAATAAGAAGGTGGCGTTTTATCATAACATAATAGTCTAACTTCACTGAGAATCTTTGGTTGCAGATCTCTCCAAGATACTTTTCTTTCTTCAGACATTGAGTCCCAGGAACCGACCTCATTCCAATAATCAACAAAGTCACGGAGAAAATCTTCTGGTTCTAGGCCTTCTTTGAAAAAGGTCTCAACGACCTCCCCGAATTCGTTCTTCAGGTCATCCCTATTGGTATACTGAAGGCAACCCCAAACGATTGGCTCATGTAGCGCGATCCTCCTAATTCTATCCGGGTGCTCCTTTGCAAGCCTCAACGCAATAAATCCCCCGTAAGAGTGGCCGATTAGGTCAATCTCTCCGCCACCGGCTAGAAGAAGACTCTCTGCAGCTCGATAGTCGACCCATGAATCGATTGGACCCTCTTTCTCCCAAGAACTAGATTTTGAGTAATTCAAATAATGTGGCGATATAATCTTCCTTCCATCAATCAATGGCCACAGGTCCTTCCATTGCCTGGAATCAAGACCCGTACTACACAGCATCATAATCGTAGGACTCTTTCCACTCTTCTCAAAGAAGTAGAAGTCGTGTTCCTCAACTTCTATGACGGGCACAATCCACCCCCACCACTGCAGGTAATATATCCAATGGGAACTAACCTAGTATACTAATTGTATTTCTGAGTCAGCACTTAGCTCGATTACGCCCGGCGGACCGCTCCATTTTATCCCCTCATCTGGAACTATCAGTGCCCCATCACCTTCACTGTAGCCGAGTGTTGCCTTGACTGAGGCAAATGAACAGTAGAGGGTAGATTTCGAGATGATTATTTCCATCATTTCAGAGATAAATTTGGAATCTTCACCCATCTCAGTATTCAACTCGGCAATGTAGTCAGGATCTAGAATCCTTGTTCCCGAAGCCGCGAAAAAAACGCTTACTTCGTGCCCATCTGAGATTGCCTGATTCACACAGGCCAATCCAACGATAGTTTTGATGGGGTCGTTTTTCGGTTCTGATACAAATTTGAAGAAATACTTCTTGGCCATACACATGGGGTTCGCTTTCTTGTAATAAACCGAATCTACCGGTAGTCTCAGCCCCAACATTTAGTTCAAAAAAAGGAGCATAATTCCGGGTCCGGACTACGTTCAGTAAACTCCAGCACATAAGTGATTATGGAATACTCTAAACTTCAAATTCTCCGGAATCCATGAATTATCACATGTTTTTCGTTCGACATAATCAAGTCATCATGCCCATTCCAAGACTATGCAACCCGGCACTTTTATGATGAGGTTCGGCGTTATCGTCTTACTCGGGCCAGTCGCATTACTGATTTCTTTACTCTCGTGGAGCATCGCTCCTTTCGCGTTCTGCTTCATTGGAGGCCTGATCCTATCTATCCCCTTCACATTGCAGATAAACGCGGAAAAGGCGAAATTCATTTCCATTGCTGAAAATACACAGCTTTCATTTAATCCCGAATACCCTTTCATGGGGGAATGGGCCCCATCTTCTCCCATTCTTTGGGGTAAGGTGGGGAACAACGATTGTATTGTTTGGTTCAGAAAGGAGCCTCATTTGCATAGAAGTTGGGTGGACCACAAGTTGGAATCTAGGAAAAACAGCAACTTAGTATTCGACACTATGCTCTCTAGGCCGATTGGACTCGATCTAAACATATACCCCCAAAATCTCCTTTCAACTTTATCGGACAAGGTCAAACATGGATTATTCACCACTGTCCAAGACATTGAGATTGGAATACCTGCCTTTGACTCAGCTTTCAGGATTCAAGCTAGGGATCCAGATCTTGTAAAGCACTTCCTAAATTCTGACAGGCTTAATTCAATCCTCGGATATTATCATTTCATTGATACCAACGTAAAGCTTGCGTTCTCGACAACCATCAGCGATGACCGTATCTCCACTATTTGCAATCTGCATACATCCAGAATTGACCCCAATGTCGCGACTAGTGTCATCATCGCTATGAGCCAATTAGCAGAACAAATCAATCAATGACGAGGCGAATCAGACCATGTCCCCATCATTTTGGAGTCGGAATCTAAACTCAGAGATTGTCTGAATTCTATCTCCATGAGGAAGGCTACTACCTCTCAGAAGTTCGCATATCCATTCCGGATGCCCCCCTTCACTGAGTTTATGCATCTCCTCCTTGCCCATTGCGTGAAACGGCCTTTCTCCAGTCAATAGGTGCCATAAGATCTGACCAACGCTGAATACATCCGTAAATGGGCCCGAGACGCCATCCCTTCTCTCAGGCGGCGACCAACCCTCCGATGCACCTTTGGAGACGCTAATGTCATTCCCAGCAGCCACGCCTTTAGCAAGACCGAAATCAATCAGCATCACCCCCCTTTCTGGGTTCGAAATAATGTTTGCGGGCTTGATGTCCCGATGATACATTGGGGGGTCCCTGTCGGCCATGTACTCGAGTGCCTCGCAGACTTCCAGAATAACTTGGATCGAGTCTTCGTAGTCGAGAGTTTTTCCCCTTGTGGATAACAAACTCACCTCATCGCT
>CACGIM010000025.1 GCA_902573115.1 uncultured Candidatus Poseidoniales archaeon
TGTGCTAGGAGTGGTGGCCTCTGCGATACCAGCGGCCCTGCCTTCCTCTCGCGCGGCGTCGACTTCTTCCTGGGTAAACCCAGAGTCGTCGCCCGCACAGCCCGCAAGGGCTGCAGTCATCATTAACAGCATCATTGTTGTAGCGAGTAATCGCTGCATGAGGCTTCTGACGCGATGTGGCAGGTATATACCTTCTCCTAAATGCGAAAAAAACATCGTATTACGGACTATAAAGGTAATTGTATTTCGAAGTAGGTTGTATTTCGAAGTAGGTGGGAGACGGGGCGGCAAGCCGCCCCGGCCCCCGGTTTCCGAGTTTCGTAGGAGGTGATCCATCTGCAGGTTCCCCTACAGATACCTTGTTACGACTTAACCCTCCTTGTCGAAGGCAGGCTCGAATACCCCATGGTTAAGGCAGCCTCACCCACCCCCAACTAAGATGGTTTGACGGGCGGTGTGTGCAAGGAGCAGGGGCATATTCACCGCGCCCTATTGAGACGCGATTACTACCTAATCCAGCTTCATGAGGGCGAGTTACAGCCCTCAATCCGAACTACGAACGGGTTTCGGGATAGCGTCATTCCTCTCGGAGTTGCAGCCCATTGTCCCGTCCTTTGTATTGCGCGTGTAGCCCATGGCATTCGGATCATACTGACCTACCGTTGCCCTCGCCTTCATCTGCCTTATCGACAGCGGTCTCCCTATAGTGCGCTACATCCGGGGATGCAGCTGGCAAATAGGGATGAGGGTCTCGTTCGTTATCTGACTTAACAGAACGCCTTGCGGTACGAACTGACGACGGCCATGCAATACCTCTCGAACAATCCAGCAAGCTCGTTACACTGGCTTTCATTTGTCCGTCGGCCATGGTGAGTTTTCCGGCGTTGAATCCAATTAAACCGCACAATCCTCAGGTTGCAGTGCTCCCCCGCCAATTCCTTTAAGTTTCAGCCTTGCGACCGTACTCCCCAGGCAGTGGACTTATCACCTTCGCTTCGACACTGAAAGCGCTCGGAGCGCCCCCAACATCAAGTCCACAGCGTTTACACCTAGGACTACCCGGGTATCTAATCCGGTTCGTGCCCCTAGGTTTCGTCCCTGACCGTCGGATCCGTTCTAGTGTGGCGCCTTCGCAACAGGTGGTCCTCTCGGGATGACAGGATTTTACCCCTACCCCGAGAGTACCCCACACCTCTCCCGGTCCCAAGTCTGGCCGTGCTCGCAGAATTCAACCCGTTAAGCGGGTTGATTTACCCACGAATGCACCAGACCGGCTACGGACGTTTTAGGCCCAATAAAAGCGACTACCACTTGAGGCGCCGGTATTACCGCGGCGGCTGGCACCGTCCTTACCCACCCCTTATTCCAAGACCTTTTTAGAGTCAAGAAAAGCTTAGGTCTTACCCTAAGCACTTGGAGTTCCCTGGTCACGATTGCTCGCATTGCCAAGTTTTCGCGCCTGCTGCACCCCGTAGGGTCTGGATTCGTGTCTCAGAATCCATCTCCGGGCAATGTCTCCCAACACCCGTACGCGTTGATGGCTAGAGGGTACTTTACACCCCCTACAACCTGATACGGCGCAGGCCCATCCTATGCCGCCGGAGCTTTCATCCACTCACCGTTCCAGGCGTAGTGGACTATGGGGTATTATTCTCAGTTTCCCGAGGTTATCCCCCAGCATAGGGCAGGTTACCCACGTGTTACTGAGCGGTGCGCCGAGTCCCTAAGACTCTCGACTCGCATGGCTTAATCGAACTCCAATAGCGGTAGCCTCCGGCAGGATCAACCGGATTTCGCGTGAGCGGAATCACGATCCTATCGGAGTCAAGTTTGTCACAAGTTTCACTTATTGGTTTTTGGCGCAGGTGCACTTCATTTCGTTTCATGAAATACCCTGCTCTTGCACCCCCTATCGGGGGCCAAGTCATAATTGTGGTTAACCTCCTAAACCACGAAAAGTCTCGTGGCCGCACTTCCTCGGCATCGCCGAGCCTGATGGAAGACGTCATAGCACTAGGTGCTCAATCTCCAACGCCAGCTCAACGTAGCGTCTCGCCGACTTTCATACCGTATAAGAACGTGACGAGGGGTAATATCTAGCTGCACCCACTCTAGTCCGCTCCAAAGAACTCCCTCAATACTGGGTGCATCTCCATCGCTTGTTCCTTCTGAATCTGCTCATAGGTCCTCAAAATTATCCCTACGGCGAGCAAGAGTCCGGTCCCTGTTGCATTTCCTACTGTACCAAGGAGATCCGCCCCTGCTGCGAGTAGACCAACGAAGGCACCTGAGAACAGTGTCACCGGAGGGATGTATCGCTCCAAAATCCTCTCAAGTACCACGGGGTTCTTTCTGAAACCAGGTATCTGCATACCAGTCCTTTCAATCTGTTTAGCGACATCCTTAGCCCCCATGTTGGTTGTTTCTATCCAGAACTTCGCAAACACTGTAGAGCCTGCCGTCATGAAGAATACGTATACGAACACATGAGTCATGATCTGCCCCAGAGAGTGGCCATGCGCGTCACCTGTCTGATTTAGTAACGGGATTAGCCAATCCCCTACCCCGTTTACCATAGAGCTGTACCATGCGAACCCATCATGAGGGGTTGTTGCTCCTTCATAGTATGATCCGAACCATTCTGATCTGCTCCAGGCGCCGTTAGACCCTAATACAGGAACTGTGGATAGTGTTGGGTGGCTATGGAATAGGAGCGTGAACATGTTGATGTTTGCCAGAAGTGCTGCCATCAAAATAACAGGAATGTTGCTTGCGTAAACCAATCTTATGGGGTACTGTCCCCTGTGACCCCTAACCTTTCCATGAGTCAGTGGGAGCTCAAGTTTACTGGACTCGGCGTATGCAACTACTAGGAATACAATAATCGACGAAATCAGGGCAACTATTGGATTAGCATGTTCCAGAAGCATCATCTCAAATCCATTTTCTGATACCAACTGTTGATTGCTTGCTGTCCTAAGAGTGTAGAAAATCATCGGCAAAGTTCCTGAAGGAGGGTTGTCGAATGACATTGGTGCTCCTTCAACAGTTGCCAGAGGAGAAAGGGTCCCTACGAATGTTGACTGGGCCACACCTGCGGCAATGAACAGTGAAATTCCACTACCTATCCCCCACTTGCTAACGAGCTCATCTAAGAGGAAAACTAACAGTGAGCCCAAGAATAGTTGTGAAACTATGATTGCTCCTGCCCAGCCCTCCCCATACTCCAAGATAAGGGTCGGAGATGGGTCTAGGAATCCGTATACCTGTGGGATTGATTCAATTGGTATCATAATAAGTACCAAAATCTTCTGTACGCCTTGATAGAGCTGTTTGTCCGCCGAGTCTTGGAGGTCTAGTTGGATGATTTTAGCACCTGAGAAAAGCTGCATTATAATCGAGCCAGTTACTATCGGACCTATGCCCAAGTGCATTATCGATCCGGAAGCACCTGCCATGATCGCCCTGAAGGAAGAGAAGACGTCGAGAGTGGTATCGGATAATCCGTAAATCATGACATTTGTCATCATGAAGTAGATAATTAGGACCAAGGTAGTTGTCCATAATTTTTGGTTGAACCGAACGTGCCCCTCCGGCTTTGAAATACTGGGATAGACATCGACCAATCTCTTAAGGCCGTAGAGCCTACTACCTTCCTCACCAGTGTAGACCAAGCAGGAGAGAGCTAAGCCTGTCCCTAAACCGAAAAGTGCGACCCCGACCAGTAGAAATCCAAATGCTGCTTTGTCGACCCAACCCCAGTAGCTGAGTGCAATTACAATGACAAGCCAAATGTAGGCTTTTGCGTATTTTCCTACTATCGGAATATCTGCTAGCCATTCGGGCAAATCTGTCATTGTTCCCCACATCACGTAGGCCACGTATGGGAATGAAGTCGCAAGTAGGACAAGTGCCCTGCTTTGATCATCCCCTCCTGCTGATAGTTCGTCCCTCAACCAGTAGTAGAGTGCGCCCCAGTAAATAGCGCACATTGCCGCGACGCCAAACCAGTTAGGATCCCTCTTCACCATAATTTAGCCTCCTTTTGCGGGAAGCTCACTCCTCTTCCCACTCTCCCGAGTCACCGTCTTCTCCGGCCTCTACACTACCTCCGGCCGCTTCGACCTTCTGTATTGCCTTCGCGCTAGCTTCGGAGACAGTGATTTTGAGTGCCCTTTCAATTGAGCCTCTGCCAAGTAGCTTATCATAGCCCATCTCTGTGAGATTTACAGAATCTCCATCTGCAATCTCGGAAACTCTTCCAAGATTGATTGAAGCGTTGACAACCCTTAGTCCAGGATGCCTGTTGAACCCGTGCATTCCCCAATGTCCAGGCATATATTTTATTCGAGTCATCACCTTGTGTTTGTTTAGGCCGGCATTGCCCCTTCCCCCTCTTTTTCCTGCTCCTCTTCCTGCCTTCTTTCCTCGGCCGTGATATCGGCTCCTGCCTCTGAATCTGTTTGTTCTCGAAACCATATTATTACCTCAAAACATCCTAGCCGCCAGGTCGCCGATTCCCTCGCCTCTGAATCCCAGTGCCCCTCCGACTGAGTATGCTCTCTTGATGCCCCCCCATCCTTTGGATCCTCTGGGAGGGTGCAGCCTGAAGACGGGTTTCATGCCCTCAACATCTTTGGTTGTGGCATCTCCAGTGGCTATTGCCTTCGAAAGTGATTTGATAGTTGAATGGGAGCTAAATTCTTTGATATCCGAGTCAGTGATAGGCCTTCCACCCGACATCTTGCCCCTTTCCTTAATTAGAGACTCGATTGTTGCCTCTTCTACTTCCCCCCATGTGACGTAGTCTTTCACTTTTTGGAGCATGCCCTCGTATGGTGCTGTTTTAGGAATAAGTACTGCATGGTTGACTTTAGTCAAGTTCAGCATGGACATTGTATCCTTAATTTTCTTCGTCACACCTCGATCGCTTCTGACTCTAATTACCAAGTATGTCATGAGCTTCTCCTCCCCACGGTGATGTGCAGCCTTTCTCGGATCTCATCGCTTAGCTTTGCTCTGCTTAGCTCCTCAAGAGCGTTATATGTAGCCTTAGCGAAATTGATGGTGGATCTAGTCTGGCCGGATGAGCGCGACCAGACATCGGCCACACCGGCAAGCTTCAGAACCCTCCGACCATAATCGCCAATCACTAGTCCTTTTCCTGAAGGTGCTGGGAGAAGTGTCACCCTAGTAGATCCAGATCTCCCAGTTGCTTTGAATGGAATACTGTTCCCGGGGCCCTCTGCCGCCTCCCATGACCCGTTTCCCCTGAAAACAGGTATTAGGTTCAATTTGGCCTGAGTTATGGCCTTTTGAATCGTGCTCGCTACCTCCTTTCCTTTGCACACTGATAGGCCGACGTAGCCATCGCCGTTTCCAACGGCGCACAAAACGTTGAATCTGACCCTTCTCCCAGAATCAGTCATTCTCTGAATCATGTTCACACTAAGTACATCATCCTCTATATCTGGAAGGAGGGCATCTACTATCTCTACCTCTCGGATAGGGAAACCTGTTGCTAAGGCCTGCTCATAAGATAGGACCTCCCCATTCAGAACCATCCTTCCCAATCTTGTCCTAGGTTGCCAGACTCTGAGAGCTGCCAATGGGTCTGGACCCCTTCTTCTAGGTCCTTCATCCGTACTCTCCTCAGGAGAGTGGGCCAATGCTAGGCCAGGTGCGATTGGTGAGCTTTCTTCAATTTGGTTTTCCTCCTCTGACATTATTTACCACCCTCCATGGATTTCTTGGATACTGCTACCGCCTTCTGAATTTCGTCACCGATGTGCTCGCCGTTGATTCGCTCTTCAGAAGGAAGAATATTTTGCGAATGGGGTATGTTTAATCCCGCGTCAACCATTCCCTTCAGAGCCGCATATGCTCTGTTTCCCTTGGAAGAGGCTGCGAGCCCTATGTCCAATATAGCCGATTCAAAACCTCCTGATATCGCGGACTTCGCTAGAGCGTATCCTGCAAGATAGCATGCTGGAACTGATTTTCTAGATGCCTCCTTTGGCCATTTATACGATTCGACCAGAGTTTTTCCCGTTACTGTTGATATAACCCTGTCTCCATCTTTTTCATAGGCTACCAGCTGGCAGGTTACCTGTTTGTTGGAGACCCTAACTACAGCTCTTGGGGTTCCACCCCTCAGCATCTTGAACCTCCTATGGTAGTCGGTTTCAGCATTTCTTCGTCTCTTAAATCTGAGTCTCTGGTTCCTTCCCTTTGCCATCATTCTTCACCTCCAACTGATAACCCATCTAGCTCTATGTTGCTCTTCATGTGTGATATAGATCTGTATGATCCTCCCTTGGCTTTTAGGTAAAAGTGCCTGTACTGAGATGGAGTGATTGAACCCTCTTCCCTCATTCCTTTGAGAGTTCTTCTCTGGGCTCTGATCTTTGACATCCATCTCTGCTTCCTAGGGCTCCTTGAGTTCGCGCTTCCGCTTCTAGAACCCTGGCCCTTCCTCCTTCCCTTGGATTTCTGGAATGCTGCCTTCCTTGCTCTGGATCTGCTGGTTCCCTTGATTGGCTTTGACTTGATAATGCCGTCTTCAATCAACATTCTAACGTCATCCTTTTGAACCGCATCTGTCACTTCAGTGAGGTAATTTGGGTCTACCCATATCCTATGGATGCCGACTTTCTTTCCCTCCTTCCGGGAGAAAATCTCTGCAGCCATTCTCTTCTGGTTGGTGATCATCATCCTAGATTCCTCCCTTTCTCTCTATTTGGCGCCTATTCAGAATCCTAAGGCCAAGCTCATCGGCCCTTTCATGGATTCTGGACCTCTTTCGATTGCCTACTGAAGACCCGATCCTTACTGCCTGTTTCTCTGGATCCAAACCGTCGAGCTGATCGGACTTGTGGACCATAACTTCCTCAAAACCGGAAGGGTGTAAGCCCCTAGCAGTGGAGACTTTGCCATATCCTACCCTTGCCATAGGTGACCGATATTTCAGGTTCTTCCTCATCTTTGAGTCCTTTCCTTTTGGTTTTCTATAGCCAGTCTTTGAAAGTCTCCTGTACCTAAACCACTCTTGTCTCCTGAATTTAGGTTGTTTTTTCTTTTGGTCGGCCCTCATACTTAGAGCGGCCTCCATTGATTCATCGAGGACCGGTTTCTGTCTTGCAGTATGGAAGTCATCCCACTCCTCAAAGTCCCCCTCTCCTTCGAAGAATTCTCCTTCATCTTGGTAATCCCCCTCTGGTTCGTCGCTTTCATGAGTTTTCTTTTCTTGAGATTCTTCTTGGACTTCTTCCTGAGTAGCTTCCACTTCTTCTTGGACTTCTTCCTGAGTAGCTTCCGCATCATTTAGGCGTGAAACGAGATCAGCCTTCTTCCCTGAAAGCGGGAGGCCTTGGTCCCTGAGGAGATCCTTCAACTCGGCTACCGTCATCTCTTCATACCCCAAATTTATGCCCCCTTGGAAGTTATGAATACGCCATCCTGGAACACTCTAGGATCTCTTTTCTTGACTTTGCAGGCCTTCTCAATGTTAGCAGCCGTTTGCCCGACTTTTTCTCTGTCAGCACCCGTTATTATGATATCTGTCTTGTTCTCTATCTTAACTTGGACCTCGGTTGGAGTCCATGGCATCTTTGCTACTCTTGGGACCTTTTCCCCAAGCATGTTTGTGATTCTAAATTTGTCACCATCTACCTTTAGAGACATCGGGAAATGGCTGAAAACTGCCTTCAGCCTGTACTCGAATCCTTGGTCTATACCCTTTATCATGTTTCTCAAATGGGCAGCCCATGTTCCCGCTAGAGCCTTTTCTGATCTCCTGGGAAGGGAGCATCTTACTTCTAGATCGCTGCCTGAACTAAGGACCTCAACCCTGTTGTGTACGAATTCTCTTGACAAGGAGTTTCCTTCTTTGCTGATGGTTACGGTGTTCCCATCTATACTGGAGCCCACGCCATCGGGAATCAGGATTTTATGGGAAACTAGAGCTACTCTCGGCATTATACATCTCTCCTAGAAAACATACGCAAGCAGTCTGCCGCCCACTCTCTCCTTCTTTGCTTCAAAATGATCCATGATTCCCTGATTGGTTGTAAGGATTAGTAGTCCGAAGTCCCTTGCTGGAAGGTATCTTGATTCCCATTTGTCGAACTCTGATCTCTTAACGGAGTGCCTTGGCTTGATGACTCCGCACCTGTTTATTGCACCAATTAGAGAGATCTTGTATGAGCCACCCCTTCCATCTTCAATCTTCTCGAATTCCCCCAGG
This sequence comes from uncultured Candidatus Poseidoniales archaeon, assembly GCA_902573115.1. Classification (GTDB taxonomy): domain Archaea; phylum Thermoplasmatota; class Poseidoniia; order Poseidoniales; family Thalassarchaeaceae; genus UBA36. The sequence continues at coordinate 8,246 of CACGIM010000025.1, forward strand.
TATCCAGAGGTCTTCATTATGGAGAGCATGCTCCCTAGTAGATTACTGGCGGGACTTACTGTGACTTCGTACTTACCAGCGCTTTCGGCATTATATATCGTCGTGAATGCGTCGTTTAATGGATCGAATTGCATTTTTTCACCTCATGAGTATTTCTTGAACCCTATGTCGGGGGCTACATCTCGGAAGCACTGCCTGCATAGTCTAAGCCCGTGCCTTCGTATCATGCCCCTCTTTCTTCCACATCGCCTGCAACCAAGACTTCTTCCAATCCGCTCTCCATGATCTCTTGCCATCTAGTACTCCTCCACGATGTTTAGCTCGAATTTCTTACTGAACCATTCTTTGGATTCTTCTCTTCCTATCCTGTGAGGCTGGGAGACTCTTGACTTCCTCCTCCTCCTTCTCGATATTCTGTGGCCCGGCCTCTCTAGAACAACGTTGACATCCATCCCAAATATTCCTATGTCTGGGTCATACTTCTGATCAGGGAAGTCGGTGTAGTCTGAAATGCCGAAAGAGAGGTTCCCCTGTGAGTCGAAGTTGTAAGACGGAAGATTGTGGTCCCTGACCCAGAACGCATCCTTCAGGAAAGATTCTACCTTCTCGGAGTCCCTGATTGTTACCTTGCAACCTATTGGGGCGCCCTTCCTAGTGCCCAAATCTCTGTTCGTCTTTGTTGATAATGTCCTTGAAGGCTTCATACCTGTCAATACCTCCAGAACTTTCTCTGCCAATTGCAGTCTTCGCCCACCTTCTCCAACTCCAATGTTAACTGTAACCTTGGTTATTGTTGGGGCCAACATCGGATTGTTATATTCGCTCATGACTCATCCCCCAGGGGTATGTCATTTTCTTTGGAAATGATGAAAACGTAATCAGTGATTGTTCCAAAGTCATCAAATGACGTCTCATTTGGCTTGGAGGACCTCTTGATATCCTGGTCTTTCACTACGGCAGTCTCGCCTATGTGGCTTCCACCCGTTAAGTATGCCAAAGCACCCTTCTTCATCTGAATATGAGTAGTGACTTCCTGATTGGGTAGAGAAATTACCAGAGAGTCCCCGGTGTTGTAGTTTGATTTATTGTCCGTGACAATGTTCCTGCCATCATGAAGATGAATTTGAGTAGAGCCCCCCTTGATCGTATTCTTACCCATTACTCTGCATATCTTTGACTTAGCAGACTTCTTTGTTATTGGCCTATATCGTAGCTTACCATTTGTATCTAGAACACACCTGAAGTTATCTTCTCCGATTGTCAATACGTCCATTAGTCCGACGCCCCTAGACCTATCAGTCTCAATTTTGCCGTCGACCAATACCTTCCTGGAATGGAGTATTCTTTTCGCCTCCCTAATATTGTGGGCCACCTTCAGAACATCTCTGAGTACTACTCCTAGCGGCATGCACATCTCTGTACTATGGCCTCCTGGATTTGGCTTTTGGACCCAAATATTGGTCTTCCTAGTCAACGGCCACGTCCTAGGCATAACCAGTCTCTTGTGATGGCTTCTGCTCATTGTTTACCACCTCTGGAAGATCTTTCGACTATCCTCTTTATTCTCTCTGGATCGCCCTCGAATAGTTTGGTCACAATTAGGTTAGAAGGGTTCACTGGAACTGCTTCTTCCTTGCCGTCGGCAGTGGTTTGGGATAGGCCATCAACAAAGATGCAACCATTCTTTGTGTCTACTGAAGCTACCTTTGCTTTGATTCCAGCGCGACCTCTGGGTTGTCCTAGCCTCTTACCTCGGGTGTCGGCTTTCGCGCTGTTAGGGTGACTGAAGTCACCCCTTGTTACCTCTACCTCGTCACCAACTCTAACAGTCACTGAGCGAATGTTTCTCAAATCTTGGTCATCTGTGATTAGTCTAGCCCTGAGTCTTTTTCTTCGAATGTGTATGGGGGCCTCTTTCTGAGAGATTCTCTGCTTTCCTGCCTTCTTACTGCTCATTTTTTTCACCTCATACAATCTGTTTGGCCGTTGCAGCTATTCTAGGCCACCTTTCTGCTGCTTCTCTACTGACTGGCCCCTTGATGTCGGATCCCTGAACCTCGCCTCTTTCGTTAGTTATTACACAAGCATTATCCTCGAATTGGACCCATGTTCCGTCAACCCTTCTAAAGGGCCTTGATTGCCTGACGACAACCGCGTTGAATATCTGCCTTCTAGTCTCCGGGGTTCCCCTCCTAACTGTAACACGAATCATGTCACCGACGCCAGCCGAAGGATATCTTCTGGCCACCCCTCCTTTCTTTAGAACCGTGATTAGCTGGACAACCTTTGCGCCCGTATTGTCTACACAATCCAAGCGAGCTTGAGTCGGCAGACCCGCAGTCACCCTTCCGGGAATTCCCTTCATTCAGAATCACCCTTCTCAATTACGCAGAACTTCACAGTCTTGGACAGTGGCCTACATTCCATAATGCGTACCTCAATTCCGGGGTCTAATTCCCCAATGCAGCTAGGAACGTGGGCCGGATACCTTCTGGTCCTCTTCTCGTACCTCTCGAATTTCTTCATGTAGCGAGTTGTCTGCCTCTCCACTACCACCGTATCTTTCATCCCCTTGGAAGAAACAACGCCAGAAATAATCTGGCCCCTCACTCTAAGTGAGCCGAAGAAGGGGCAGTTGTCGTTTCCATCCCATTCCCCCTCGGGCTTTTTCACATCAATTCCTATGTCCCTCAATTCAAGCCCTCCTGTATCTCTTTCCAATCCTTTCCTCGGGCCTCTGACCAACGTATTGGCCTATGATTTCCTCCCCCCCTATTCGGAAGTTGATAGTGTCCTTTGCTAGAGTTAACACACCTTTGGGGGTTCTGACCGCGATGGTTCTCCTAGTCTCATCAATCACTATGCCTGTTATACCTGTCAAGGTAGGATCAGTGGAGTCAAAGACCTCTATTTCATGCGATATCCATGGCATGTTGATTATAGATTTCATTTAGCGCACCTCCACCTGGTATCCATTTTGTTCGAGCACCTTAGCGGCTTTCTTTTTGTGATCACCCTGCAGTTCTATTGTCCTGCCCTTGACCGTGCCACCACTGGCGCAAGCACCCTTGAGTATCTTCGCAAGCTGACCGATATCGATGGCAGTGTCCTCAATTCCCTCAACCATTGTGACCATCTTACCATACCTCCTCCTAACCACTGAAATCACCGCTTTCTGTTGTTCTTTGGCTATCTCCTGACAAATACATAGGTCATCCGGAAGCGCACACATATTGCATATTCCAGCCAAA
>CACGIM010000026.1 GCA_902573115.1 uncultured Candidatus Poseidoniales archaeon
TCACTCCTCCTCCCTTGAGGCTCTTGCTAATGCCTCTTCTAGGTCTAGGGGTACGAATCCAGTAGGTTCAACTAGTTCTGGGAGTCCTGATTCGCTCCTTTCTTGAATCTCAATCTCGTGAGGAAGCTTGGTTCCTGGCCTCATGATCCTCACTGTGCAACCGACTGTGCCAAGTTTCTTCACTGCAGTTGAGAATCCAACATCCATCAACTGAAGTGCAGTCTCTCCGCAGTACTTGATATGACCTTTCTGAAACTTCTCCACCCTGTGTCTCGCACCGGTAATCTTCCCACTTAGAATAACGATACAACCTCTTGCACCTGCATCCATTATGTTTTGGACAGTGCTGTGTCCGGCTCTTCTGAAGAACCAGCCCCTTTCCAAAGAGCTAGCCAGTCTACTTGCCATGACCTGTGCATTGATTCTGGATTCTTCTATCTCTTCTACCTCCAACTGTGGGTTTGAGAGGTTAAAGTCCTCCTGAAGGCGTCTTTGTAGGTCGTGGATTACCTTGCCTCTTCTTCCAATTATTCTACCAACCTGCTCTGCCCTGAGAGTTACCTTAGTCCCTTCAGGGGTCCTATTGAATGTCAAGCCTCCGAAACCTGCTCTCTCGGTTTCCTTTAGCAGATATTCCCTAACCAATTGCCTCTCAACATTCCGATTGATTATTTTATGAATAGTATTTTCCTTCATTCAAACACCTCAGAAATCCTCATCGTCCTGCCCTAGCTCATCATCCTCATCGAAGTATTCGAGAAATATCTCGAGATTTACTTGGTAGTGGTTGCTTGGAGTTGCTCTTCCTCGGGCCCTAGGCCTCATGTTAGTTGCAACCTGACCTCTGTGCGCAGCGACATGAGTGATAACCATGTCCTCGGCGTCAATATCATCGAATCTTTGTCTAGCGTTATCCATAGCGCTGTTGATTAGCTTGATGAACTCCAAAGAAGCCTTGTGGGGGAATTTACCGGGCCCCAACTTACCCTTCCTGTGTCCCGCCATAGTGTTGCCGCCTCTGCCTTTCCTGGATCTCCTCTGGTATGGGATGGCTTTCTTCTTTGAAACCACATCCTCCAAGTAATCCTTTGCGTCTTCAGCGTTCATACCTCGGATCGCCTTCGCGATGTGATAGCAGTGTTTGTGATGGCAGTTCAGATTAACTGCTCTAGCGGAGACTAGGTTTGATCCCTCCAGAAGCTGAGAATAACCGCTCTGTGATTTTCCCTGTATTCTGCTCATTTTTACTACCTCACTTTAGTGACACATGCTGGGATGACCTAGTTGCTCCGACACCGGGTCCTGTGTGCGTAACTGATTTTCTTGTCTTGGCAAATTCTCCGAGAGAGTGCCCGATCATTGGCGGAATGATTTCCAAATTAACGAATTTCTGACCATCATGAACGCCGATTGTTTTGCCGACCATCTCAGGCAGAATGTACATGCTGCGGCAGTGAGTCCTCACAGTCTTGCCATTACTCCCCCTCAATCTCTCGAGTAGCTTTTCGCACTCTAGGCTTAGCCCTCTGGAGAGAGATCTCTTGACCCTAGATGGCATCAAGCCGGCAATGGATAGCGTATCTGGATCATATTCATCGTTCTCAGGATCCATACTATTGCCCCATGGGTAAAGTGGAATATCCTGCAGCTCATCCATCGAGTAGCCCCTCCAAAGAAACTCCTTCTTCCTTCTCTCGGATATCTTTGATCTCCTCTTCCTAGCCTGGCGTCTGGCCATCTTTGCTGATCTGAACTGCTTTCTCTTTCTGGCCATTCTATCTACTCCTTCTTCGACCTTCCACGTCCTGTTCTTCTAGGTGCGATATTACCTACTTTCTTTCCAGGTGGGGCGTTTCTGCTGACAGAGTTAGGGCCATGCACAGCTTGATGATTTCCACCCCCATGAGGATGGTCAACGGGGTTCATTGCGACTCCGCTAACTGTAGGGTAAAGCTTGCCTCTTGCCTTAGCTCTGTGGTGGGCTGCGCCCGCTTTCAAAAGGGGTTTCTCTGTTCTGCCATGACCGCCAAGAACGCCTATTGTGGCTCGGCATTTTGCTGGGAGATCCTTCGTTCTACCACTTGGTAATTGAACCCTGACATAATCCCCCATCCTGGTATCAATCATTGCAGAATTTCCTCCCGAACGTGCTATTTTGCCCCCATCTCCGGGCCTCATTTCTACATTGCATATTTGAGTTCCCTCCGGGATCTGGTCAAGTGTAGTTACATTACCTGGCCTCAGGGAGACCTTGTCTCCAAATGCTACTGTCTGACCAACTGCAATTCCTTCTGGTGCTCCTAAATGTGCTATTTCACCATCCTCGAATTTGACCTTTGCAAGTGGTGCGGTGTGAGCTGCACTGTGTACCAGATCCACTACCTCTGCTATTTCGCCATTTACTCTTGGTAGCCGATTGGCAGCAGGGAATCTATGACTGGAAACCCTGTTCTTGGGGCTAGAACCCCTTCTCTGTGAACGTGTCCTTTTACCCATTTTTCCACCTCAGAAAGCTCCTAGCTTGAGTGCTGCCTCTTCCGCGTCATACCCCTCTTGGAGTCGGATGCTTGCGTGTTTGCCGGTTCTGTTTATCCTTACGTTCACTTTTGCTACCTTAACTTCTAGCAATATTTCAATCGCCTTCTTGATATCTTGCTTTGTAGCCTCTCTTCTTACGATAAATTCGATTCTGTTGTTGTTCTCCAAATGTCCGCCCTCTGGATCAGCGATTCTCCTAGCCTCGAGTGTTTTCTCAGTTATCCAAGGCATAATAATAACATCATAGGGGTCCATATGTCTCACTCCAGTGCCTCGATAGCTGATTTTGTCCAAATTGTTAGCCTGCCTAGGTCGCCACCGGGAGCAAGGTCCTCTGCGCACAGATCTTTGGAGGTGACAACGTCAACCCCTGGCAAGTTTCTAGCTGCTTTATCCAAGCCTCCCTTTTGTGCCACAACTAGAAGTATGCTCTTCGGAGTCCTGTATTTTCTCCCTCTCATAGTGCCCTTTCCGGCCCTGATTGTTCTACCGGACCTTGATCTATTCAAGTCATCTGACACTCCTAGACTTTCCATCATCGCGACAAACTTTCTAGTCGAGTATTGCAAAGGAATCGCTTCGAAATCGTATTTCTCATCTGAGCCATCCCTTGATTCAACGTATTCGTCAATTACTATTGGGAATCGAATTCCTTCCTCGAATCTATGACCTCTAGAATGGACAGTATCAGGGTTGGAAGAGGCGGCTATCGCAGAGTCTCGGGCTATTCTCCTTTCCTTTGAGTTAAGCTTCTGAGACCAGTCTTTGTCTACTTTGGGGCCGTGAGCCCTTCTGCCACCCCTAGTATGAGGGTTCTGAGCGCCGGTTCTCTGACCTGTCTTTCTCATGATTCTAGATACTCCTCTTCCCTTGCCCCACCATTCTACGGAGTGCTTCATGCCGGGTTGAGGTGATTTCTTGCCATCATGCTCCCTGTGGCCGTATGACTGCCTTCTGTTGGCTCTAGATGCATGTACTGCAGAACGAACAATGTCTTCCCTAACTTCGGAAGAGAATGCTGCGGGGAGATTGATTGATTTGCCATCATTCGCTTCAACGGAGTATGTTTCGGCGAGAAGTCCCGCATCCATCTCCTCTTGAATTACGGAATTTACAAGGTTGTATGTCTTGGCCTTCAATTAATCACACTCCTTGTTTGCTTGATGTACTGACGTACGTCACCTCTACTTCCCCTGAGATTTTTCTAGGCCTAGTGGCGTCTCTGAATCTAAGCAATCTCTTTGCTGGGCCTGGTAGGCTTCCTTGAATTATCATGTAGGGATTCCTGACCTCTCCGTAATTTAGAAATCCTCCAGCAGGAGTGATATCGGCCTCATTTGGCTGAGAAATTCTAAGGATTTTTTTGTTGAGCTCTGTTCTCTTGTGATATCCAACCTGTCCGGCTTGTCTGATTGTCTTCCTGACATAACCAGTACCGAAGTCGCCCATGTTCCCTCCTTGCCGTCTTCTCTTGCTATTCTTGTGGCTAAGCAGCTTTAGGCCGAACCTCTTGATTGAACCTTGCCAGCCCTTTCCTTTAGTCACCCCGACTACATCGACCTCTTCCCCTACCTTGTATACGTCTTCTAATCCAATTTCGCCTCCAAGGCGCTCAATGGCCCAGTCGATCTTTGCATCGGTGTCCCCCCCAACTAGGCCGACTTCCATAATTTCTGGAGTCTTGGAAGGAACGCTGCGAACCGTATCAGGTTGGGTACAAACAATTAACCTGACCTCTGTTAGTTCCTGATCTCTCAAGGATTTTGCAGATTCTTCAACTTTGCTTTGTCCTCTCTTAGGTATTCTACCCCCGCGCATAGCAGGTTTTCTTCCCTCTTCGACATCCCTTTCGCCTCTTGTTTGATTGGCATATCGTGGGAATAGATTGGTCGGTCCTTCATCAGAAACATCTGCCCAGATCTCTCCTGCGGTCTGTTTCCCATAAGGAGTCATGCGGTAGCCCCTTACGGCGAGAACATGCATTGGAGGTGTTTCGACTACCGTTACTGCCTTCCTGACTTCTTGACCGGCGGAAGTAGATTTTGGATTAGTATCCCTGACCATTATGTGGGTCATGCCTGCCTTCCATCCCGCAAAGCCCTGTACTCTGATTTCTTTAGACTCGGAATCTGGCCATGAATTGATTCTGGGAAACTGACGCAATGACCTCTTTCTCGGACTAAAGCCCATGCTACCTCGACGGGGCCTGTGTCTGTCTGCCATTGCAATTCCTCCTGTATTGCCGGAATCACCGCAAGCGGTGTTTCCGGGCCAACTACGTCATGGAGGGACCGTGACACCGGACCTGATCCACGAATGTGGATCTGGTTTGTGGGATGGTTTTCAGAGCCCTGTGGTGTCTGGTACCTCACGTAGTGAGCGGCCTTGCGACTAACATACCCTATTTGAACGAATCGTAGTCGTTTTTCGGTGCGATACTTTTGATAATTGGCCAATTTAATCAAATGCAACTATTTTGAACCCTGACTAAGGCGGGCTTAGCCTATGGTGAGTTATGTCGTCCATCCCGACCTAGCCGCAGATATTGTAGAGGCTAGACCTTACCAACTACAGGCTGTGGACGATGCCTTGGCCGGCTCGACTCTACTTGTTCTCCCAACGGCAGCAGGGAAAACGGCAGTTGCCTGGATGACGATAGTGGAAAGATTATCCAAAAAAGGAGGTTGGGCCTTGGTAATTGCTCCAACCGTCGCTCTCGCCAATCAACATTTACAGAGCACCATACCGGTATTAGCTCAAACATCTGAATATAATCCGCTTTCTCTCAGTGGCCAAAATACTGCAGACAAAAGGGAGAGAATTTGGAAACAGTCAAAATTGATTTTTGCAACCCCTCAAGTAGTACGCAATGACGTCAGGAGCGGTAAGCTGTCCTTGCAGGATTGCTCGCTGCTTGTGGTGGATGAAGCACACCATTGCACTGGAAGTCACGCAATGGGGGAGGCGGCTGAATTATACCTTTCACAATCAAATAACCCCTTAATTCTGGCCACCACTGCAAGTCCTAGTTCAAGAATGGATCGAGTCAAGGAAATTTGCAGTAGGCTGGGAGTCAAAAAGATCCACTTAAGGACTCCTGCGGATTCCATGGTTTCACAGTATCTTTCAGGCTTAGATATTAGAGAAGAGAATGTCGAGGTTCCTGATGAAATAAGGGATCTCGTAGAACCTTTCCGATTATGGCAGGATAGTATTGTGGATATGGAGCGGAGGACTGGCAGGTATGTTATGCCCGGTAGAATAACTCAGATGGGACTCTCAAATGCAATGGACCGGGCCCAGGCTGCTATTGGGAGGGGCGACAAGAGCGGATATAGGTCATCATCTCAAATCGCAACGGCAATGAGGTTGCACCACTTGATTAATCACTTGCTTTGCCAAGGAATCGCGGCCTCGAGGCATTTTTTGAAGAGAATGGAGGAGGATTCAGGAAAAACCCGTTCCTCTTCTGACTTTCTTAGGGATAGTAGGGTCAGATATCTCTCCAATAAACTGAGTGAGATGGACGAGATTCATTCCAAGGTTGGGGCGGTTAGAAGGCTAGTAAGAGGTAGAATTAGGAGAGACCCAGGGTCGCGTGTTATTGTTTTTGCACATTTCAGAGATACAGTTGACGCTCTTGAGATCGCCCTAAAGGACCTAGAAGGTGCATTAGCAATCCAATTTATCGGCCAATCAAGCCGGGGAGAATCAGGCGGCCTGACAGCAAAGGAGCAAATATCAAGACTGGAGGCCTTCAGATCAGGCGCAGCTAATGTCCTAGTCGCTACATCCGTCGGAGAAGAGGGCTTGGATATACCAAGCGCTGATCTAGTTATTTTTTACGAGCCTGTTTCTAGTGAGATTAGGACCATACAAAGGCGAGGTAGAACAGGCAGGAGCAGAGAGGGGGAGGTGGTTGTCCTTGTTGCGGAAGGTACAAGGGATGAGGGGGCGAGGGAGGCCTCTAAAAGAAAGGAAGAAGCAATGCATAGGGCAGTGAGAAGAGTATCCAGAAGTCTGACGGGGAACCCTCACAAAGACCTCTCAAACCTATCAAGTTTCAGTGTGGAGTCTGCAGAAGGGCTATTGTCGGCATCAGAGTTTGTTTTGGGGGCCAGATCAAAACTAGGTCCAGAAATATCCGAGCACGATTTGACTGGATTTCCTGATAGAAATGTGGGCGATTTGGAACGAATTCCGCCTGAGAGCTTCCGACCGGCGGGTCAAACTGGTCTAGACCAGTTTTAATCTCCTATGACTGCGACTCTTGTCTTTAGTTGTGCGAGCCTGTTGTTGTAGTGGCCAAATCCAAATGCAAGAAGCTCGGTCATGTGTATTACGGGAATATTTGTTGACACCCCGGTTGATCTTCTAGCCTTTCCTTGGTAAATGTCGAGGACAGTATGTGATAGTGTGCAAGTACTAACGATTAGTCTAGCGCCCTCGGACTTTGCATCGGATATCACGGAAGCTACTTGCTTTAGAACCGTAGATTCCTCCGAGAACAAGCCTGGAACCCCGACACTGGCAGTCCTGCTTTCCCAGCTAACCGGTTGACCGCCCATTGACTCGATTAATCGCTCTAGGTAGTTTGGATCGTAAACATCGTCCCCCCCACAAGCGCCTTTTTGCTGCATGTTTGGACCATAGAACCCAGCAATCTTGAAATTCATAGGGTTTCTCAATTGCGATTCTACCTTGTCCAAACCCAAGTCATCGACAATAATGTGAAGGAGGTGGTGAACTGAAACTTCTCCGGTTAATGTCAAACCACAAGTTCTACGTAGGATCTCATTTGTTTTCGCCAAAAGGAGCGGGTCATCCTTGAGTCTCGTGAGATCCTCGTGCAGATTTCCTGCTGTAGTGGCACAGGGTGTGACTATGTCCATGCCCATAGATTCCGCTATCGCGAAATTTCTCGCATTGAGAGTTACTTGCAAGATGTCATTTGCCTGCCTGATTATTCCAGCCCCACAACTGGTCGCTCCCTTCATTGGAACAAGCTCTATCCCCAAAGACCTGCATGCTGGGCCCATGGTTTGGGAAACTTCAGTTGCGCTACTGTGAGCTACGTTTCCAGGGTGATATGCGAGCTTTGTAGGCATCAAAACCTACCGTCCAACTCATTGAAAATTGCTATTACTTCATGGTGCCTATCCACTGACGAATTGAATTGCTTGGGCATCTTTCCTATTCCTGCGGGTGGGGCGACCATTCCCAATTGTCCGTTGAACATATTTCCTCCAGTTCTCGTGAATCCTAACACCATCCTTGCAGTGACTCCGGAAAACAAGTTTCCTAGCAGTGCAAATGGACCTAATGCTTGGCGGTAAATCACGGTATCATTCACAAGACCACTGCTCTTTACGGTCCAAGCATACCACCACACGTGTTTGCCATGCTTCCCATTAAATCCATCCATCGTGAGGACAGAGTTCTTCGCCTCTAGAAGAGCTTCCACAACTTTGGGAGGGACTAACTCCTGACGCTTGATTGGGGCTAAGTCGGTCTCGGCCTTTATTCCGTCTGGAGAAGACAACAGTTGGTCAATCTCTTCTCTTTTCGAAACAGAGGTTCTCGAGTCGATTCTTCTTGCCCATGCCCTGACTATTACTGCCGGTCCCAAGTAGCCGTTGGCGTGTGGAGTTGCTTCTGAGCTTGCTTGCAGAATATTTTGGCTTTGATAATCGCATATGGCATGAAGCTTGGAGGCCTCTGATGGACTCATTTTGCCTATTGGGCCTTGAGGGGTTGAGAGCCCCTCCCTAGTAGCTGCAATCATCCAAGGCTTAGCTGATTCTCTTTTCCTCTCCAGAGACCAAGGATCTATCGCCAGATCTCGGATTACATCGAAGCCGGCTAAGGGTTCTATTCTGAGTGAGATTTTGTTATTCCTTTCCGGAGCGAGTGAGTCAATCCTAGTCCGGCCCGGTAGTATGAGCTTCCCATTCACGCAGACGGCAGTATTGGGATCGTCAGAAAAACCATCTCTGAAAGTTAGAGATCCATCCTGTGTATTCTTCAAAGATCTTAGGAGATCGATTACCGATATGTGCCCGGGCAACTCGCAGAGCCAAGTGTCCGAGCCCGTGCTGGCAGTCGTTGGGTCGTATCTGAATATTGATACTTCAAACTGCATTAGATCCGCCGTAATCTTTGGAATAGTGAATCCATCTTCACCTTCAGCTCCTACGTCAGAACCATTGACATAGTCCTTTATCGATTCAACCATTTCTTCGTGATACTTCCCGGTGCTGTCCACCGCAGCGAGAGCCGGGAGAGCATCTAACAGCCACTCAGCTGCAGGAGCATCGTAGTCAACATCACAGTCTATCCTGTCAACAAGCCTGGTCGCACCCAAGGTCTCAAACTGTTTGTCCCACTCCTTGCCCGACTCACAAAAGAACTCATAGGAAGTGTCACCAAGAGCGCATACAGCAAAGAATACCCCCTCCATACTAGAAGCAGACTCGGAGGTGGCAAACTTCCAGAGATCCTCTGCATTATCGGGTTGCTCACCTTCGCCCCACGTTGAACAGACTACGACAACCCTCTTTTTGCTAGCGAGAGAGTTGAAGTCGAACCCATCCATGTCGTGAACGTTGCCCTCTAACCCGTAGGCCTTGGCTTCCTTTGCCATCTTCGATGCTAATGCCTCGGAGTTTCCGGATTGAGAACCGAAGAGAATCTCTAATGACCTGTCTCCGGCAAAGAGCAAATCCTCAAGCCCCTCAATGACGGGTTGTTCCTCGATTGTTTCTTCCAATGACTCTGCTGGTGCGACTATGTTTTCTTCCAGGGAAGATTCGGATTCTTCCTCTTTCTGATCGCCTTCCAAGACAATTATGACGTCAACAGGACATGCATCGGCTGCATCTAGAATATCATCGGAAAATGTCTCGACGACTTCTTTCTTTAACCCTGATTTTGTATCGTTCCTATCGAAGCCCCCATCTATTCGGGCATCGGATTTGATGAAGCAAGTATCATCCGTGACCTCAAACACCTCTGGAGCTGCATCCTCGCAAGCATCGCAGGTTATGCACCCCTCTTCGATGTAGACGCTGAAGATCGACATGCCATATCCTCCTGTATTGGCAAAGCCACTGATTAACGATTATTGAATATGTGCATCTTCTCAGCTCAAATTGGAACACAGTGGAATACTCACATGTCCATTCCGTCGAAGTCCTCGGGACCCATGGGCCCAGTACTCTTGCTGGATATGACGTCATCTATTCTGAGTATCATTACCGCAGTTTCTGATGCGCTCTGTATTGCCTGCTCAACAACCCGGCTTGGCTCGAAAACTTTGGCATTTGCCATATCCATAACCCCGCCCTGAAAAACATTTACTCCGTGAGTGGACTTTCCCTCTGAGTGGGCTTTCCTTAGATCGATGATTGTGTTTACCGGATCGAGACCAGCATTCTCTGCTAAGGTTCTAGGTATTACCTCAAGGGCACTTGAAAACGCCTCTATTGCCATTTGCTCCCTTCCGCCTATTCCTTCTGCATAGGACCTGAGGTCCCTGCTTATTGCAGCGATTACAGAACCACCGCCAGTAAGTACCGCACCGTCTTCATGAGCAACGGCTACGACCCCGATTGCATCTTCAAATGCCCTCTTGACCTCATCCACTACGTGCTCCGTTCCCCCCCTTAACAAAACGGATACGCTCTTTGCCTCGGGGCATCCTTCGACAAAGATCATGTCCGAGTCGCCAATCTTCCTCTCCTCGACCCTTGATGCTGATCCAAGATCTTCCTCGGAAAGATCGTCGAGATTGGTTATGATTCTCCCGCCTGTCGCCTTTGAGAGAGCCTCCATGTCACTCTTTTTCGCCCTCCTGACTGCAAATAACCCTGCCTTGGACATGTAGTGTTGTGCTACATCATCTATCCCCTTCTGGCAGATAACAGTATTAGCGCCACTCTGTTGTATTTTCTCTACAAGTGATTTTAGGAATTGCTCTTCTTCATCTAAAAACTGTGAAAGCATATTTGGGTCAGTAATCTGAATCTTGGCATCTACCTCTGTCTTTTTTACCTCAATTGCCGAATTAACAAGTGCGATTTTGGCATCCAAAACGCTTCTTGGCATCCCACTATGAACTCGCTCTTTGTCGAGTATGATTCCATCGACTAACGTACTGTCTCTGATTGATCCGCCTTGCTTCTTCTGGACCTTGATATCGTCTAGGTCAACGATGAAGCCATCTTCTTCCTCTTGGGCGACTGAAAGAACCGCCTTGACACCAATCTCTGACAAGAAATCCTTGACTGCCCCGGCACTCTTACCGGTCAGAGCGGTCTTGGAA
>CACGIM010000027.1 GCA_902573115.1 uncultured Candidatus Poseidoniales archaeon
TGAATGTTATTTGTTCTTGAAAGATGTCAAAAATCCGTCAGACTTTGGCATAGCATGGCTGGATGACGAAGGCAAAATAACTCATATGAAGGAGAAACCGGACGACCCAGACTCAAATTTGGCAATAACGGGTTTATACTTCTATTCATCGAGGGTGTTTGAAATTATTGAAAAAAGTTTGAAGGAAACAGGTTATTCGAATAGGGGGGAGTTGGAGATCACAGATATAAACCGATATTTTATGGAAATGGGACTAGCGAAAGGAGTCTCTGTAGAGACCCATTGGGCGGATTGTGGAACAATTGATGCTCTGTTGGACACATCTAATTTAATCAGAGAGTGGGGCGCTGGTAACTGGCTGAACCTGGTGGAATAAGGGATGAGGATACTGGTTACTGGTGGATGCGGTTTTATTGGGAGTCATCTAGTTAAGAAGCTACTATCTATGAGAGAAATTGAAAGGGTAATTAATCTAGATTCCCTAACATATGCCGGTCAGCCGTATAATTTGGTTGATGTGGAAAATCACAGAAATTACAAATTTATTCACGGATCGATAAATGACATCGAATTAATTGGAGAGATTTTGTCGAGTGAGGCTATTGATTCAATAATCAATCTAGCCGCAGAAAGCCACGTTGATAGGTCCATTGGTTCAGTTAATGAATTCATAAAGACAAATATTGACGGGACTAGATGCATCCTAGAACAAATTGTTGAACACAAGAATAAGGGTGTTGATATTAATTTGATTCAAGTATCAACGGACGAGGTCTATGGTAGCCTAAAACCTGAAGAGGCTCCCTTTGTCGAAGAAACCCCCTTAAGGCCTATGAATCCTTATGCTGCCACTAAGGCATCCGCAGATATGTTGGTCCAATCATTCGTTAACACTCATGGAATTTGCGCCGCTATTACTAGGTGTTCTAACAATTACGGACCAAACCAATTTCCCGAAAAATTGATTCCGCTGATGATTTTGAACTCCTTGGAAGGTAAGTCGCTACCAGTTTATGGTGACGGGAAACAGATTAGAGACTGGATTCATGTCTCCGACCATGTGTCTGGGATTATAGCGACCTTGAAGGCTGTTGAAGAAAATAAAGTAGATTCCCCATTCGTAATTAACTTTGGAGCGGATAATGAAATGACGAATCTAGAGATAGTTGAAACGGTTATCGAAATTATCGGGGTTGGAAGAGAAATGATACAATTTGTTTCTGATCGCCCTGGTCATGACAGAAGATATGCGATGGGATACGGAAAGGCTTGGGAGCTTCTTTCTTGGGAACCCCTAGTGATGTGGCGAGAGGGGATCACTGAGACGGTGGAATGGTATTTATCAAATCCCGAATGGATTGAATCAATAAGATCAGACGAATACAGAACTTGGTTGGAAAATCACTACGGCAGGGATTAAAATGGCTGAGTCTGGCAGACTCAAGAAGTATCTATCGGTTGGAGTAATCGGTAATGCTATTGGGTGGATAATTTACAATTCAATATACATCCTAAACCCTTATGCCTGGAATAAGGCAACTACAACCTGGTTGGTCAGTTACTTGATCGGAGTGGCGCAACAGCACGAGATGCATAGAAGATGGACTTTTTCCGACTCCGAAGAGAAATACATTAGCTCTCTAGGAAAGTCATACTTGGCTTATTCTTTGGGATTGGTGATTAGTACTTTGGTGAATTTTTCATTGGTAAATTCACTAGATGTACATATTCAAATTTCGTGGTTTTTATCAGTAGTTTCGAGTGTGGTTGTGAATTATATTTTTTTGAAGAGATTGGCATTTAATCTAACTTAAATCACATGGTTATTCGCGAGAATTATGAATAGAGGATTACTCATTTGCACAATGCTTTTTTTGTCAATATTTTCTGGTTGTTTGACATCAGAAGAATCAGAAGATGGCGAATCCCATTTGATAATATGGGAAGAGGTTGCTTTGGACAAAGGGGGTATCTTTTCTGATCACCCGCTTCACAAATCTATGGATATGGAATTTATCCCTAGTTTGGGCGTAGTATTAGTTTCCGAATGGCCCAAGGATGACGATTCTGCACCCGTAATATCTACTTGGAGGTTTGGAGGGGTAATGGAAAAGATAGGGCAAATTCCATTCCCAGAGAGAGGTGACGTAGTCTATTCGGGTGGCTCTCAGTGTGGAATAAAACTCGCCTTAATGCCCGATCTCGAAGACAGGGTATTCGTCTACAGGTGTATGTCTAACACAAGTGTTGTAATAGAGTCCTATGATTTAGACTCAAACGGATTGATAATTTCCGACAGTAGGGAAAATTTACTGACATTGGATACCGGTAATTCATGGGGATCTTATGAGCATCTAGTTGGCGAAATCGAGTTTGGGCGCGAGGGGGATCTATGGGTTTTCATGGGATATGGGAACATGGACAATACATCGCAAGATCCTAAATCACCATTTGGTTCAGTTCTTAGAATGGTGGTGAATGGCTCTGAGTTGCGACCATCGACAGAAAATCCATATCTCGAAAATGATAGTTGGAATCCATTGGTCTATGCAAAGGGACTTAGGATGCCTTGGACTGCTGCACAAGATAAATCCGGCTCCTGGTGGATAGGAGACGTGGGCGAATTTGGACTAGAGAGAATACAACTTCTGGAGAGGCCCGGTGAAAACTTTGGTTTTTACAGGCATACATGGATTAAACCGGATAATGCATCTTGCACGGCTTGTGAAAGGTTCAGTAACGATCGGTTAAATTACTCCAGAGGAAATGACCATATATTCATGATTGAAGATTCTGAGGCTGTTGAGTCTTTTTATGCTGCAATCTGGGTTGGAGAAATTATACCAGACACTAATGGAACACCATCCGAACTCAGGAATTCAGTTATTTTTGGGGATTTTACTAGGGGTTTTGTCAGATCGATCGGGGTTGAAGGAGGGAATAATTCGACCCACATAGGACACTTAGTCGGAGTAGTGGATATGGAGGTACTCGATGGCCATATTTACGCATTAACTACGGGAGTTCAAGTTTCACAAGATAATAGGAATCCGGGAATCTGGAGGATGGTTTTCCCAGATTAGTGAGCACACCTAGCTGCACCGAAATAAGTATAATCGTTGCCTTTGAATTCCTCAAAACACCATTCTTCGGAGAGATGGTCTTGGAGATCCCAATTCTGCCAACCTGTTGAATTCGTTAAGATCACATCAATGTCTTCAGAGGCAACAATGGCATGAATAATCTCACTGTGAGATGATTGATAGTAGTGGTGAATGTTTCTTCCTGAGATCGCAGCGATATAATGCTCTTTGTAAAGATCATGAGAAAGTAATACATCATCCTCATCATCTATATTCTCATAAATCCAAGAGTGGAGCGGCACCATATCAGGATCATGTATTCTTTCTTCATAATAGGCTAATTCGTTGAATGAAACAAACAATAAGCAAACAAATGAAGAAATAACAACTCTTTTGTCTATTTGGGAAATGTAATCGGCTGCTATAGCGGAAAGGGCTGGGGCTAATGTCCAGAATGCAAGGTAATCATGAGAAAATCCTGATTGGGGAAAGAGGATACTTACGACTAGCCAGAGGAATAAAAATGGGGAAAATATCAAAATTATAGTGTTATTTTCATTCAAGAAATCTCTGGACTTGACAATACTGAATATTTGACTGATTGTAGCCAATAATCCAATACAAAGGATAGGGCCCAATAAAAAGGCAGACTGAGAAAATAATTCTAAATAGTAATCGGGTGATATTAGCAGTTCCCCTCTACTCGAACGATAGTTAATTTTCCAGAAAATTTGTTCCTCAGCTGCGTTGGAGCTGTTGAAAAAATATTCTAATGCTTTTTTCCAGATAAACCAACTGTTTATTGAAAAAACAAGAATTATGGAAAAAAATGCAAGTCTAACCTTTTTGCTATACTTGGAAAACAAAAAAATCGTTAATGCGAAATAACAGGAAATCGCACTTGCTCCAAATCCTAATATTATAGATCCGGACGCACAATAAATCGCTAGGTTTCTGGCGTCATTTATTTCTGGCTCGGCTTTAGAAAGGAGTATTGGGGACCAGAGAAAAATACCCACTAGTATGAAAATGTCTTCAAATTGTTGCCAAGTGTATACCCTACCATAATGGGAAACTTGAGTGCATGTAAGAAATGATATGACTGCGATAAGTTGTGAAGAGTTGTTTGCAGAATATTTTCTAACGATTAAGCCAATTAGAATTGCAGAAATGGCCCTCAAAGTAAAAGAGAGAAATCTGGCTGATTGGATGCCATCTAATCCCAACAATAGGAAAGGCAGTAAAGTCCAGACAGGCAATGACCACCATCCCGTAGGGTATACCCAACAACCCCCTGGTTCTCCAATCTCAACCCCGGAGCTACCTTCGGGCAAATTAATGTCAGTGCAACGATTTAATGGGCCGTTTTCTATCACATTTTCGGATAAAAGATTAAACAAACCCAAGTGATAAACCACATGTTTTCTCGTTTCTTGATATTCGAACAAACCCGGGAGTAAGAAGTATGAAGAAAGGCCGACACAAGTAAAAATCAGATGGGATTTTTTTATTGTGAAATTAAGCGAATTGGACATAACTTCTTTCTTTGTAGTTAGGAACCATAGGAAAAGAAAAAGTGAGGTACTCCAAACTAATATTTGCCAAATGGATGAATCCCATGGGAAATCCGTTCTTTTTGATTTCAAAATGACTAACAAAGATCCGAGAGAAATCCATAATGGAATATCCCTGATGAAATTAAACCCGGTACTGTTATGTTTATTGTTTTGGTAAATGAAATAAATTATTAGGGCTAAAGTGACAAGTATCTGTGTCTTGTTTAGCAGGGAAAGAAAACCTGGATTTCTGAGATATTCCACAAAGATGGAGTAAATGGACTGGGAGGCAGAAACGGCAATTGCCGATCTCAATAAGAATAATCTTGAGTTTTGTTCGGAATAGAGAATTGGCGATGCCAAACAAATTGAAAATAACAACATGCCCAAATCTAACCCCCTCATAAAATCAGAATCAGAAAATACTAACACTGAAATTAGTGAAAAAAGTAGTGTGTAAGCAAATTTAAACAGTTGATTCTCGAATTGTATTTCAGGAAGTATGAATGAAATTGCGCTATAGAAAACCGTAATTGAGAGGATTATCTCCCAACCACCTAATTGAAATCCTATTATCCTCAGAGTTATGTTTGCAAACAGAAACACCAGTAAAAGCTTGACGAATTCTTGTTTGGAGAAATTCATTTTGGCCCCTTGGAGAATCAATGGCATTACTCTTTCACTACCCTAATTTTCTTAATTGTACGATTCTCTCAAATTCACGCACTAACTCTTTTGTCGCGTTGTCCCATGAAAGGTCATTTTCAGAGTCTTCCCTGGCTGTGAGAGATAATTTCTCCTTATTTAGAGAAACATCGTCAAACGATTTCAACCAAAAATCGATAGGATCGTCGCTAGGGGCACAAAAAAACCAATCATAACTCATGAGGGGGATCGAGCCATCCACGTCCGTTGCGAATACGGAAAGACCGCTGGCCGCATACTCCATTGCTTTCAAAGGGCTACCAACGTCCCATGGGAGCTTTTTTGGAAGTGGAAGGATGCCGATGTCGTGACGGCGAATCTCGGAAGGTACTTCTTCGAAGGGTATCTCACCAAGAAAATTTAGCCATTCATATTTTCTCGCGGCTTCTTCGAAGAAGCCTTCTAGAGGGCCAGCCCCGAACACAGTTACCTCCACATCTCTTTCGCTGGATTGTAAATCCAACCCTAGTTGAACAATTCTTTTCAGCCCCCTCCCCTCATTCAAAGATCCATGGTGAAGAATACGCATTTTCTTGTTATCTTCTTTGGGAACCGATGGAAAGAATCTATCTAAATCGACTCCAGAGGGACAGTGAATTATCCTTTTATCAAAACCATATTTTTTCCTCACAAATTTTTCCAGGCCTGGCACAAGCACTTCCACTGAATCGGCGTAGTTAGCTGCGTATTTCCATGAAAAACGATATTGTATCCATTGAAAATGACTCAGGACAGAAGTCAATGCTGGGGGCGATCTATCTTCAAATATCCAAGGGGGAAACCTCTTTCCTATTTTTCTTATTTTCTTACAAGCGGACATGACGCCAGATGAGGTCTGCCATTCACTCATAATAGCATCATATTCTTCAAGATCGATTTTTGTCTGTAAAATACTACTGATTTGCTTATTGAGAGAAAGAAAAAAAGTTCCTGGAATTTTTGATTTACCGAGTGGAATTTGTCCGAAACCAAATTCTTCAAGAATTGATTTTCCTGCTGGACTGGGACTTGGCGAAATAAAATCGATTTCGAATCCATTTTTCTTCAGAGAGGCAGCCGTACCTAATTGTCCCCATTGGTGTATTGTTTCACCGAAAGTAACCCCAGTTGCCCAAAGTATTTTCATAATTTGATTGCTCCATTCCGATTTAATTTCTAAAATATTCCTTAATTGGCTTTGAACATCCCCAAATCATAATTGGAAAAGTTAGGATCATTAAAATGGCCAATGATGAATAAAATGCGTCATTTATTGATTTCGAATCGAAATGTATCGCGAAAACCAGCAATATGGAAGAGTAGTAAATCCCATGGGCTGATTTCTGGAAAAATAACCCACTAAACATACTATCAAAAAATGGGCCTGAGATAAAAGAAATCGCAAAGAGAGATAAGAACCCTATTGTAGACGAAATAGCAGCCCCTAGAAGTCCAAACTCAGGAATTAAAATTAATCCAATTATCAAATTCACGAAAAGAGCAAATCCAATTATTAGTGAGTATTTTATTGGTGATTTCTCCAATTTTAATAACTCCAATTCCAATGCACCTATCATTGCCCAGACCCAAGCAGGTAAGAGGCAAATCATCAGCCTAATTCCACTAAATGATTCATCTGAGGGGGCGACGAGACGAGATGGGAATATGTTCTCAAAAACAAGCTTCGAAACAACAAGGCTGGCCGGGACACCTACCCAGATTAGCAATGAAGAAATTGGCCATGAATTCCTCATGATCTCGAATTTTTTGTTTACATCTGCTTTTTTTGACCTTAAGTCGGGCAAAGCCGCTTGCCTAATTGACCTAGGTACTGCTAGACCTGAAAGTATTACTAACCAAGGAATATTGAAGTACGCTACTTCCTCAATACCTCCAGACCAGGCGATTATGAACTTGTCGACCCTACCAAACAAGGGGAACATGAACAGGGAAATAGCAAATGGCGAAGCAGAGATGATGATTGGAATAGCTCCTTCGAAAATACCAGAAGCACCCTCATTAGGGGATTTACTTGGTGGCTCGCGATTTTCCAGATATCTCCATGCGGTGTATGAAAACGAAAATATTGCTGCTGAAACAAATGCAATGGAGAGGTTGTTTATGTTTGGGCCAATTCTTATTGAGATATACAGTGCTATAATGAATAGGATACGATCAACAACAAGAGCGATTGACTCTTCGTCTGCTCTTCCTAGCATCCTTAGACCGATCCTAAGTGAGCCCAATTGGTATAGTAAGATTGATCCTATAACCATCAATACCAGTGAAAAACTATTTGTGTATTCGAAATCGAAATAAAGTGAAATTGGTATTGAAAGGGCAATCAGAACAGTGGCTATCATTGATTGGCCCGATAAACCTCTGGCAACCACCCTGTTTACATCCTCTCTGGAACCGTTCCAAAGGCGAATCATTGCATCTGGAATACCGAAATCGACCAGTATTCCAATTGTCAATGTCGCATCAAGTAATAGTACCCAA
This sequence comes from uncultured Candidatus Poseidoniales archaeon, assembly GCA_902573115.1. Lineage (GTDB taxonomy): Archaea > Thermoplasmatota > Poseidoniia > Poseidoniales > Thalassarchaeaceae > UBA36. The sequence goes on from CACGIM010000027.1 coordinate 7,826, forward strand.
AAGCCATATTCGATAGTTTCCAGTGAAACCAATACCAAATATTGCGAAATCACACCCAGAATAGCTACCGTTAAATTGGCACTTACCAGTAGGAAGGAATCCCTGTTAGTAGATGGTGACTTGACCATTAAAACCCATCTTTATTGTATTCACGGGGTCTCATGTTCAGTAATAAATTCAGTGTCCCAAGTGATTTCCGTATCGAGATTATCGATCAATTCATTCTTCACCCAATACTCACAAGCATTGGATGTAGAGCCCAGAATTGTGAAATTAGAATAATTTATGTCGGGGCCATTCCGTTCTATCCTAGTTGGCATATCTGAAGTCATAATTATGGCCACTATGTCATCGCTTATTTCTGATGATCCAGAAATGGAACCGTCTCCATTGTCGATCAATTTGTAATAGTAGTGTGGAAGAGTTGGGGAAATCACCATTGGGCTGATTAGAATCGTGCTGCCCTCGTAGTATTTGTCATCCATCGACATTTTTGTTCTTGTCATCAACACTGGGATCCCAAGTTCTTCAGAGTCTTCCCAGCAGTCGATAGTGTCTACGGGGAGAATCCAAGTCCTTTGAGATAGGTTCACATGCCCAAAAACAGTCACTGCAGAAAGGATTGATGTCATTGCTACTGCAATTATTATTTTCCTAGCTTCTTTGGTGAGTTCCCTATCCAATTTTTTGATTACCCACATTGAGGGGTATCGGGACCATACAATCAAGGGTACTATCGAATAAATTATCAGTCTCGGAGTAAATCGAGCCGCCAATGTTGCCGCGTCTTGGATGTACAGAACTGGTAGAAGCGCGAAGCATCCAGCAAGTATGCTCAGGTTCCTAATTCCAGAGCCATCCCCCCACACGGCTTCAGTTCTTGGGCCAAGTTTTCTTAATCGATAAAAGACGGTTGCATGTAGCAATATACAACAAAATAATGTAAAGGGTAGGGAGGTTATGTAGTTTTTAGCGATATAAGGAAGAGGTTCTATTTGGTTTAGGAAATATGCCTCTGCCTGAGTTAAATTCCAGAATAAAAAGGAAATCGAACAAATAAAAGAGATAACGAGGGCCCGTTTGGAAAGATCAGTCCTGAGAAATGCCTCTGCAAGTAAAGCAGAAATTAAGAATACTGGAGCAAACAGGTGAGACACTGGTAGGATTATTGCGATTACTACGGCTATAATTATCGAAGAATTGTTAGTTGCTCCAAGTAGAATGTGGAAAATTGAGTATATCAACACCAGAGATAAGAGCTGGGCAGAGAATTGAACTGGGTTCCAATATATTGAGAGTAATGCTGAAATTACCAGTGCACCAATCACCCCCCACTTCTCAAAATTTTCATGCTCGTATAATGCAAATAGTATGATTGAGAAATATGCAACTCCCAAAATCACACCAAATACGGTGCAAATCAATGCTGCCTCTGCTGGCCAAATAGTAATGAAAGGCTGACATATCATCATTATCATTGGATGGTCAAAATACGAGTAATATTCTCTTGTCAATGATCCAAAATCCCTGAATCTTATTGTTGCCTCCACAAAAAACCAACCATCTGGGCCCATTGGGGATGCGATTGAAAATTGAAACGAAATAACCACTACGATTGTTAATAGGACCGCTGCAGTGTAAGTTTGCAGCCTTTCAAAGGCACCTGAGATACTCCCATAAAGAAAAGAAAACGAAGATAAACCTACAAAAAATGGAATAAAGGGAGTCCAGATGAATCTCGATGCGAAAGGGGTCGCCATTCTTAATTCCAAATCATCAGGAGCTAACGAGTACAGTAGGATAACCAGAATTGAAGAAGCGGTTCCAATTATGAACCATGGATTTCTAGTTGCCACAAGCTCAATTTTTTCAATCACTCAAATCACTCCTCTTCTAATATGATCTTTCCAGTTGAGTTGAATTTATTAATTGCTAGAGCGAAAATAGATGAGCAAATTAGCCAAACTAGAGATAACATAAATGGATTAGGATTTCTTGCTAGGTGAGGATATTCGTCAATTTTATCCAAAATACCGTCACCATCTTGGTCGGATCCGGAACAAGACCAAAAGTTCTGATTTCCAGTGCCATTATTCGAGCCATTTCCCGGACATTTCAGTGGGTGACTCATGCCGGCCTTATCCGAATAGTAATTTTCTGGAGAAGGTAAACAATTACTCTGTCCTGATTGATTCTGAAAGAATCCTATAGGGCACATTTCTTGATGTAAAGAGGCCAAAGAAGAAGTAAAATTGCCAATACTAGCAGGAATGCAACTAGTAGAGGACTGCTCTGGCTGGTAGGTGCCCTTTGGGCAGGGAATCTGACTACTGGAACCAGACTCTGGAACGTAAAAACCTGGGCTAGAAGTTAAGCAATATGAACTAGAATGGTTTGGTTGGAAAGTCCCGGGGGAGCACAACGATGCCTCTACTGCTGGGAAAAGAGAGACAAAGTAACCAGGGGGCGAGGCATTGCAGGATGAGCTTGATTGATTTTGCTGATACTCGCCTTCTGGGCATGGAACCTCAGAAATTGGATTTGAAGAATTGACAAAAAATCCAGGTGAAGAAGGGGCACAATCTATCTGCCTGTAATTCGGTTGAAAGTAACCAAGTGGACAGGGTTCAGATTTATCCGTAATGCCTAATTTTACAAATTCTCCCGGTGAGGAGTCCATACAAAGAGAAGAGCCTGAAGAGTTTTGGAAAGTCCCGGG
>CACGIM010000028.1 GCA_902573115.1 uncultured Candidatus Poseidoniales archaeon
TTGGGCCCCATGGTCCGGACAATGGCGCTTTGATCAGAGCCAATGCATACGAGAAAGATAACCAACTAGAGTCAAGCATAATGCAAGATTATTGCCCACTTTGCGAAAACCTCTTTGATGATATTGACAATATCGTCGATAGGGTATTCGAAACACTATCCGAGACCAAATTCTCCACCATGCAATTCGGAATCCACCTCCCCAAAGAATTGGTTCAGGAAGAGGATCGAGTTAGGAGCAAGTATGGTGCTCAAGGGTCATACCCTCTGAAAGGAGCCCTAGTAGAAGCAATTCATCACAGAATTTCAAAGATAAATAAGGAAGTGGATTTCGTAAAGGAAAGGCCAGATGTAATGGTTCTAGTAGACGGACTCACCCTTAGGGTGGATGTAGACGTCAGACCAATTTTCCTGTATGGGAGGTACAGGAAACTTTCTCGAGAAATTCCTCAGACTAGATGGCCTTGCCGAGCCTGCCGGGGACGCGCTGATGGATGTGAGTCCTGCAAGGGCACAGGCCTACAATATCCGGACTCCGTTCAGGACCTCATCGGCGAGCCAATACGAAAAGAACTCGGGGCGGAAGACACATCCTTCCACGGAATGGGTAGGGAGGATATCGATGTAAGGTGCCTTGGATCCGGCCGTCCCTTTGTACTGGAAGTAAAGCGCCCTCTTGTCCGAGAGTATCCATTGGACCACTTAGTTAGACTTGTCAATCAAAATGCCTCCGGTAGAGTAGAGTTGGATGATTTGATTTGGTGCTCGAAAAAAAAGGTAAACGAGGTCAAACAATCAAGGTCTGAGAAGACCTATACCATCCGTTTTGCTGTGGATAATTTGGGCGATGAGGAAGAAGCGAAACAGGCAATTCTCTCTCTATCAGGGAAGGTCATTAACCAAGAAACCCCCAAGAGAGTCTCTCACAGAAGAGCAGCGAAAACAAGGAAAAGGAAGGTATCTTCGGTCGATAAGGTGTCAATAGAAGGAAATGAAATAGAAATAACGCTGAGGTGCGAGGCGGGTACTTACATCAAAGAATTGGTACACTCAGATGAAGGAAGAACTAGTCCTTCTGTCAAGAGTGCTGTGGGCTCTGAGTGCCAAGTCATTTGGCTAGACGTCGAGGAGATTCACACAGATTGACTCCGAAATCAACATCCGAGTCCTTAAGAATGGCGCACAGGTCGCCCGAAATCGCAATAGTGGAGGCGTGGTACTATGGTCACTAGGACAAAGGGAACCAGACAGGGCACTCGAAGTATACTAAGGAAGGGAAAAAGAGAAAGACGAAGACTCTTCATTAGCAGATCAATGCATCCTTATCAGGAAGGGGATAAGGTAGCGATAGTCTTGGATGGAGCCCAGCAGAGAGGTATGCCCCACCGTCGATTCCAAGGAAAGACTGGGGTTATTTCGGGCACACAAGGTAGAGCCTTTGTGGTCAAAGTCTCGGATGGAAATATGATGAAGACGGTAGTAGCACGCCCTGAGCATCTGAAACCAATTGAGTAGGTGTAATTTTATGGGAGAGAAAAATTTTGTTGATTTTGCCACAGTAAGGGACAAGCTTCTCGAGGCTATAGAAAGAAGGGGAGAGATTTCCTATGAGCAGACTATGGCGCTTCAGCACGCTGAGTGGAAGGCAAGCTCAAGCGGCCACCCCACTGGCGATATCAAAACCGATCCAGCCGTTTACGGAAATCTATTCTCTGCACTCATGGAAAATGAGAAGCTGATGCAGCATCCCGAGGTGTGCTCGAAAATAGCTGAACTTTCTCCGCTCAATGTTGCCGATCTCAGAGTGATTGTGGCCAGCAAGAGAATTGCAATGGATACCTCAGAGGTTGAGGAAGTAATCGATGTAATCAAGCAGCACGTGCTTTAGTGATGTTTTCAAAACAACTTATTCAAGAGGGAGAACTCTTCTCGGAGGCACGAAGGCTATGCAATACAGGGATCAAAAAGATGACCCTGAGGACGAGAAGGGTCCTTTGGATGACGAAATTGGGGTCCGAGTCCTGGACATCCTAGACAGAAGACCCATTGGCCATGAAGTCCAATGCATTAGCGAACCATCACTCTATCTTGTTAGAGCTAGAATTACTGATCCTGGCAATATTTCTGTAGGTGATTTTGTCGAAGTTCCTTCGGAAAACATAGGAATTTTATCGGAAGTCAGACTTAAAGATTTGAGCGGCTCATCTCAGCAAGAGTTAGTATCTGCTTTGTCTGAGTCTATAATCAAGGATACCGAGAGACATATCTCATTTTACAACAGCGCAAACGCAATGTCTCTGAAATTTCATGCTTTCCAGCTCTTACCTGGGATTGGGAATTCTAAGGCTCAGCAAATGGTTAGGGAAAGAGGAATGGCAGGTTGGGAATCATTTGATCAGGTAGACGATGCATGCGGAGTTGAATCAGTCAGGCTTCTCGCTGAACGCTACGTTAAGGAGATGGAAGATGTGGCTCAGACTCCCCGCTTACTTGATTTGCTTGTCCGCACAGAGATGTGATATGCGCGAGTCGCTGGAGGGTCTTGATACCCGTCTTTTAGTTGACTTAAGGAGAGATAGATCAAAGCCTGATAGATCTCTAGGGCAGCATTTCCTAATTGACGACGAATCGATACAAAGATCAATCCATTTAGCTATTGAGCACGGGATACCTCTTTCCGCGGACTCACATGTATTGGAGATCGGACCAGGAGCAGGCTCACTAACCCTAGCGCTACTAAGAACGGGCTCGATGGTTTCTGCGTTGGAAATAGACCCTGAATCAGTATCACATCTTGCAAGAGTTTTCGAGAACAGGGGAACCGGACTCGAGGTAAAATTGCAAGACGCACTAAATGGGGGCTGGCCAAAAGCAGTTTCTCATGTAGTTTCCAATCTTCCTTACCAAATATCTAGCCCCATCTTGGAGAAAATTAGGCAGTATCATGAGAACTCACCCTTGAAATTATGCGTTCTTTTGGTCCAGGAAGAGTTTGGATACAGGATGGCTATGAAGTCCTTGCCCTATGATGCCGGCCCCCTAGGTCTGAATCTTTGGCTGGACTTCGATGTATTCTTGGACAACAGGGTACCATCTAACTGTTTCAGTCCTTCCCCCCGGGTCAATTCTAGGCTTGTTGTTCTCAAACCAGTTACCAGAACTTGCGCGGAGGGATTGAATAAGCAGTTGTTCAGAGTAATCACAAAACACTGTTTTGCCAATAGGAGGAGAAAGATGAAAACTCTACTATCCAATCCTCCAACTAGGATATCCAGAGTCACTGGATGGCACAAAAAAAGATGGAATGCTTCAGTTTCAAATCTTCTTTATTCCGAAATCGAGGGGTTGAAGGAAGGATGGGGGGACCTTAGGCCAGAGAATCTTACTCCTGAGAACTGGGTTTCTATTACACAAAAAATGGTTTCAGTCTGACAAATCAGGAACAATCTAACATCTACTTGATAGAGACCTACCCCTTCCCGCATACTAGTCGGTATCGCAAGGGGACCCCGGCATAGGAAGGGATGTAATGGCAAAGAAGGACACCTATCTGGCTCTTTTAAGAAGAGGAATAGATGAGACCACAGCTCAGATTCTATCAGATGGTGGAATCAAGATTGGCGATTTGAAGAAGCTGGATTCCGACACTCTTGTTAACAACTACGGGTTAAAAAAAGAGGTAGCTAACTCGGTGCTTGATGCTGTAAAATCTGGACCTCGTTCCTCTAGCAGACAGAGATTCCTTGCAGATGTCCTGTCTGATGATCAAAAAAAGGTAGACAAGATAGATGAGACTAGGTTCAAGAGAGAACAGAAGGACATCTATGCTGAGCTTCAGGAGAAGAAAGAGCAACTGAGGCTAGCTAGGGTAGAGGCTTTCAGGAATCAAAAACTTGTCATGAATCGTCTTGGAAAGACCATTGAGCTAATTGTGAAGCTTGAGAACAATTTGGATGATGAATCCAAGGATGAGCAAAGGTCGAAGCTTAGGGATCAGCTGGAGACTAGGGGGCTTGAGGCTGCCAGAGACCACGAGATGCTCGAGCTGGATGGAACTCCGCAGGATATAGTAGACTTCAGGAGAAAAATTGCCCCCGTCCTTTGCCTTCATGCGTGCCCTCACTGCGGAGAGGAGATGGATCCTAGAGGAAGCAACATCATGGATGGTACTTCGGATTTTTCTTTCATATGCTGGGATTGCGAAGAAGAGTTCCACGCACCTATGGCCCAGGTGGTCGAAGGAAGACTGGATAATGGTTCAAGAATCAAGATAGATCCCAAGATTAAGCCTATGATGCCTGTCGTCAGACCTCCCAGTAAGCACAAATCTAGCTCTATAACCGATCTGATGAAGAGGGACCTGGAATCGGCAGGGGCTTCTGCCGAAGAGCTGGAGGCAGCTCTTGAATCGAGCACTCTCTCGGGAGTTTTGATGAGCATCGATGAGTGGATAGACCAGACTATTGCCGCAAAGGGATACATTCAGGCTCAGGAGGATCGGGAGGAATTCATCATCGCTACAGGCGCAGGAGCTACAAAGTTCAACAAATGGATGAAAAAGGCAGGGTTGGTTTTCAATAAACAGACCGGAAGATGGACACGCTGGGAGGACCGGTGAAATCCGGATGTCAGGAACTAAATCGAAGGTCAGATTCTTTCGCGGCCCAGAACTCCTAGCTTCAGTTAAGATCTCGTCAAAGACTCCTTTTGCTCAAATTGCTGAAAATGCTGGAGTAGATATACCCACAAACTGCACATCAGGAAACTGTGGCACATGCCTTGTCAGACTCATTAACGGATTGGTGAAACTACCAGAGCCTCTTCCACCTGGACTAGATGAGTATCTTGTCGATCAAGGAGGAATACTTTCTTGCTGCCTGGTCCCTGAAGATGATTGCGACATTGACATCATCCCTCCCCTCTAGGTGAAAGAATGTCGTATTTGACCAACCCCCAGTTCCTGCTTTCACTAGTCATTTCTGTTGTTGGTATCGCTGTAATGTCTTGGTGGCTATACACTAGGATAGCGATAAAACTCAAAGAAGTGGAAGAAAGGGGCAATTGGGGAAAAGAGAGATAGCGTTTTCAGAAATTATCTCTCGTTCACCGCAGCAGTCCATCTGTCTGATTGTGGTATCCCGACAACTTCGATGTGGCAATCTGAAACCCCCTTTTGCCTGCTTACTTGGTCTCTTAGTTGGCATAGGTCGTCCAAGCAGCATGGACAATGAGGGTTTCTTGGCTTGATCCACAACTCAACAATTCCAATCTCACTTATTTCAACCCCTTTCAGAATAGACGAGTCCGTAATCGCTTTACCATGAGGTTCCTTCCTGTCTCTAAGTAATCTCGCCAAGCTCATATGAGCGACACTTGGAGAATTTACCATCTCACCACTCCGTCAGTTTGGGAAACGCATTTCCAGCGGTAAGACACTCCATTCCTTCTCTTGATCTGACCCAAGTGTCCTCTATCCCAACAGCCCCATCTTCAAATACGAGTTTGGGTTCAATTGCCATAGTGCTTCCAATCTCCAACGGCTTTTCGAATCCCTTTGCAACTACCGGGGTCTCATCCAACTCTAAGCCCACTGAATGGCCCAAGAAACTGGCTTGATTTGGAGGCATGCCCATGATGTTATTCAAGTAGCCCATTTCTACTGACTCTCTCCTACCTTTTTCCCAGGCTTCGGAGCAATTTTGCCCCTTTGCGAGAGTGCCCCTAACAATACCTGCCACCTCTATCATTTCATCGAGTCTGTTTTCCCATTGACTGGGCAGGCTTCCGTGACAAAACATCCTGGTGCAGTCAGACACGTAACCCCTGTGAACGTGGACAATATCAACTAGAACGGGTTCTGCTTCTTTCACTTTGGAGAAACCGGCACCAAGAGGAGATATTGGACTACTTCCTATGCCCCCGACTGCCGAGTCAAAATAGGATGGAACTCCTCCTGATCTACCGGATGCAATGACAACTCTATCACAATCCATAGGCCACTTCCTCATCCTAATCCTACCTCCAAAACCCATTGCTCTGCTGACCTCTTCGGCTGCCCCAGCCATCTCCAATTCTGTCTTACCAAGCCCTCCGGATTCTCTGATAGCTTCGAACATGGATAGGTTGATTTGCCCGCTTTTTCGGATCATTTCAAGCTCCCAATCTGATTTCCGCTCTCTCAAATCAAACAAAATTCTGGTGCAGTCCGATGGCGATTGACCGAAATCCGCGATCTTTGAACTGATGAAGCTCCATCTCCCATGAGGTACCTTTTCAGCTAGCATGGCAGGAGGATCTTTACATCCGATTTTCTTCAGTTTTTGACTCAAATCCCCCATCCTAGGGTGCTTTTCAATTACATGGGGGCAATCATCTTCGCCACCCTCAAATCTGGCTCTGGATATTGATCTCCTAACCCAAAGAGAACTTTCTATTTCAGAACCCTCCGCACCAATAATAAAGGCAGAATTCTGGCGACTTCCTGTAAGCCAATATAGCTCAACTGGATCCTCAATGAAGACTGACTCGATTCCTTCAACTGCTAACCTACTGGAAAGCCTAGACTGGCGATCTTCAAGTTCAGAAACCGGAACCCTCCAATCTTCTTCTTCCGGGCCAGTAAGGTCAGAGGCGTCCCATCCCATGGCACCCTTTGTACCGGCATATGTGAAAGGTATTTTGGATGCAAAATCTTCCTTCGTACATACACAATGGCCAAAGCCATGATCTTTCTGCGGTCAACGTGGAAGGGGTACTTACCCTCGACGACGTCGATCTTCAGGGAAGGACAGTCTTGTTCAGGGTCGACGTAAATTCTCCCATTGAACCATCTTCGGGACAAATACTTGATGACGGCAGACTTAGGGCGATAGTTCCGACTCTGAACAGAATCCAATCATCCAGAGTGGTACTACTTTCTCACCAGTCCAGGCCCGGTAAGGCTGATTTCACCAGTATGCGCAAGCACTCTGAGGTGCTATCAAAAATAATTGGAAGACCAATCGATTTCATCCCCGACGTTTGCAGTGACGAGGCACTCAATCAAATTGCAAAAATGAAAGATGGAGACATAATATTCTTGGATAATGTAAGAGAGTTGGAAGAGGAATATGGAATTAAGTACGATTCAAACCAAGAGACCGAAATAACAGATATCGTAACAAGGCTAGCACAGGTATCTGACGTTTACCTCACCGACGCTTTCGCTGCCGCACACAGAAGGTCACCCACGTTGACGGGATTCACCAACCATATGCCTTGCATTGCGGGAACTCTGATGGAGAGAGAAATTAGCAGCCTCAGATTAGCCCTAAGGAATCCACCACGGCCGTATCTGGCAATATTGGGGGGGGCAAAATGCGACGACTCGGTTAGAGTGGCCGAGAATCTAATCTCAAAGGGGAATGTCGATAAAATTGCCTTTGTAGGCGTCACTGGAAACCTCATGCTTTGGGTTTCAGGTCATGACATAGGGGATAGAAACAAGGAATTCATCAAGACCAGCTTGAATGACCACTTCCAAGAAGCATGGAATACTGCAAAGAGAATTCACGACAACCATCCAGAAATGATCTTCCTGCCCACTGACATCGCAGTAGATTTTGACGGGGAAAGGATACAAATGACATTGCAAGAATTGCCAACTGAGAATCCGATTTACGATGTGGGAATAGAGACTCTGAAATTAATCAGGCCCTTGGTTAAGGATGCCGGATTTGTACTTTGGAACGGGCCAGCATCATACTTCGAGCTACCTGAGTTTGCCTTTGGTACAATTGAGATTCTAAATATGTGTACCGAGACTGAGGCAATGACGATTATCGGAGGGGGGCATACTAGCGCTTTGGTGAACAGTAGGGGGGTGTCGGACCGAGTAACGCACAATAGCACGGGGGGTGGTTCAACAATGAGCTTTCTTTCGGGTTATCCGATGCCTGTGATAGCCTCATTGAAGGACTCTTTCATCAGGTTTGAGAAGGAGATATCTGACCTAGGTCTTTCAAAATGATGGAGCCACTGGGGAGATTTGAACTCCCGGCCTTCTGATTACGAATCAGATGCTCTACCAGGCTAAGCTACAGTGGCAGAGTCGGCCCCAGAAATGGATTTATCATAAGAGAATCGGTGAACTAGCCGAGAAGTTCAATATCCGCAAGATGCCCTATTCTGCTCTTAACATCAGACAATATCTTGTCAACGGTCTCGTTGTCTCTTCCTTCGACTCTCATTACTAGAATCGGCTCAGTGTTGCTGGGCCTGCAAAGAAACCAACCTCCCTCATAAGATACCCTAATGCCGTCAACGCTCGAGAAATTGGTATCAGAGAACGCTTTTCTAACGGAGGTCATCACATCCTCCCTTTCGCCCTCCAATGGAATCTTCCCCTCATCCGTTGAAGGATATTCTGGCATGAAATCGAATCTCTTAGAAAACTTGGGCCCACCCTTCTCTGGGGAATCATCCCTTCCTATGATATGCAGTAGCCGAGCTGCATTGTATATTGAATCATCAAATCCATCCCAGCTATCGTTCATGAAGAAATGGCCCGACATTTCTCCAGCCATTGGGGAATCTGGATTATTCCTCAATTCTAATTTCATGAAGGTATGGCCAGTCCTTACCATCTTGGGAACTCCACCTAGTCCTTCTATAGCTTCCTTGAGTGCCATACTGCATTTTACATCATAGAAAATAGTTCGCTGCTCATCAGTAGATTCTTCGGGCAAACTCTCCAAAACGTCCTTGACGAATATTCCCATAAGCCTATCTGGATGTATAAATTCACCTTCTTCATCAACCACTCCTAATCGGTCTCCGTCCCCATCCATGCCTATTCCAAATTCTGCACCGTGCTCGACAACCGCTCTTCCAAGGTCTTTCATATTCTTCTGCCTTGTTGGGTCCGGAGGGTGGTTTGGAAATGAGTTGTCCCAATCGCAATAGATTGGGATTACATCTACACCTAGGGTCTCAAGAACTCTGACGGCCAATGGTCCGGGAACAGCATTTCCACAATCGAGTACTATTCTGATATCCCTGCCAGGATTACCCACGCTGCTCACTATGGATTCAATATAGGAATCTTCGTAATCATCCTTTAGAACGTAGTTTCCATTACCTTGTCTAAAATTACCAGATTCGAAGGTTTTTCTGATGTCCTGAAGCTCTTCCCCTCCGAGAGGAACCTTTCCATGACAAATTTTGAATCCGTTATATTCTGGGGGGTTATGACTAGCGGTTATGGCTACGGAAACATCTACCGGCAGATCTACTATTGACCTGTATAGCACCCCTGTGGTAGTTATCCCGAGGTCTAGCACGTCTGCTCCTGTAGACAGGACCCCACGAACAAAGGCTTCATGCAAGACAGGCCCAGATTTTCTAATATCCCTGACAACAGATACACACCTTGCTTCTAAGTGGGTAGATACAGCCTTGCCCAAGCGCTCTGAAAATTCTGCGTCTAGCTCATCCCCCGCGATACCCCTAATGTCGTAGGCCTTGAACACCGTCATGCGGATGCCGTGGCACCGACACTCTATGATTTCTCCATAAGTTAGATTCATTTTACGAGGATGATGTAAGGCTACCTGAGATTCGCGACTCCTCCTTAATTGGAATATGGATGATTGCAGAGAAAACCCCAGCGGCGATTCCTACCCACCATACGAGAGTATATGTCCCATATTGGTCATACAACACCCCTCCAAGCCAGACTCCGATGAAGCTACCAAGCTGATGGGAGAAGAAGACGATCCCGTAAAGAGTTCCCATGTATTTCAGACCGTAAATGTGCGCCCCTTCTAACCCCAGTACTGGCAATCGGGTGCATAATCACCCTGGTAGGATTTGCGATCAGAGCCTCATACGGGGTTTTCCAGATACCGATAGCAGATGATTTTGGATGGGGTAGGGCGGAATTTAGCTTAGCAATAGCAATTCAAAATCTAGCATGGGGATTCGGTCAGCCGATATTCGGAGCCATTGCTGAGAAGATCGGAGACAGGAGGGCAATTGTAATCGGAGCTGTGCTGTATTCGTTTGGACTGGTACTATCAT
>CACGIM010000029.1 GCA_902573115.1 uncultured Candidatus Poseidoniales archaeon
ACAGGAGAGCGAGTATCCCAAACTCTCCAAAGGTTAGGCAAGGATACAGGCTACCCCGAAGACCTAATGAGTTTGATGAGGAGGGCCCTCAGGTTAATCGATCATCTTTCCCAAAACTCAAAGGATGTTCATAACAGAAGACAGCTAGAGTTGTGCGAGTCAAAAATTAGGAGATTGTCTAGATATTACAAAGATAACGATAGACTGGCTTCCGAATGGACCTACAAGAGGGACCAACTCAGGCTCATGGTCGAGTAATCACTACTGATTTGTACTCCTTTAGTTTGGCAAGATATAGTGCGACAGCTAATTGAACACCAGTCATTCTATTCCATAAGAGAATCACTTGAGAGGTCCGCTGAAGGTTTTACTAAGGCTACCAAATCAATTCTAATTCTATCACCCCCAACACTCAAAGGAGCTCTTTCAATAGCCCCTTTAGAAGCATCTTTGATAGATGAAAATATACCATACAGAAGAAGATTCTCGTCTGAAAACCCATCCTCTTCTATATTTATTAAAATCGTTGAAGCTCCAGAAATAAAGAATGAGGGAGTTGTTAATTATTCTGGAACTACAATTTCCCCTCAGACTGTCGAGGGCCTCAGGGGGAAGAAGGGAGATTCTAGAAAGGGCACATTAAGCACAGTAGCTCAAGCTCATGCACTCGCTCAGATAATTTCTCCCTCTAGCCAACGACTGAGGAGGATGAGGCCTTGGGTGTTATCAGGCAATTGGATTGATGGGGCATTAGACACGACCTACGATCCAGTCTATACTTCATTGCGGGACTTCCTTTCCGAAGAGGGCTCAATCAAGGTAGTCCCTGTAACTGAGATACCCAATCCAGAAAAAAGAAATTACGAGTGGATCGAAGAAGGAGAATTAGCTAGAATATCAAAGATATGGAATTCTTTAGATATGAATCAGAAGGAAATCGCAATGGACTCTTTGGCTGAACCCGCGATTGTAAGAAATACCCCAACCACAGCCAGACTAGAGGAGTTAATCTGGCACTGCATAATTGGGGTAGATTGGCAAACTGACCTAGCCTCACAAATGCTCAAGCTTTCAGAAATCTGGAGGGAATCAGACCAGCGCAACTCTGCATCTGTTATTGCAGATTTACTTATCTCGAAAGGAACTTGTTAGTTTCTTCAGTAAGTAGAAGATCAAGTTAGGCAAGCATCATTCTATTCTAAGTGTGCTATTACACCCCTTACACTCTATTCTGAGTGGCCTTATGTCTGATTCTACTCGGTTTCTCTTTCCGCAAGAAGGACATTTTACTCTTACTCGACCTATTTCTTTTGCTTCGGTTGACTCCTTTTTGGGGGATATTATTGCAGCTGGGAATACAAGTAATACACTAGAAGCCACGACCCCTAAAACAATCGGCATAGGAAGTCCATACCAATAGATGGAAAGTGACAGAACACCTAGTACACCGACCATAATCATACTAGGTACTCTGGTTCTATTTCTGGTTAATGCCATTCCAATTCCTATTGCGATTACTAGGGCGAAAACAGAAATCACAGCAGAGATAAGGGGGCTAAATAAAAGGGAGTTGCTAGCAACAAATTCCACCCTGTAGTCGGAGTCAGACTGTATATCCGACTCCTCCAAAGTCAGGATTTCGGTTACTATCCACCTTCTGTGGGTGTACTCAACCTCCTCATTGTCAGAGCTCACGCCACCAAATCCGGAAAGCATTCCCGTGCTTACCGTAAAAGATAGGTCAACCCTCTCCCAGAAGTCATACCCACCAGGTCTAATGAAATCTTCAATCAAGGTTTGCCTACTATTATCATCTACGTAATATGATGAGCTTATCCTGATTGATATGCTGTCCGAATTAAAAGCCCTTGAGGCCCCGAAATCTATGGTAACCTCCATGGGTCCAAAATCTACAGGATCCGTCCCAAAAACAGAATTAGGACTCACCATCAGTCCATTTGTCAAGAAGGATTTCAAGTCTGACTTCGAACCTCTAAGATGGTTTTCAAGAGCCTGTTGCTCAGAATTGTCAACCCTGCCGTTTTGTTTTTCCGTAGACGCTACGGTGTCGGAATATGTGTTGAGATTCCGCCACCAACTATTTGATCCAAGGCTCTTATTCCCAATGTTGTCCAATCCCCACCTCATCCACTGTGACATTGCCCCATCGAATCTTATTGCTGTGTCCTTATTCATTGAATTGCCATCATAATCGCAGTCGATTATTACCTCCAATGATGAACCTCCTGTCCTAGGTGGTTCTTCTTCTGGATACCAGCTATTATCGCCGGTGTTTTGTCCTAATGTAATCTCATGCAACTTATCAGCATCGATAGTCAATGTCTGCTGAGGGGTTATTTGGAAGTCTGTTCTTACTGCACCACCTCCAGAGCTTCCGGGGTCCCATACAAAAGTTACATCTACCCAGTCATCATTATAGTTCACTATTGGACTTTCAGAAATTTCTACATTCTGTACCAGTAAGCTCCCACTAGATGAGGTCCAGAACCTATCTCCGAAACCCGAGGTCAATCTGACGGGGAAGAAAACCAGGTTCCCTCTAACGCTAGCCTCCCTTATTTCCACGCCTACGAGTGGAAAACTCATAGAAATTGATGCGTCATTTTCCTCTGAACCCCAGAAGAAATTTATTCCCGAGTCGCTAGTTGGATTTGAGAACACCAAATTTCTGACTGAGAAAGTCACTTGGATGTTATCGTTTTTTTGAGAACTCTCCTTGTTGAACCTCTATCGGCACTTGAAGCTCTCCGGTACCGTCCAACATCACTGCGGGTAGATCAGAGGAGCTTTCGTATGTGTTTCCCCCTATCTTGATGACCACCGTTGCGTTTGCAGCCAGTCCCGAGGCCTGTACTACCTCGTAGGGAATGCTGAATGTCCATTGTCCTGCGGCATATTGTCCTGATTCGCCCCACTCTATTGACCAAGTGCCAATTTCGACCTCTCCAAATATGGAAGAGGTCACCTCCACTGACTCTTCCTCGTCAAGCTCAGAATCGAACGGGGTAAGCCCGCCATTATCAGGCTCACCTAGTAGAAAGAGATCGAAATTAGTAGACTCACAACACGAGGTTGTACCATCCGCAACCGTATGAATCGGACTCAAAATCACTGACACCATCAATGCCGAGATGATCAAAACAAACCTTGGTCCTGCCCCTCCCACAGTCGTCTGATTCTACTCATCCCCTTCAATGCGACGCCAACAGGTGCAAATTTTATGCTGATTCGCACTATTGCCCTAGTTGTGAAGCCAAAGCAGCCTGACTACACCCTCGACTATATCATCGACCCGTGCAAAACCAATCCTCTCTAATTGGTATACTTCTCCTAGTCTTATTTCAAATCCCTCAACCACTCCTCGAATTATTTCATCTCCTCCTTCCTTAGGAATCGAAAGAGTTGCTTCCCGGGCCACCCCCTTAGTGAGCCACTGGATAATCGGCCTATTGTCCGATCTGTCCAAACTCTCAATTTTCGCTTCAGAGTCAGAGATATATATGTCTGCAAAATCCTTTAACCTAACCTTTCCATCTATCAAGTCTGATGACTGAACTAGTATAGAGCTCTCAAATTTCCATTCTCTACTGCCTGGAATTTTACTTTCGGGGTGCCTTGGCAACAAAATCTCAGAATTCTTGAAATCTGTTTTTATTTCCAAATTAACAGGATTTGCGACAAAGCTCCTCCTTTCACATTTTGAGTCTATTAATCCAGAATTTAGAGATTCCAATGTCTGCATTGATATTGATATGTCTTTTTGGGTGAGGCCTATTTCTGACCACATATTCTTGATAGACTGGGAATCAAAACCTCTTCTGCGTAGAGCCTTAATTGTTGGGAGTCTCGGATCATCCCAACCCTCATATTCTAATTTGTTAATCGCCTTTAGCATTGATGATGTTGAGAATCCCCCAAACTCATGCACTTTCACCCTTCCCCAGTAGAGTGTTTCTGGGTATTGCCACCCAAAATGACTGTACAGGAGAGTCTGCTTTCTTGTGCTATCCATAAGGTCCTTGCCACGAATGATGTGAGTGACTCTCTGCTCGTGATCTTCTATAGCGCTCTGGAAATCAAGCAAAGGCCAAACCTTGTACTTGTCCGCTACAATTGGATGCGCGGAGTGCTGTATCCTCAGGGCAGGCCAGTCTCTCAATGCGGGGTTAGGCAGCGTCATATCCGTCTTCACTCTCACAACTGCCTCCCCTTCGAGAAAAATCCCAGAATTCATCTTCCCCCAATCTTCTAGATTTTCTTCCAGCGGTCTGTCCCTACAGGGGCATTCAGATTTCGACTCTCTTAATGCTCTGAAATCCTCTGCGCTACAGCGACATACGTATCCGAACCCTTCGGAAATCATCTTTTCTGCGTAATTCAGGTAAACCGGCATCCTCTCGCTTGCAATTACCACAATATCCGCCGGCCTACCCGCAAGCCATTCAAAATCCTCCTTAATCCAATCATAGGCTTCCTTAAGTGGTGGCTTCACCTTTGTATCTGTGTCATCAAATCTCAGGACCACTTTACCACTGTATATCTCAGCGTAAGAAGAGTTGATCACCACGCCTCTAGAATGTCCAATTGACAGTGGTCCGTTCGGATTTGGTGCGAACCTAACTATCACTTCCGATGTGTCACCAGGCAACTCCCTGAGGCTCTCAGACTTCCGATGCTTCTTCCTAGTCAACGCTCCGGGGTCAATAGCCTCAAGCTCTGAGACAACCTTCTGAGCACCTAGTTCTTTGAATGTCTTGTTTGCCCTAATTACTTCTAATTTAACCAGTTCTAACAGACTCTTTGCCCGAGCTCTAAGGTCTTGCCTTTCAGACAGCACTCTTCCTAGGACACTCCCTTCCTGACCATCTCCATCATACTCAATGGAGTTCTGAAGCGCATATTTGCGAACCACAATGGGCACTTCTGGCCCCCAATCAATCTCCTCAACCATACTTGTATTCATAACCGGGCAACGGTCACATTTCACCATTCTTGCTGATTCCAGTCTGTTAGAGTCTGTTGGCTGTTTTTTGAGGTTCTTGGAAATCTGTTTGGAAAAGGTCGATTGTTTTGTTTTATCCATGATCTCTGAACGTTTGCCCAACTCCATCTTAGCATCTCATGGGGCATTTTCCCACAACAGAGTAAGTCAATAGCGTGCTTTGTTACCTGGTCGGATGGGTATCCCGAACCAAGGTCCAAACCCTCATTTCTCGATAAAATACTAATTTCCTTGTCTCTATTTACCTTCGCAATTATGCTCGCTGCACCAACCAATACGTCATTTGAATCCATCTTGTGTCTTGAATCTATTTTACACTCATCCCAATTACTTCCCAGCACTTCGGAGACATTTCTCCCAAACCTCTCCTCATTTACATCACAAGCGTCTAGGGACAGGCAGTTTACATCCGATGAGGCTACTCCAGCCCGTTTAATCGCATTCGCGAATAATTCGACTTCAAGTGAATTTAGCGTTCCAGTCTCCATCCATTTGTCGATATCCGCTGGATGGCATGTTTCTACCCCTATTCCCCACTCATGCTCCTCAGATTTCGCCATCAATTTCTCGTAAACTAACTCTCTCCTTTTCTTACTCATTTTTTTTGAATCTTGAACGCCAAGATCGTCTAGATACTTTCTTTCTGATTTTTTTATAGAAAATGCGCACACCACCAGAGGTCCAATTGCAGGCCCTCTCCCTGCCTCGTCCACTCCAATATCGTACTCCTTCACGACTCATCCAAATACGTCAACCTCAAGAAAACTACGTACATTTGATGTAATTAGGGGAAATACTGATGTCTGTACGCGCTATTCGCCAGCTATGGGACCGATATGGCCATTCAGGAAGAAGAAATCCGAAAAACCAAGTATTTCCCGGTCTAGCTACACAAAAAATGTAGTAAAATACGAGAGAAAAACTGGAGAAAAAAAGATCGACAAAAAGGAAAATCACCTCGAAGGAAAGAAGTTCAAAGATGCTATGAGCCTGCTTTCAAAAAAAACCGAAGATGATTAAATTAAAGGATCGGGGATTATTTCTCCAATCGCCACTAAATCGATTTCCCCTGCATGAATGGGGGACTTCAATCCAAACGACCCACTTACGTCGGGAGAGACCTCACCAAATTCTCCAACTTCTACTCCTTTGACAAGTATTTTGCTTCCCCTACCCATAATCCATGGACCGTCCCCACTTGCCGTGGGTTCAAACTGAACATCGCTAAAATCTGCACCCATATCCCTTAGCATAGCTAAGGATATCCCCTTTGCTGAGGTAAATCCGCTGCCTGATTCCGCACAAGCCCAACCACCTCTTATCTTGTTCTTCGAGTCCCTGACAACTTCTCCAAGTTCGTAGACTCTCTGGGGGAGCTCACGGTGTCTGTTTGCAGCAAGCAATCTAAGTAATGAAGGTAGGATATATTGCCTCAGTATGGTGTGATCGGATGTTATCGGGTTTGAAATTACCGTAACTCGTCCTTGGTTCTCCCATCTTGTAAGCTCGAACTGATCCTTTTCATTAGAAAGCGTCAGGCTCTGGACTTCTTGAAGGCCGCATGCTCGCATACTCTCGCCAAACCTTCTTTTTTGATTCGATGAATCCAAGGGGATTGCGTCAATGTGTACGCTGGAATACTTCTCGGGCAAATTTTTGAATCCATACCCGATTGAGATATCCTCCACAATATCGATTGGATGCATGATGTCACTTCTCCACCTCGGCATCGATATTATATGCTCAATTTCGCCTACAACACAATCTGACCATCTTTCATAGTCATTAGGGCCGTCAGTTACTGTCCTGCTTTGCTCTAGCCTGCCACCCATCTTTTCAATGGATTCGGAGAGCTCTGCCGAGGTTAGTACAACTCCAAGAATTTTCTTAATTAATCGGTCTGGGACCCTATGTTCTCTGGCATCTCCACGAGGACTAATTACCTCGGATCCATCAAAACCTGTTATTTTGACCCCCTCTACAATGCCATCCCTCTCCGCCATAGATAGGCAGATGAGAAGGAGGCAGGCCTCACATGCACGGGCGTTCCAACCAGTCACATCAATGAAGAAGTCAGTTGTACCTTCGTGCACGGTCGTATGGCTACCATTGATGATTGGGGGGAAAGAAAGAACTTGGTCATTTGAGTCAATAATTACGGGATATTCGTCTAAATCTTCCATCAGATGCGAATATTCCGTTCCTTTTGGATGCTCGGATAGTATTTCGGATATTGTCATCGAATCGGAGCAAGCCAAAGGGGTGAAAGAAAAATCACCCGGGACAGTGATTACCTTGAAGGGTGGTTCAAGGGATGAAAGATCGTGAACCCCAATCGAGGAGAACTTCCTTTTTCTTCCCAGAGTCATGTGCAGTTTTTCCTGATGATCCATCAGTGATTGAATAAATTCATCCCTCTCTTCAGGAGTCGATCCGGTTTTCACGCCTCTTACAATAGCGCCCATAATTACCGGCCTGACCTTTTCTAAAGACGCATCAACCTCGACTTCAGTTCTTCCATTGATGACTTCCATAGCAACATCGTTTTTTGCCAAACCGAGGAATGCCCTGGAAGCCCTCGTAATCGTCTCATGACTCAGAAGATCTGGCCTATCCGGAAAAACCTCTACCTCAATAGCCTCCGAATCATTTGCATCAACAGGGCAACCTAATTCTACCAGCCAGTTCGACCATGACTCTGGTTCATGTTCTATACCTCTAAGCCCCTGTATGTACCTAATTGCTGAGTGTTTAAATTCCAAAGTAGGCATGTTTTCACCTCAAATCTAGCCACATCTTCAAAGGTCGATCGTATCCAAGGAGCCTAAGTCCGGAAATTGCTGCCGTGTCGAAATCAGTAGCTCGGAGATTCCTTCTGCCAATTCGTTCCATTCTATCAATTCCAATTTCTTTCATCCAACCTCTAAGCTCTGATTCCAATTTTTCCAACTTCGAAGGCAAGTCTCCTCCCGAAGTTGGCGCAATTAAGCCAGTACATCCAGAACCAATAGCGACCAGCATGTCCTTTGCATCCGGTTCATTCATTGTTTCGATGAATACGAATTTTCCAGTCGTTCCAATCCCCATTGCCTTAGAAGCCAAGCCTATCTTGGGCAACGCTGAAGCCAATCTAGATCCACTCGGTGTCGCACATTCAACAACCGCCCCATCTAACTCTAAGTCCATTACTACTCTAAATAATTGCTCAATCCTGCCAATATTGCCCCTTAGAAGTATTATCGCCCGGTCTTCCATCCTGCTACGTAATGAAACTAGCATTGCTTCGATCTCAGCATCATTCAGCCCCGGGAACTCTGAAACATCGAAAACCAGTCCCGAACATAATTTTAAGTTCTTGACACATTTTCCTAACTCCTTAGCGCCAACCAGCAACAAATCGTTAGCTCTCGGGGCGGCCTTAACCATGGCTGGAATTTCCGCTCCCCCCCCAATCATCACCTATTGCTGATTCACAACTTACTATCCATGGAATTGGAAGTAATACGCCATCAGTTTCAGAATCACTAGCAACTAATAATGTCAGATGATCAAGTGGTGCGTGTTCCGGAATAGCATCTTCATTTTGAACCAAGGAGATTTTTTCGAATCCTTCGGAAATCGAAAAATCTGGTAAGTAGTCGGTAGCCAAAACTTCATTTGCAGACTCCAAAACTAAAGCATCTTCATTCAAGGAAAGGCCTAGTGGATCTAGAAGATGTCCAAATTCAGATATCTCTTTCTTTTTGATTGATCTCATATCTACTCCTTCCGGAGGAGGGGGGCAACTACCAGAAATTATGATCCTACCTCCAGCCATCCCAATCCCGGGATCTGACCCCACAGAACCCATAACAACGATTTCGCCACCCGTCATTCCGGCCCCGAGATTATTCCCTGAATGCCCCCTAACCAGAATTGTACCTCCGGCCATTCCAGCGCCTGCCTCATCGCCAACTGAACCTTGGATAGAAATATCGCCCCCCATCATTTTGAAACCAGTTCTTGCACCTACATCCTTCTCGACTACTGTCTTTCCAGATTGGTGGAAAGCACCTAGCATTGACCCAGCACTTCCTCTGAGTGTGAGCGTACCCCCTCCATTGGCCATACCGACGCATTCTCCGAGATTTCCAAGGCACAGAACTCTTGCCCCCTCGGGAAGGTGACCCATCACTCCAAACTCGCCCTCTTTTGGGCGTTCGTCCCCCGCTCTTCCCCAGCCTATTTTAACGGGTCTTTCCTGTTCAAGGGCTTTCTCGATGTATTTCTCCAAGTCCCTATTCAGCTTCATACTCTTTGACGCACCTTCTCTCATACAACTACCTCCAAGCGCCCATTG
>CACGIM010000030.1 GCA_902573115.1 uncultured Candidatus Poseidoniales archaeon
GTATCCCTCCGATGAATGCAACTCCGACCAAGATGAGCAAATAATTTGCAGCTAACCATCCAACTTCTTCCACATCAGGCCCCTCGGGTATTGGATCTGGCTTGTACAGCGTTATCATTGATGTTTTCTTAGTTGTATCAAGGTCGCTTATTATGACCAATGTGACGTTGAAATCCACTACGTTTGCTGCTAGATTTTCCAAATTCTCTTCCCTAACATCCAGATGAATGGTAATATTTCTGCTTTCTCCAGCGTCCAATACGAAGTTCCTATCTTCGTCACCGACCCTGGCGTCATATACGGTCCATAGATTGTCTAGCTCCACATCTGCCCTGATTTGTTGCTCTAACTCCGGATGAGCGCTTCGAACTGTGAAAACTATGGTGTAATCGTCTCCTGATTCGTAAATTTCCCCGGCATTTGATTGGGATGAAGAAGGAGGGAGTACAAGTAGGAATCCGACCGTGCCTACTTCGAACCGTGCCTCTGCCTCGGTCGAAATCCCTGACTCAATGCTAGTTGCAATTAGATTGATTATTCTGACTCCCTCGACACCGGCGTCGAATGAGTAGCTCACGCTGACGTTGTGAGATTCTCCGGGGGCTATGTATGGTGTTTTACCGCCAGAGACGCCAGAAACATATGCATTGACATCTGATGGAAATTCAAGTTCTATCTGGAATGAGTCGTCTTCATTTCCGAAATTATGTATTTCCCACTTTAGTGTTCTAGGGTCTGTACCAGCAGCGAAGACTTCCTGAGACAAGTCCCTATCTTCAACCTCTACTAGGTATGTCTTGGGAACAGTTAGGTAAAAGTTGGTCACCGACTGGTAGGTTGGATCGGAACGGCTGGTCCCGATCATCGAGACCCTGTAAGTCCCATTTTCTACCATTTTTGGCATCGGCAGAATTAGCGAGGCAGTGACCTGTCCACCATTGGCTTCCAATGTCACCTCATCAGTGCTTAAGCTGGCTTCCAGTTTCCAATTGTCTGTATCTACCCTCAAATCGAATGTATCCTCTGTATTCCCTTCATTGAAAAGGAATATTGTCACGCTTTGTCTCTCTCCGTTGGCTGGTGCGAGCATTGAGTTCTTCACCGGTGCGATGATAAGATCATGGAAGACTGGGACTTCGATGAAGATCTTTGATGTTGCTTGATATGTATTCGGGAGCCGCGGACTTGCCAGTAAATCTAGGGCATAAGTACCAGGTTGCATACCCAGAGGTATCGAAACTTCTGCGTTTAGTGTGATTTCCTCAACAGGAGTCATGTTAACAATCTGAATTTCATTTCCTCCAGTCTCATACCATTTCAGATTTTCATAGGAGAGAGAAGGGTCTGCAAATTCGCCGGTTAGGCTCCAAGAAGAGAACTGATTGCCTGTATTCTTTAATTCCATGGAGATATTTGCTGTGCCGCCCGGCAGAATAGTTGCCGCTGGATTAGCAAGAGTCTCCTGTTTCAGTGTCATCCTGTATGTCGACTTTACCGTGACTGGTAGCTCGACGTAGTATTTTGTGTCCTGGAAGCCTAGAATACCGTCGTTGAGGTATGTATACCACATAAGGTCCTGAACAGGGGCACCATCGGGGATAGAAAGATTGAACCATGCATCCGTGTAAGTCCTGGCCTTGATGGTGTTAGATTTGACTTCATTGTCATGATCATTAAAGTTATTCGAGTCAATTCTCAAGGGATATTGTGACATCCATGAATCGTTTGATACTTCAGTGTAGAATCTTAGTGTTGTGTCGATGTATCCTTTGTTGAAGATACGGCAATGCAAGGATGGTGGTTCGGGATCGGCCGCCTCTACCAGAATGGTGTTCCCCCCCTCAGAATCTGGATCAAAGACCATAGTACCCCCGAAATTATCCGGAAAACTGCACTGAGCATCCAGAGTGTATTCGTCTCCCTTTTCAATCGCGAATATTATCAGAGAGTCGATATGTATTCCTTCATCAGAGAAAGATGAGTTGGACAAAAACAGTAAGGAGAGCGTAAAGCCCTCGTTCTGATGCATTCCTGTGGCATTCCATATTATCCTAGACCAGTCGCTCTCGGAGGATGAGATATTTCGGGATGAATAATTAAGATATTCGACATTGCCTCCAGCACCGGAGTCAGTTTCAAGCATAATCGAGTCACCGGCCCCCATTACCCCCCAAGCATCAGTGGCTATCTGGATTGAATATAGTAGTGGGCTGTTCACCTTTACTAAGCAGAGGTTTGCACCGTGGATTCCGGACACGATGGGGTCGTATTCGCCGTACCCAAGTCCGTGGCTATCCTCATACACCTGATCCGAGCATCCATCATTCGAGTTTACTCTCTGCCATGCCCACCTAAGTCTATCATACCTGTTTGAAGCATAATTGTCATTGTCTCCTGAAACTTTCCAGTGCCACTCCCCTGTAGCACTCGACTCGTTCTCCATCCTCCAGGTTCCGGTTGGGAAATTGTTGGTGTCCGGTTGGTATCCATCAGTATATCCAGCTGCGTACCATGTTGGAGTTCCAAAGGGGACTGCGTTGTTTGTGCAGAATTTTCCCTCGTTTGCTTCGTCTTCACAGAATCCGTTTTCCATTGGATCGAACCAATATGCGATTGGTACGTCGCGGTCGAGGATATCATTCGTATCGTCGCCATCTACGCCGATCTCCGGTAAAACCATCCCTCGGAATGTGACCCCTCCCGTTAGCCATCCATCGTCGCTTAAACTACTGTGGGCAATCGAGGGGGTCCAGACAAAATCTACCTTCGTGGATTGGCCTGCTGCGAGAGTGATATTGAATGTCCACTCGTTGATTATCACACCTATTGGGTGCCAAACTTCGAGTTTTGCGTCGGTCGTTACCGGGGAAGGATCTACTCCCATCTGCTGAAATGTGACATTTATTTGGATGGTTTCTCCCTTGGTCATATACTCCTGTAAGCTGGAGTCAGGTTGAGACCATGATCTTGGCGAGAGGCTAGAATTCCCAATCTCGATACCCGTGACCTCGAAATCCACAGGGTTATTCTTTGCACCAACGTAATTTCTTTTGTCCGAGACATCCGACATATCTACTACGAACTGAGAGAAGCTAACTGCTAGTAGCAACGAAGAAAGGACTAGTGCTCGTACGGAACTCATTGACAATAATTTGCGAAATTCCTCCCTGTAAGAAGGTTGGGGAAAACGGTTTGTTTTCAGAAAATGTGCCGGAATATCAGAATCGGGCGAATAAAGGCCACTAGGAACCATCTGAGTAATGAAGTGCTTATGGTACAACGCACTGGCGCGAAACAATATGATGGACCGTGCGATAGTGATCAAGAGGTTGCTACTGGTCCTTTTTGTCGTCATCCAGATAACCATGGCCCCTATAGTTCTATTTTCGCTAACTTATCTGGTTGACATCAATTACGATACCGCATCGGTTGGAATCAGGACAGACCTGATCCACTGGGTCGTAATTGCGGGGCTGTACTATGGCATGGTTTCTATAGGGCTAGCACTCATCCTTGGTGGCTTCAGGCCTTTTTTTGTCGCAAATCAAGGAGGTATTCTTGCATTTCTGAGGCTTAGTCCGAGACGAGGTGATCCTGAGTTAGTAGACAGGGCTAGGCTGTATCTGCAAAATACCCCGTATGGGAAGATGGCAAAACTGGTCCGAAAAAAGACAAATGATGGAAATTATGATCTTATGGCAATTCACGGGGGCTTGCAACTACTTGCAGTACCCATGCAAGTGATCCTTATTGCGGTCCCACTCGCAATCATGGAGGGAGTTCCCGAGTCGCTTGTAAAGCCGAACAGGGCGTTTGACTTGGGTATGGCAGGATATGTAGTTGCCTTGTGGTTGGCAGTAAGAGTCCATCCGATCATCTCATGGCATCTCGTGGGTATTGCAGCGATGTTTAGAAACGTGGTTTGGAGGGTCTCCAGACTATCATGGATATTGCCTATATTCCTCTATTGGCTGGTTGCGAGGCTTGTACTTCTGATCTCACTGGACCTTCTGGACGTTAACTACTCCCAGTGGCATGAAATGCAGCTAGAGAAAATTATCCTCCAGACCATAGCACCTGACGCCGTTATTCCCGATACTGCCATACTTGATTTCATCGTGGCGATCTCGGTCCTTCCCATGGCAACTTTCACTACAGTTTCAGTACTAGGCGGATCGCAGGAAATGCCTAGTTGGATGTTTGGACAAGAAGAAACATTAGAGTCCCTAGGAGCCAAAAGGTTAGAGGAGACCAATGAAAAAGAAGAAGATGGGGCAGGAGATCAAGATGAGCATACAGAGGGTAATGAATTGGAAGAGAATGACTCGACCTCAAGGATGATGGACACGCCATTTGACATCTTTGGCGAAGATTAAATTGAGGGGTCAATCAATTAACTTACTGAGTACAGATTCAACCCTATCCATCCCTCGGGAAATGTCTTCTCGACCGATCGTATATGCGAACCTAAGGTGCCCTTCTCCGGCACTACCAAAAGCTGTTCCGGGTGAGCAAAGGACTCCTCCTTCCAGCAGCTTTAGGGCGATCTCCTCGCTATTCATTCCAGGGATCTCAATCTTGGGGAAGACATAGAATGCTCCCGTAGGAACGTGACAGGTTACTCCGGGCATGGCATTGAGTCTGTCACAGATTAAGTCCCTACGGGCCTTGAACTCTGCACACATCTCTTCGGGGTATTCTGGGTACTTCTCCAGTGCTTCCAAGACAGCGTGTTGCATGGCATCATTAGAGCAGGCGGTTACATAGTACTGCATCTTTGTTAACTCTCCCATGAAATCCTTGTCAGGTGATAGAAGGTAGCCTATCCTCCAACCGGTCATTGCGAAGGTCTTGGAGAACGATTGGACCATCACCATTTTGTCGTAGCCAGTTCCTAGGAAGGATACATGAGGCCCATCATAGACTATTCTATCATAGACCTCGTCGGAGATGAGCCAGAGGTCGTTTTTTCTTGCAAAATCAACCAGCTGGTCTCTCTGCTCTTCATCGATATTTCCCCCCGTTGGATTGCTGGGGAAGTTGTAGAGTATCGCCACAGTGTCGGAGTCGACAATTTCCTCCAGATCCGATATTGAGGGGACGAACCCGTTTTCAAACTTGCAGGGATAGAAGGTTGGGGTCCCGCCACAAATTACCACATCTGGGGGGTAAAGTGGAAAGTATGGCTCGGGAATCATAACTTTGTCCCCGGGATTAACTATTGCAAGAAATATATCCAGCAGAGCATTAGTACCGCTCATAGTTATGCAAACATTGGACTCATCGAGTGTCGGGATTAGGTGATGCCACATCTCAGCTATTTTCTGCCTAAGAGGAGGTAGTCCAGCAGTGGTGGTGTACTTGTTCCTCCCTTCTCTCATCGCACGAGTGAAAGCTTCTATTGCCAAGTCGGGAGGTTGGAAGTCAGGCTCGCCCAAGCCGAACTGAACCGCGTCTTCTCCCGCCATGTCAAACATCCTCCTTACTCCCGTTGGACGAATGCTGTTTGCTCGGTCGGAGAAGCGCACCATGTCCTTCGGACTAGCGTTCTAGGATTTGAAGAAGGCGGCTTGACAGGCTCGGATTACCAAGTGCCTTGTTTTCAATCTAGGATTTCTGCATCGATAGGTTCTTCCAAAACTTTCCCGAAAGAAGGGAGCATTGCTTCTATTTCTTCATCTGACCGCAACCTCACGAAGACTAGCGACCCCACCCATGCAAACGCCACGAGTAGCACTATTCCGATTACAACTGGGGGCATACCTTGTGAGTAAATATCTGACCCAGATCCATATACTTCAAAGAAATTGGGCAGGGAATGCTTGTTCCCATATACAGCATGGACCTCAACAGTGTTTTGTCCCTCCGGTAATTTTTCTGGGTCAAGTATAATGTGCCAATGGAACGGAGTTAGGGCACCAACTTCCTCTGGATGAGAAGAATATGTTGCCTCGAACCATGGCCCGTTGTCTATCCTGTACTCGACCCTATCCACTGATCCTGACTGGCCCCAGGCGTGTCCCGTGATATTGATTATACTTGTTTGGGATAAATTCAGGCCACGGCTCTGAAGTGTGGGATCTATCGATTCGGTTTGATTGGCCTCCAACAGGAAAAGAGCAAGCTCGGCAGCTGCTAATGCATCAACTATTCCAAACCCGAATTCCCTATTCCAGTATGGGTCCACCTCTGGTGCGCTGGGATCTCCTCGGACCTCGGAGGTGTGCTTCAGGACCTCCTTAATCTGGAGGGGGTTTAAATTTGGGTTGGCGTCTAGTAAAAGGGCCACGATTCCGCTTACTGCGGGTGCTGCGTAGGAGGTTCCGCTCCCCCTCCCCGTGTAGGTATTTTCTGACGCGTCCCCACCTAGGAAGTTATTACAAGATCCGCTAGTTACACATGCCTCTGCTTGAATTATATTTGTTCCAGGAGCGCTAATCTCTGGGATTAGCTCGTTGAGTGGGTTCCCATCCCCGTTATCCTTGCGAGGCCCCCTCGAAGAATATCCGGCAATCTCATCGTCTGTCCTGTTTACAGTGTTCTTATCATCCGTGGCTGCAACAGTGATAGATAGCGATGATGCGCTCATTCCAGACAATCCATCATTGTCTTCACCTGAATTTCCTGCGGCGTTAGAAACCACCACACCTAATTCCATAGCCTCGTCTAGAATTCGGCTATGCATGTCGGATCCATCGGAGCCCCCTTCCTCATGACTGGTTATTCCCCAAGAAAGGGATATGATGTCTATTCCATGGCTCTGAGCTTCAACTCCGGGCCAGGCGTCATCCCTGTGGTCAATAATCCACTGTAAACCATTCATCGCAGATTCATAGAACTCCTGTTCTATGAGGTAATTCTCAAATGGTCCTGCGCCGACATCTGTCCCTATCCTCACATCTACTAGTCCGGATTCTGGTGCCGAGCCATAAAATTGGGATTGGGTTCCGTCAGCCTCGACGCCAGTTGCACTCGCCATTCCCATGCAAGCAGTACCATGTTGATTTCCATCGTCGGGATCGAAGGAGCCGTCATCCTCTCTGCCACCGGCTAAAATGCATTGGGGATCACTATGCAGATAGCAGACTGCATCATATCCGGCCACAAACTTTTCCACAAGTCCCGGATGTTCGTTATCCACACCCGTGTCCACCATAGCAATGTTGATTCCTTTGCCAGAGAGCCCTAAATCCCAAGCCCCTAATGGGTACTCTGTAGAGTTACTAGCCTTCACAGATGGAGTCTGAACGTCGCCATAAAACACCAATGAGCCATATCGCTCTACCATCGCAACTCCTTCCATTTCTGCGATTTCCCTCGCATCTCCAGCATCTATCCCCCCCAGAAGGATAGCATTGACGACGGGAAGCTCTTGTCGTATTTCGAAACCCATAGAGAGCAGGCTCTGCCTGTCGGAATCATCAATCTCTCTGGAAAATGAAACACCTACGTTCACTATTCCTTCCACCTGCTGTATCGAGTCGTGTATTCTGTTCCTGTCTTTATCCAGTGAGGTTACCTCCCACCACTTGGATCCAGAATCCCACCAGATCTCTTCTTGAGGGGGTGCAGACGTGATTTGCCCTGCTTGGACTATCTGTGACTCCCCCAAGTTAGTTTCAAACGAGTCCCCAACATAGCTAGATGCCGCGATGCTTCCGGAAAGGGGCGTAGTTAGGAAGGCAACCATGACCAAGGCAGCTAGTCGGCGTCCCATCATTGGGGGGCGGGCATCGGCTTCTATTCAAATCAACCTAGATTCGGTCGATTGAGATGCTATTCACTGAGGATTGAATTGGTGGGGGCACTGGGATTTGAACCCAGATCAGCGGGTTTCTTCCGCTTAGCGTGCACCCGGCTCGCGCACGCTCTCGGTTTGCGACGGGTCGGTGCTCCAGTTGGTCATCAAAGCCATCAGAATACCTACTCGTCGTCATTCCCGTGCAACTGGAGCCCGCGGTACTACCAGGTTATACTATACCCCCAAGGGTGATCCAGACAACGGATTCTCTCTTATGATGCTCTCGGTCATTCTCCAATTCATATTGTGGAGTAAATTGGGCCGAGAATTAGGGTTATTAGGGTCCAAGACCCCATTATACCCATCACTAGGCCCCATGCCCTAGGCCTTACTCCGACACTCATTAGCCCCAACATAGTTGAGGCTCGACCAAAAAGTAAAACTAAGGTCCTCATCAGAAGAATAGAAATTCCACCTGCGATTGAAAAACCAATCAGCATCATTGGCGAGGCGAGGGCCCATATTTGGCCTGACCTGGCCATTGCCCCGACCCCTTGAGCGACTAGAGAGGGGTCTAGCAGCCAAATTAGCCAGGCTAGCCAAAGACCAAGATAGACATCGGATGAAAACCTCTTCTCCCCCCACCAGTTTTTGTAGTTCTCTCCAAGCAGCGCATGTGAAAATTTGGAAATTTTTTCAATTTCCATTATTTTTCCTCGAAGCAACATCGAGATCCCATGATAAACGAGAAATACCGAGGCTAGAATTTCAACAAAAATCCAGTATTTTCCCATACCCATGGA
>CACGIM010000031.1 GCA_902573115.1 uncultured Candidatus Poseidoniales archaeon
CGCCCAGGAAAGATAACCGGATAATGTGGAATTGACCCCAATTCCCAACATTGGTTTCTCAACTGGACTTGGCGAGAAAATTGAGATAGACACATCATCTGAAATATTCATTGACCACTGAAAACTGGTCGAGGTAGATGGGTCGAGGAATTGGGAAATTCCTTGAGAAGCCACGTAACCTTTCTCCTCAGTCAGCAAAACCAATGTCCCTAGGCCTGGTTGGATAATCTGATCCGGAAGCCCAGTTAGGTTGAATGACCCATTTGAATCAGTGGTGGAGGAGGCCACAAGGTGGTTGGGGATGGCTGCGCTTCCGGGCACCTGCCCGGCCTGTGAAGGATCAACCAAGTACAGAGAGATCGAGATATTGTTGGCAGCAGAAGAATTGTCGAGGAAGAGAAGCTGCCCCTCGACCCATATCTGATTAGAAATCGAAGTGTTCCTTTCCACTGATTCTGGTCCCCAAGATTCCAAAGAAACGGATACCGATGAAGCTTCAGGACAAGCCTCGAATGGTATCCATCCTAAGTCTAATTCCCCTTGATTCTGGTTTGTCTGGAGGTGTACTTCTGCCCACCTTGTGAAGTCCTTGCCGAAGACATTGAAATCCTTCCCATCCCATGTACCTCCAGAAAAGCCTGTGACCTTTCTGGATGGGATGCCAGCAATCCTAAGCATCGTGACGAAAACGCTGGTAAATTCATCGCAACTACCCTCTTGGGATGAGTTTAGTATCCAGTGTGTCACGTCGCTCTCGTTCCAAATTCCATCTGTTCTTCCAGAACCATCGTGATTCCTCAGGAAAGTCATCGTTTCATTCCCGTTTATGATGAAATCTTGAATTGCAGTAACTTTGTCCCATGCCGAAATTGCTCCAGACTGATCGAGGATTCTTTGAGTTAGATTAACTACAAAATCTCCATTCTCGAGAAAAATATCAGGCAGATCGAGGCCATAATCTGATGAAGAGAAAGCAGTGCTGTTATCTCTTATTTCGGTGCCCAAAATTACTTCTGGTGCATTGACGTAAAGTGCCTCTATGACTGCTGTGTCCACCATCACATCTCTAGTGTAATTAGAGAAATTCAGCCCTGCCGAAATGTCCGTCCAAGTGGTGTAGTTTACTACATTATGTGGCTGGATTAACTCTTGCCCTGGCCCAATATATCCGGCTTCATCGAAGGATATCTCCCATGATAACGTGCCAGTGTGGTTCCAAAGTGTTTGATCTGCAACGTCTTCGTCTGCAGAAAATTCCGGGTCGATCATCGTGTCACCCTTTAGGGAGCTGTTCACCCCCCAGGAAACTCCGGTATAGAGGTCGTATGTATGCCACCTCCAATAATGAGTGATTGTT
This sequence comes from uncultured Candidatus Poseidoniales archaeon, assembly GCA_902573115.1. GTDB lineage: Archaea > Thermoplasmatota > Poseidoniia > Poseidoniales > Thalassarchaeaceae > UBA36. The sequence goes on from CACGIM010000031.1 coordinate 1,358, forward strand.
GGGTCCATACCCGAAGAAGTGTTCGTAGCCGTAAACATCAATGAATTTTCGAGAATGTCATCTACAGGATTGAAAGGATCCCCCGGAGAGCCGACGCAGTTTAGAATCCAAAAATCCTCTGGGCACTCCTCGCCATCTGGAACTCCTCCCCCATCAGAGTCGGGATCCCTCCAGTCCGTACCTAATTCATCCTCCACGGAGTCTGGAATACCATCACCGTCGGTATCCAGTGGGTTAATGTCGTCGTCCGGGTTATCTTGTGGATTTGTGCCGTCAACGTATTCTTCAAAGTCACTAACTCCTCCATTATCCGAGTCCTCAGAGTTCCAAAGTGTAAACCAAACATCAGTGGTGAAATTACCACCATTTATCCCAAGTTGTCCCAATCCGAAAAATACATCGCATCCGGTTGTGTTCTCAAAGTAATTGTTTAGTCCATCACCATCCGTATCCAGTAAGTTATGGCAAGGCTCCCGGGGGTCCGTTCCATTCAGGGTCTCCGATAGGTCATTCACGCCGTCCCCGTCTGTATCAGCAATGGTGGGATCTGAGATGAAACCCCAAGTTGCGGTCAATTCCTCCCAGTCGGCAAGACCGTCTCCATCAGAGTCTAGGTAGTCATCATCACACCAAGGATCGTTGATTGCCCCCACAGTGGCGTTCCAGCACCATGACCCGTTTGTGACTACAATTGTGTCTGAGTCTACTGGTGGTGAAGTATCCACGCCTTGCATAAAGAGACCATCCAAAGAGGTGTACCTGAATGGAGTTTTCGTACCATTAGGGGAGAGATAGTGGGCGTTTGGGGCAAGGCCCCTCCAAGAGGCAGGGGTTGGATCAATCCCAACCGAGGAATTAAGCGATATTGTTTCCTTGCTGAGGTCCCAATCGACTATGGTGAAGAATTGCTCAAAAATTGAAGTACATGGATCTGATCGAGGAGGGAAGCTCTCATCGCCATCAGAGATACCTCCTCCATCGGAGTCTGAAATATTCCAAAATGTACAAGAGTTGTTTTCGAACCAATTTTGTAAACCATCTTGATCAAAGTCCCCATCGTCTTCAATCCTAGTTGGATCTGTCTCCCCTTCATCAACAACACCATTCCCGTTTAGGTCTTCTTCACCATCTTCCAAATGATCTCCGTCGGTATTGTTGTTTCTTGGGTCGGATGATTGGGGCGGGTCCCCATAGGTGCCGTTAACCTCAACTCCATCCAATATTCCGTCGGAGTCTGTATCGGGAGATGTTGGATCCGTTAGTAAAATGAGTCCCTCTAATGAATCATTAAGACCGTCGCCATCTGTATCATTGTTCTGTGGGTCAGTCTGAGTAATTCCGTCTACTTCTGCAGTAAAAATTTCACAACCTCCCGGACCCAGAGACAGAACTGGGTTGCATGGCGATTCGGTAATAGTCTGGTTGACTGGGCCAGGCCTGAAATATTGGGTTGGAGGGAATGTAGAGCCGTTTCGAGTACCCCAAGCCGGGTTGACATATTCGTAGATGTTTGCAAGACCGTCTGAGTCTGGATCACCAAATGTACCATCTTGATTTGAGCTAGAGGTAGGGTCCAACCCATTTGCAGCCTCCCATCCATCTGGCATACCGTCACCATCTGTATCCCAACCATCGGGATCTTCATCCATGATTCCGTCACCATCATCATCATTCGAAGAGCAATCTGCATCACCATCGAAATCATCATCGTCAGAGTCCACCATGCCGTCATGATCATTATCGAATGTATCTGCACAAATGTTTCCGACTGGATCCTCGTCAGCTCCATCCGAACCTGACCCTTGGATGACCTGCATGGCACTCTCCTCATCCCAGTTTGATACGGGAATCGTCCCATTCCACCAAACCCCATTGTCCAGAAGATTCGAAGTCGAGGGATCATCCCAACCTGAAGGTATGCCATACAGATATTCATTCAGGTTGGTCAAACCATCTTGATCCGGGTCTCCTATTGCCCCGTCATCTCCTGTTGATGACAATGGGTCTAGACCGTATTGCCACTCCCACCCATCGGGGAGCCCATCGTTATCGGTATCCCAGTCTTGAGGCTGTGTATTAATCAGAAATTCTATCCCGTAGGGCAGACCATCGTTATCTTGGTCAGTGAAGTCAGCTGAAACACCATAGGTTCCGGCGATTATACCCGCAATCGTAGATGAAATCATGAAGAATGATAGAGCAATAGCAGACCTTCTTTTTTGGAAGAAGTCCGACCCTTTGTAGTTCACTTCTCCATACCACACGGTATCAATCCTAACCTGTAGGCGGCAACTACGGGTCTTAAGAAGAATGGAGCGTCGTTCGGACACTTTAAATTTCAAATTAGCTCCACATCTTCGTCATCATATCTGTCCACGGTTTCTGGCACTTCCGGCAAGGTCACTGGAGCGGGGATTTCTATTTCGTTATTCGGCGCTTCTTCCTCAACCTCGGACAAGGATTCAATCATCTTCATCTGTTTTGACCATCGCCTCCTGTTCAATCTTGTCTGAACCCCAGCAAAGAGGAGTATTGTACCTACAACCAATAGAACTAACGTAATAGGCCTCGGATGGCTTATCTCATTCGCGATTATCTGGCTAATCGAGCCGATTTCTACCATTGCCGTGAGGGTAAATTTAGCGGTTTGGGAATCAGAAAAGCTTTGCTCGGTGTCCAGAGGAGTTGCGGAAATCACTATAGGTATTTCATCACCGTTGTTTGCAGATTCTGGCACGGATATTTCTAAAGTGAAAGTCGCACTTTCAAATGCCTCGATTTCAATCAAGGGGGAACCGGATAGTCCACCTATACTCACATCCCATCCAGGGCTTTCTACATCTGCACTGAGGAGAACGGTCATCGGGCTATTGCCATCGTTCTGAACTTCCATCCTGATCGAATATTCATTACCAGGAGATAGCCTTGTATTCGGATCCTTCTGAACGATTTCCAACATAGGCTGGTCGGATTCTACCTCGAATGTGATTGGAAGATCGAAGTACCGTGGTTCATCTTCCTCAGTTTCTTCAACTATCCTCAAGAAAACAGTATGATTGCCAGCTTCAACCTGACTCGTTAATTCTGCCGTAATTTGAACCTCTGTGAAGTCACCAGGTCCTAGCGATATTCTCGGGAGGCTATTTCCCTCTGTGTCCCTTATCTCGAAAACCCAATTTCCATATGCTGGATTCCTATCAGTGTTTATTGACAAGTCTTGGGGCTCTTGAAGTAGCCACCATGAAGCCGCGTCTAGCTCGGTATCGCTATTTGTTATTCTAGCCCTAAATTCCATGAAGGGATTGTTTTGTCCGGGAGAACACAACGAGACCTTCATGTGACCAAGAGGGGTGCCATCACAATCCTGAGATATCTCACCCCTAATGCCAAATGTTCTCTGAATCGTAAATGAAACCGTTGTCTTGACTGAAGCATCTTCACTGCTGATGACCTCTAATTCTACTTCCCCAATATCTTCATCCTCCCTATCAACACTTGGCTTAACTCCGAGAATCAGAACCATTGTATTGTGCCTCTCAAGAAGTGAGGTATGGAATGTGCCGTCGCCCTCATCTTGTTCGATCCTCAGACCTGTTTGATTGTCAAATAATTGAAAAATTGCCTTGGATCTTTTCACGATGTCTATCCTGAATGAGTCAGAATCGAAACCGGAGTTGAAAATCTCCAGTATGAATGGGTTGAACTCTCCGTACTCGGCAAATCTTGGAACGGAGGAGTCGAGCACATCGCCTCTTGAGGAGTTGGCTATTGGTATCTTGTGATCCTCATCCCAGATAGACACTACAGGGGGTTGGTTTGCGTCAATTTTTTCCACGTTCAGGGTAAGAGTATCTTGGTGAACCACCGATATCACGCCATCTACATCCGCCTCAGCGACAGCCCTAATCTCGATCTTTTTTGGCATGCCAGTAAGATCGTCAGGAGAACTAAGAGTCATTGTGGGATTGAGGATAGTCCCTCCGGAGCTCATCTCATAGCCTTCAGGAGAGTCGAACTCGACCAGCCAGGAGCTCCCAAGATCCGTTAAAACTTCTAAGTGAACCAGCATTGACTTTGTGGAGTCGCCCCTGTGGACAAGCTGCATAGTGATAGGAATTACCTTCTCAGGGGCTACAAAAATCACATTGTTTCCATTTGTCTCCTTTATTGAAACCCCGAACTGATGCATGTCTATTGGTTCGTGTTCGATTTCAATCTCGTTCCCCCCTACATCACTAACCCTTAGAGAGACGGTGTATTCGCCAGATGGAAGTCCACTCCTGTAGGTGTGTAGGTACGTACCATATATCCCATTACTCGAGTCGACTATATCTTCCATATCGCCAGTGATTCTTTCGTCTACCTCATAATCTCCGTCAGGACCTCGCATTAGGATCTCAACCCTAGATATGTCACTTCTTCCGAAAGAGCTCATTGCATCGATTGAGAACTGCATTTCCCTGTCCTCCAAAACATCGTTAGGGTACCAGTCCAATTCTGATGATTCTGCTATGTTTGCACCATCTCTCTGGACCTTTATTATGCTGTTAATTAGGGCATTGCCATTAGCTTCTAGCTTCGAGAACTTATTGTCCTCATTGTCGATTTTGTTGAACGCGATATCAGCAGTGCAGTCAGATCCTCCAAATGGACTATCGCCGCCATCACATCCAGACATACTAGCTCTTACCTTGATGATTAGTCTCTCGTTTTGTTTCACCCTGAAGGATTCCGAGCCGCCAATTCCAACTTCAATTATCTCGTGATCGAAGTCGCAGGAGCTTTGCCAAGAAGATGTGCAAACGGATCCGGAAAAAGTTGTACTACCAACAGAGCCGGATGTGGTAATAATTGATACAGTCCAATCAATGTTCGAGTTCTGAGGCCCTTCTGCTTTCATGAAAAGCTCGACTGGCATGTAGTAAGAATCGTTGGAGTGAAATTTTCTCCCAAAGAAATCCATAGATGACATCAGCCCTATGGTCATAAATTGGACATCGTCATCCAAGGCGCTTGCTACTAATTGATCCTCGTTGGCAGAGGGTGGCCTAGTGGAAATAAGTCCATCCATTCCGGATGACATGTTCTGCCCCGGTTCTGTAAAGTATAGCTTGTACAAGTTGGCATCAGGAGCGCTGCCTGATGCTGCAAAAACTTTCGATTCCTCCAATCTATCGTAGTCGAATGAGGCCCCCAGAGGCAGGAGTAAAACCAAAACGACGGTCACGGCAGTGTAAGGCATACCCCTTGCATTAAGACTGGATTCCCCGATTCTCACAAATGTGCGCCGCATTCGGGATGTTAAAGAGTTCGGGAGGTTGGAGCATACAATGCATCAGTTATTGCACGTTTTTTTCCGCTCGGTTGAAATTGAAAGTCGGGCTCGATCAGCTCGCAGGGGTACCCGAGCTGGTCAAAGGGGCCGGACTTAAGCTCCGGTGCATAGTGCTTCATGGGTTCAAATCCCATCCCCTGCACCATCTTGACGTTTTACTCGCGTTAGGCAACAACCCAGTTCACCTTTTGCATCTGGAACTTCAATTTTCGAAATTTTGACCGTTGCCGCGAGAGTTTGCTTGGGGGTCAAAACATAGTCTAGTAATTCATCGGCTATTTGTTCGACTAGTCCGAATCTGCCTGTCCCAATTACTTGCTCTAGTGAATCAATCAAGTATTCGTAGTCAACCACGTCTTGTATATCCAGAAATTGGGAGTTTTCTTCTGCCATATGAGCGACATAAATGTCGAAGACTACCCTTTGTTTTGACCCAAATTCGAATTCATGGACTCCTACCTCTATGTCCCTTTCCGCATTTTCCAGAAAAATGATATTCGCTTTACCTTCGGTAAGTGAAACCAGGCCAGCCAGTGCTCCTTCTAAATCTGGCAAGCTTAATCCTCCGTTTCGAATACTACGTCCCTATCCCTATTGAGGAACCTCTCGCCAGAATCTACGAAAATAATCTGTCCTGTCACTGATTTGGCATTGATTAGGAACAGTACCGCATCTGCTACATGTTTAGGAGTTGGGCCTGTTCCAAGAGGGGACTGTGACTGTGCAATTCTGAACCCCTCCTCTGTTTGTTCGGGGCTCGCAATTGTATGGCCTGGAGCAACCGCATTAACTCTGATTGCGGGTGCCAAACCCCTTGCCAAAACATCGGTCAATCCCATCATTGCAAACCTAGATGCTGTATAGGATAGATGATCCGGATTGGGGGATGCTATTTTTTGGTCTAGAAT
>CACGIM010000032.1 GCA_902573115.1 uncultured Candidatus Poseidoniales archaeon
AAACGATCAATTGCGTACAATATTTAGAAAATTCACAGATCAATTGATGGGTACTTTGGAGATGAGGGGGGCGCCATGAACGGTAGCCGCATTCTTGAAGGACTACCGGTTCACAGCACAGTAAATATATGCAACAGTACCTAGACTTCTTGCGTCGAATACTAGAACAAGGCGAGAATAAAGAGGATCGAACTGGGACAGGTACAATTTCGGTTTTTGGGCACCAAATGAGGTTTGATCTGAGCGAAGGATTTCCACTAGTCACTACGAAGAAAGTGTATTGGCCTGGTGTCGTGCATGAACTACTGTGGTTCTTATCAGGAGACACAAATATCCGCTACTTGCAAGAAAACAAGGTTCGCATTTGGAATGAGTGGGCAGATGAAAATGGGGATCTAGGTCCCGTTTACGGTAAGCAATGGCGTAAGTGGGAAGCAAATGAAGGTAGAGTAATTGATCAAATCGACAATGCTATCCGACTCATAAAGCATAATCCGGATAGTAGGAGAATTATCGTTTCCGCATGGAACGTCGGGGAATTGGATGAAATGGCCCTAATGCCGTGTCATGCTTTCTTCCAATTTTATGTCAACGACGGGAAGCTCTCCTGCCAACTATACCAAAGGAGCGCTGATGCTTTCCTTGGCGTGCCATTCAATATATCCTCCTACGGCCTTCTAACATTCATGATTGCCCAAGTATGTGATTTAACGCCCGGAGAATTCATTTGGACTGGGGGTGATTGTCATCTTTACCTAAATCATTTAGAACAGGCCAAGTTACAAATTACCAGACCACCATTGGACCTCCCCAAGCTGGTTCTAGATTCCGACGTCAAAGAGATTGACGAGTTTACATACGAAAATGTCCAACTAATAGACTACGAATATCATGATAGAATTAGTGCTGAAATCTCTATATGAGGTGAAAAAATGAAGATCGCAATTATCGTGGCTATGGACGAGGATGGATATATCGGCAGCGAACAAATGCTTCCATGGAGGCTAGCTAGCGATATGGCACGATTTAGGAGTCTAACAGAAGGAGACGGCTTCAATACGGTAATAATGGGAAGGAAAACATGGGATTCCTTGCCCGATTCATTTAGACCTCTCCCCGGGAGAGTCAATATTGTTATGTCAAGAAGCACTGATTGGAAGGCAGAAGGCGCAATTACGGCGCTATACGCAGGTAGAGCTATTGAAGTTGCTTTCGCGGAGGGAAGTGAAGAATGCTGGATTATTGGCGGTTCTCAAATTTATGAGATTTTTATGGATAGGGCCACTGAAATACACGTCACTAAAGTGCATACTGAAAATAGCGGTGACGTTAAATTTCCGGATTGGGACAAAACTAATTGGACAAATGAGGTAGTTGAAACAGTGGAAGTTGACTCGGATAACGAATTCCGATCTACTTATTCAATTTGGACAAAGAGTTGATTTGTCTAGTTGTTTTCACGAGACTATGAGGCCCCAATTAATCATAGCATTGCTAATTGTTCCCGCCCTCCTATCTGGTTGCGCTCAATCAGACATAGAGGCGCCCGAAGGATCTATCGGGTGCACCTATACAGACGCAATGAACTATAATTCATCTGCTTTGGTTGATGATGGCACGTGCATTTATCCTGAGGCCCCATTACCGATTCTGGGTTGCATGTACCAAGGTGCTCTGAACTTTAATCAGGCAGCGACCGAAGATGATGGGTCTTGTAGATATCCAGTCGTTTCCGAGCCTACCCCGGGGTGCACATATTCGGATGCTGTAAATTTTGATGTTAACGCGACCGATGATGACGGGAGTTGCGTCTATGATAGCGACGGTGATGGGATATTGGATGATTTCGAGTCCGGGGGTTGCGTTGACCCGAGCGCTAACAACTTCAATTCGTCATCCACTGATGATGATGGTTCCTGTGATTATGACGAGGACAACGACGGGGTTTATGACTGGGCAGAGATAGATGGCTGCATGGATTCAAATGCTACAAATTACAACCCAAGTGCCAGCCAAAGTAATCCTTCAATGTGCACATATCCGTACGTAATCACAATGATTGATTTACAATCCTTGCTTGATGAGCCGGAAGCAATAATCGCCCTATCAGAATTAAGCAATGTGACCTCATTCGTAAAAATCGTGGATGTATCTGTGAGTTCAGGGGAAGAAGAAATGGAAACAGACTCCAATGCCAACACGACCGGATTGGAGATGATCATGGGTCACGACCCCGTCAATCAAACCCTATACCAAAGCATGGTACTCAGGTTCATGGGCGACATACAAATGGAACAAACAACATTGCAAGGGCCCGAAGGAATAAACTACAGAATAGGAAGTTCGAGCTCTGGATCCTGGTACTATGCTAGAGACGAAGTATACGATTATGAAAATCCCTTCCAAGACGATGAAGAAGGGTCAGGAGATCCTTCTGGTGATGAGGAAGAAGGCGAGAATTACTGTGATGAGTTTTTCGAAGGAGACCCCTTCGCTTGGGGGGATGATTGGAATCTTTCCCACGACAATGGAATCAACATAGCAGAAGCGATGAACAACTCAAGGGGGGTTGCCATAAGATTGGAGCTAATTGGTTCCAACCTTAATTATTTGGAAATATCAGAGATAAACGGTATGGCTAGATGTTCTATTGAGGTAATGGACCCATCCAGATTTATCATTTCGGTCGATACCAATCTACCGAGAACTTCCATGACTATGAAGATCGAGAACGAAGTGGTGGAGGAATCTGGTTCCACAAAGACATGGTCAGGTGATTTAAGCGATGAACACTTTGAGGAAGTTGATCTTGCTGAGATAGCCATTAGGGTCTTCTACGTAGATGAAGACGGGGAAAGCGTAGTAGCAAGTATGCCATTGAGCGCTCAATCGATGACCTTCACAGATCGATGCTTTCAATGGACCCTTTCATGGTCGGATTCTGACAATGACGGTTTCACATCAACAGGTGATGCATACAGTGCAAGTAGGGCTGAGAAGGTGATCGATCCCTGCTCGGAAGATGATGATTATAGAAACAATGATTTTCAGGTCATGTTCTACGATCTTTGGGCTGATATGCCCACGGGCGGAGTATTCACACCAGGTTTTTTATTACTTCCAGCAGTATTTGTTATCATCACAACTGCTCTGATAAATAATGGAAAGAGGGAGTGATCATTCCACCCAGACTTTGCAAGTGCGATCTGTATCTATCTAACTCTAGAGCCCGGTTCTATCTCGCCTTCTGTCGTAAGGATCCTAACGCCCCCCTCCCCATCATCAGCTGCAAGTAGCATACCTTCGGAAATAACACCTCGGAGTTTTCTGGGCTCCAGGTTAGCAACGTACACCACATTCAGTCCTTCCAGTTCAGATGGCTCATAGTGGCCCTTCAAACCTGCACAAACGGTTCTTCTAGAGCCAGGAGCGTCTTCTATAGTGATTACGAATAGTTTGTCGGCATTAGGATGATCTTCAACAGATATTACCTTCCCGGTCTTCATCTCCACTTTCATGAAATCTTCAAAATCGATACTATCACCCTTATCCTTCGGCGTGTTAGCTATACCATTGTCCTTACTGTCTTCTAGTCTCGATTCGGTTTTGAGAATCTCTTCCAAATCTAGTCTAGAAAACAGTGGTTTTGGCTTGGTATCCTGCCAACATAGTTGTGTTTCAGTCTCCATTGACTCCTCCCATAGTACGGTGTCGATATTCCAGTCATTGCCCATCATTTTCCATACCCGATCCGATGAAAAAGGGATGAATGGCCTCATGCAAACCGCCAGACAAGAACAAATCCTCCATGACAGTGCAAGAGCGGATAGAGATCTTGTTCTGGCTGGAGACTCGGCATCGTTAATGTGTTTCCACGGGGCAGCGTCCTGAAGTAATACGTTTCCAATCTGCGCAATACCCATAATGAACCTTAGAGCCTCCTTGAACCTCTGTTTCTCCATGGATTCTATTGCTTTGGAGATAAGATTCCGAACATCGGAGATAGTTGAATGATGTTCTTCCGGCATGTCATAAGGAGAAAGCGGATTTCCATTGCTGGATTCCAATCTATGAGCGAGAGTCATCACGCGGTGTACAAAATTGCCATATGTTCCAATAAGTTCGTTGTTGACTCTATCAACGTATTCGTCCCAACGAAAATCTGTATCATGTGTCTCTGGCATATTTATTGAGAGGTAATACCTCAGTGCGTCCGGATCATACTGCTCCAAGTACGATGGTAGCCATACCGCATGCCTCCTGCTCTTACTGAATTGGCCTCCTTGAAGCATGAGGTACTCATTTGCAGAAACATTGGACTCCAAGGCTAGATGGCCCGATTTGGGTTTATGTGACACTTTATTTGATTCAGACGCGTTTAGTCCCATAATTATGGCTGGCCATATAATAGTGTGAAACGGGATATTGTCCTTGCCCATGAAATAGATATGTTTGGGAGAATCCCCGGTCTCAGAAACCGTCCACCAATTCTTCCATGCATTTTTACCATCCGGGTGCCCGCTATTTTTAGCGTACTCGGAGGCCCATATCCTAGCGCAGGTGTAATATCCTTGAACTGCTTCAAACCATACGTAAACCCTCTTAGATTCCCACTCAACTCCTTCTAGGGGTATGGTGATACCCCACTCAATGTCCCGAGTTACCGCTCTGGATCTCAAACCCATGTCCAACCAATTCTTTGTCATTGCTCTGACATTCGGCTTCCAAACACCTTGCCTTTCTGAGGCATGCTTCTGTAGAGATTTCTGGAAATCGCTGAGCCTCAAGAAGAAGTGGTCTGTATCTCTGATTTCGATTTCTGACTCTCCGTCTAGCTTGGATCTGGGGTTTATTAGTTCATTTGCCTCATAGGTCGCACCACAAGAGTCACATTGATCCCCCCTAGCGCCATCAGATGAACAAACCGGGCATTGTCCTTCGACATAGCGGTCGGGTAGGAATCTGACAGAGCCTTCCCTACCTATTGAGCAGTATTGTTGCATTGTTTTACGCTCCAGGAAACCGGAATCGAACAACTGTTTGAAAACTTCCCGGACTATCTCTTTGTGTTTAGGATCAGATGTTCTATTGTATAATGCACCACCGAATTCAGGACCACGAGGATCTACATTATTTACCCAGGAGCAGCCTAAATCCGCTAGAGCCTGAGTATTGACTTCGTGATATTTATCCACGACTTCCTGAGGAGAAATGCCCATCTCCTCTGCAGTGATTGTAATCGGGGTGCCATGCTCATCGGACCCGCTACACATAAGTACACTTCTTCCTCTAGCTCTTTCGTACCTGTATTGTATGTCAGCAGGGAGGCAATTACCGGCAACATGACCAAGGTGCAATGGCCCATTGGCGTAAGGCCAGGCCATGAAAATAGCTACATGTTCCATGATAGTACCGGTTCCCTCCGCCAAGTTAGATATTTATGTCATGTTCGCCCGCATATGCACGGAGCCAACAACTTTGAGAATCCACATGGGCCTTTTCTCAAGAGCCTCGTCTAACTCTGAGGGGCATAGGAATTGACAGATTACACATTAATGATAGCCTACGCAATACTTGCGTTGGGCGCCTCTTTCCTGTGCAGTATACTAGAAGCAGTTTTGCTCACAACAACTCACGGCCACATAGTAGCAATCAAAGAAAAGCATGCAAAGGCTAGTGAGACATGGACTAAGTGGAAGGAAGACCCCGAAAGACCGCTTACTGCGATACTGACCTTGAACACTATCGCACACACCGTTGGAGCACTCGGCGTAGGTTCCGAGGTAGAGAACAACTTCGAAGGAGAATACGTTATCGCAGGATCCGCCGCTATCCTGACCATTGCCATACTGCTTCTGAGCGAGATTCTACCCAAAACAATTGGAGCTCTGTACTGGAGAAGGCTCACTGTACCCTCGTATCAAATGCTCAAGGCCCTTATGGCATTACTCATGCCCATAATCTGGTGCATCGAGTTGATGCGTTCTCCCTTCCCCGACGTCGAGACAGAAACAGTCACACGGGATGAGCTATCCGTACTTGCCGATATTGCAGAGGAGTCGGATGTTATCGAAGAGGACGAGGAAGCGGTAATACAAAACCTTCTCAAGCTAAGGGAAATGAAAGTCAGTGACATAATGACTCCGAGGGTCGTTATAACAGCAGCAGGGGAAAAGGAAACCGTAAGGGAAGTTATGGATAGGATACCAATAATGATACATGGTAGAATGCCTGTTTACAAAAAGAACATTGACGAAATGACAGGATTAGTGCTAAGAAGTGAAATTCTTAGAAGTGCTGCTGAGGATAATTTTGACTTAAGAATGACTGACTTATCGAGAGAAATATTAGATTGCACCGTGGATACATCCGTGGACAAGGCTTTGGACATACTGCTAGAAAACAAAGAACAGCTATTAGTGGCTAGAGACCAGTTCGGAGGTACTGCTGGACTCGTAACAATGGAGGACATAATCGAGACTCTCCTCGGGGTCGAGATAGTCGATGAGTCCGATCAGGACGCAATAGACGACGGAGTCCTGCACGAAGATATGCGTGAACTGGCAAAAATAAGAAAGGATACGGAATCAGAATAAATCAAATTGATTTATTGAAATTGATTACAATTTAGAGGCCCAGATAATTTGGCAGTTATTACTAATACAAAGGAAAGCTATTAGGCCTTAATGCGATATATTCTGGATGCATATCTATGTTATTGTAATATCGTGCATTAGCGAGTACCAACGATAGAGTATTTTGAGCTGCAAGGTTTGATCGAAATTAAACAGGACATAATATATTGGGGCTAGGTACCAAATTGCTATGCAAAGATATACCACATTCGGGTTAAACATGCCTCAACTAACTATCCTAGCCGGCATTGCGATGACACTGCTGGGGCTCGGATTCTTCGTACACACAGATTACCTAACAGCCCTTTTCCCAACTCTTTTCGGGTTATTGCTCATTTCTGCCGGGATAGTATCAGTTGTCAAGCCAAATCTAAATGCATTATCTATGCACGTAGCCGTGATCACTTCACTCGTAACAACGATCCTCGGTCTAGCGACGGCTTTATTCGGAACCTGGACAACTACAACATCATTAATTGAGCAACTTCTCATGTCGTCTATTGCAACCGCACACCTAACAGCTTGCATAGCCTCCTTCAACTATGGGAAAGCCAGATTTTCAGGGGATTCACAGACCTGCGGCATCGACGACGCTACATCCATTGAGAAGAAAAGGAATCCTGGGCCTGCGTCCGTAGTCGCAATCTCAGTGGATTGATTGAGGTATTCCGGCTGAGGAATTG
>CACGIM010000033.1 GCA_902573115.1 uncultured Candidatus Poseidoniales archaeon
ATCAATGTGGGTAGTTGCTTGCATCGGATCGCCGACTACCATAAGTGCCACAGGTTCCTTTGCAGCCAAATCCAGAATCTCTTCGGGGTTCTCAACCAATGGGCGCATAGCCTTCTCCCATGGGCCTACAATCTCCTCCAGCCTCTTTTCCTGATCAGATGGAATCACTGCGGTATAACCCTCTAGATATCGCTTAGAGCATCTCTGAGCTACACTCTTCGCCCTTTCAGTCATATGGTCGAGGTCTCCTGGTCCTATTCCAACCAGCCAGAGGCCGGCCCCCACTTCGTTTTCACCCACAACACATAGAGGGACCGTACCCACATCAATATGACGTGGGTCAAAACTTCTCCTTGACAGGACCCTTCCCCCCCAGTCTCCTTCCCGTGTAATACTCATCAGTCCTAGAGTCAAATGGATCCATTGAAAAATTCAGGTCTTTACTATATGTCTTGTATAGAAAAAGCTCCCAGAACAGACCCCTGTTCCCACCGGCAGAAAAAAAGTCCCCCTCCGAAATCCTTCTTATTTGTTGAAGAATTGCACCTAGGTCTTTCGAAAATCCAAGCGTCCCCGTCTCAATAACTACGAATGCCCCATCTTCAAAATCTCTCCATGCATTGATATCATTGATGTCCATTCTGTGACAGCAATCACATCCGAAAAGATCCACAGTTACATCCCCGTGCCCACTATTTGGAAGCATTTTCGACATGAATTGAAAATAATTCCCACTACAGGGATCACCAATCATCATCAATTTCTTTTGCTTCTCTTTAGCAACCTTCTTTGCAATCCTGAACATTTTTTTGGTAACGAAATATCTCCTGATCGGTGATACCAGCATACTCCTAATCATGAGTGCTCCCTTCCGTCATCGTCAAGCGGTAGAGACCTCCGGCCCATCAACGTGATGCGGCACCTCATTGTCCCAAATCGTCTTGTGGAGGACACACTTTCCGTGCTAAAGGAGAATGGTTGGCTTGCTCAGGGCATGCGGGTCGTCTCTCACCAGGATGGCGAGCATAGACTGGTCCCTCTTGACACGGGCGCACCTGCAGAGTTTCCAGAACCGATTAGAGAACTTGAGATTACAACGGTAGAAGGCTCAATCGATGAGAGAGTCGACTCAGATTGGTGGACTCATCTGACAAAATTAGTCGGGAAAAAAGAGATTGAGAAACATGGTGATTCATGGCCCTCATCGCACGAGTTTATTTCTGACATGATGGTGGTTAGAATTGAGGAAAACCTCGACGAACATTCAGAATCCATAGCGAAGGCTAAACTCATTTCTCACCCGCACATCAGACTTATTCTCAGGGATGAAGGTGTTCAGGGAGAACTCAGGATAAGGAAGCTCAGCCCTATCGGTGCTAGGATAGATAATCAGATAGTGACTGAGTCAATTCCAAAAACCCACATTAGCACTAGGGTGACAGTCAAGGAGTCTGGAGTTAAAATAGCCTGCGATCCTAACAAGGCATACTTCTCTTCAAAGCTTCAGACTGAAAGACTCGAAACACTTTCTCTCGCCAAGCTCCTTAGGAGACATCTAGGAAGACCGATCTCAATTTGCGACCCGTTTTGTGGAGTGGGTCCCGCACTTGCTACACTCCTTTCCGAGAAAGGACTTGTTTCTGAAGTACTTGCATCGGACTTGAACCCCGATGCAATTGAGTTGCTGCTCCAAAATCTGAGCACATGGGATAGGAGGGAATATCCGATAGAACCCACTATGGTAAGAAGAGTGTTCGATGACAGAATAGTGGGCGTTGCCGATGCTATGGATCTGTCCCAAAATCCTGAATTCAGGGCAAAGTGGGATATGCTCATTGTCAATCTCCCCCATAGGACAATCGACATCCTTCCATCTCTTACCGGCCTTTTAGATATGAACAGCGTATCAATTGTTCGTGGCAGAGCAATAGTCGCAGAGAGTGAAATCGATGATGCTAATGAAGCAATATGCGAAGCTCTTCCACCACGGGTAGAGGGCTCAGATGAGCCTTCACTTAAGATAAAGAGAGACTATAGCAGTAGTCTTAGGTTGTGCTCTTTCCAAGCATGGATTGCCCCCGTTTAGCGAATTTCAATTGGCGCCCCGACCGGGATTTGAACCCGGGTCGCAGCCTCGACAGGGCTGCATGATAGGCCACTACACCATCGGGGCCGGCCTTCCGTCGAGGTTGGCTTCCTTTTTCAAGGTTTGAGGAAGCATCATTGATTGCCCATGCTGCGAATCATGCTGTATGGAGGGGACGAACATCATCATAGACGTAATCGATAATGGTGGACAGTGGACACACAGGGAATGGAGGATGCTAAGGTATCTGGGTGTCAATACACAGATCCTGCCTAATTCCACACCTATCGACAAATTGAGGCAGGTCGACGGGCTTATCCTCTCCGGAGGTGCAGCAAGAGTCGGTCTAACAGGTGAACTTGGGAATTGCGCCGATTACCTCGGATTGCAAGTTCCAATATTGGGGATTTGCGCAGGACACCAGTTCATGGCCAGACACTATGGAGGGGATGCCGGGGAAGCTCCAAGGCCCGAGTTTGGGGCGGCCTCAATCTCTCTAGTGGGTGGAGGCGGTCCTCTTTTCAAAGGAACCCCTTCTAATCAGACTGTTTGGGAAAGTCACAATGACGAAGTCACCGAGATTCCCCCTGGATTCAAGATAACTGCATTTAGCGAGTCCTGCCAAGTACAGGCAATGCAGAATGAGGAAATGGACCGCTTCGGACTCCAGTTTCATCCAGAAGTCAACGACACGACTTACGGCTCGAACATCTTTGAAAACTTCGTTGAGATATGCAAAGCATGTTAATTTGTATAGGACAGGTTGAAGAAGCACTGGCAGGTCGCCCAGCCCGGTAGAGATGAAGGAAGAGCAGATGATCCTACACAAGTGCCGAAACTGCAATAGGACAGATAAGAGGAGTTACAATCCCACTGGAGAGGAGCAATGTGCTCACTGCAATTCACCCATGGATCCATTGCAGATACGGTATAAATGCGTCAACTGCGGTCTCATGACTTGGGCGGAGGCCGGGACGACAGGAAAGTCGTGTCACAAGTGCGGCTACAGGATTTTTGTCAAGCCTCGAAAGGACGGTATGGCGAAGGTCCTGAAGGCAGAGTGAATCGCGGAGTTCAAGACCCGCCTCCTATCCATGAGGTCGTGGCGAGCTGGCTGGAAACTGAGTCACCTGATAAGTTCGAGGACTTGGCCATTCCAGACACTGCCAAGCAGACCTTGAAATCAACTAGTACCGCCTTCGAGCCCCCACATCTTTTGGTGACTGGACCGTCCGGGGTAGGCAAGACGACCATTTGGAGGTTATTTGCTAGGCAGATACTAGGTCCTGGGTGGAAGTCTACTACCCATGTTTTGCAGGCTAGGGACTTAGCCAGAACGAGGGGTGCGATGGCATCCTTCGAGGAGTTCCTAAGGCCAAGTGGAGCGAATTCCGATACGCTCGTAGGGAGGATGAGCCTAGACGCTTTTGACAGAGGCATATCACTAGGGATAAACGACAGTGTGGCTCCAGCCGGGTCAGAGATTGCGATTAGAGCAGGACAAGTTCCGATTAGTCGTCTGATTGTAATCGAGGATGCGGACCACCTTGGTCATATCAGACAAGCATACCTTAGGAGAATGATGGAGACGATAGGGGGCGCCTCGAGGTTCGTTCTAGTAGCTAGAGCTTCTTCCAGAATAATTGACGCCCTAAGATCTAGAAGTCAGATGATCAGAATCCCTTCAACAAGTCGAGATTTGGTGGTCTCAACCCTCGCTGCCTTATCGGAGAAGCACGGGTGTCATCCAGCAGACGGAGTTTTGGAGGATATTGCATACGTTTCGAACGGCAATCTCAAGAAGGCCATCTTCACCCTCGAGCTCCTCCATATCAGGGGGCTCGCATCTGACAGGTCATCTGTTCACAAGATGGTTCAGGCCTCCACTCTACAGGCTGGAAGGCACCTTGTCGAGCTTGCACTGAGAGGGAAAGTAGTCGAGTGGAAATGGGAAATTAAGGGGGGTAGGAATAGAAAAGTCTTGGCCGGAGCTATGGCAGAAGTGGACAATCTGTTGAACGACCACGGACTCGATCCAACAGATCTCGTATCTCAGATACACAACGTAATCGTAGGACGTCGGCTCAGTGTGCCATCCGAACTCAGGCAGAAGATGCTTGAATCATTGTCTGAATGCGACGTGGGATTACAAAGGTCAACTTATCCAAGAATCCACTTTGAGAGGTTCCTGCACCAACTTGCGGTTGCTGGAAAGCATCATGGCCTATCCGTCGGATAGTTCTGAGTTTCCAGATGCATTGTGGCGGGCGCGGCAGGATTCGAACCCGCGGTCCCCGGCTTAGGAGGCCGGTGCATTATCCAGGCTATGCTACACGCCCATCCTCGCGAGCACGAGCCCCTGAAGAAATCTACCCCGAAAAATGGGGCTCTGGTCACCTCTCTTCCGATGCCATGAAGCGCAGGAGGCAATTCGTAGGCCTGTGGCGAATGGTTCATCAGACCTCCCAAATCCATATGGGGAAGACAGTACCTTCGGGCAAGCCTCCGAATCTGCCTTGAATAGAAGAGTCAGAATAAGAGACTCACAAAGAGATTTATGGACTAAGGTAATCACAATCAGAGGAAGCAAGGAAGGGAGAATTCTAGTTTCATTCATTGCCCTTGTTTACGTCTTAATTCTCGCGACCGGATGGCGTTTTTTTGATACGGGAGTAGGTGAGATACTTTTTTCGGTCCAGACACTACTCTTCCTCCCGACTTTGGCCGCCTCCTCATTTGCTCATATGTCTGCCAGAGATCGGCTTCAGCTCAAGGTTGGGGAAAAGAGCTCTATGGAGGCCTATCCCGGAGTAGAGAGGATCTTGAACACGTTACACGAGAGACTTCTCAGGGAAAGAACAAGGCTTCTTTGCGCAGTGATTTCTCTTATTTCTGTAAACTCCATCGGAACGTACAACACAGGTACAACATTGGAATCAATCCTTTTCGGACTGGCTATCTTTTCAGGCTCTATTTCCCTCATAAACACACTTCAATTGGAGAGGAGAATCCCAATGACAGACAAGGACTTCCCACTTCTTTCTATGCATGCCCCTTCCCTGCACCAAAGCACATTGGATAGGGTATTATCTGACTTAGTAATAGCTCATTTGGATCCTGAGACAGCAGGAGCCTGGGACAACTGGGTAAGAGGATTAGAAAAAAAAGTCAGATCCAATCAGTCCCCAGAATCTGCGGTGGAGCATTTGCTCAGAGTACTCCACCTGAATCACATAGGGCTCTTAGATGACCAAAGATTGGTTTCCGAGTCCAAAAGAGTGTTCAGAGTGGCAGCGATAGACTATCTGAATAATGATGAATCGAAGTTCTCTTTCAGGACCTTGAAGAGGATAATGGCGCACACTAGAGTCTGGCAGCCTGGAATTTTCAGGATGATCGATAGACTAGAGGACGCCGCCCTCAGAGGACACTCGTCTCTAGTGAATCAACCTTGGAGAATGGACCTCGACATCCCCCCGAGGTGTACTCAGGGACAGGGAGACTTGTTCGTTATGATTCATAATCACTCCGGCAATGACGTTCAGGTAGAAATAGATATTATTGCTGCAGACGGAGAGCCTCACCAACAGACAATCAGGCTAAATTCCCTTAAGTCAAAACAACCCAAGAGATCAGCTGGAATCGGAGAGGAAGGAAATGACTTGGTCGATGTTCTTGGTAAGCTGATCGATAACTGCTCCGTTCTATGGATTGGTTTAGCTTGGCCAAAGGGAACTACTGGTTCCAGACCAGTACAAGTCACCTTAAGGGAATCGGACGGTGAGACGCTCTCTTCAATCGTCGTGACGACCACACTGTCCTCCGGGTTCAACCCTGAAGGAGCAGCAGAGAAGATGATTGATGCTGCTGTCTCAGTCAGAAGGCTGGCAATTTCGGTAGCAGATTGATGAATGCTCAGAACCTTGTTAGGCGTCACGTTCATGAGAT
The DNA here is from genome assembly GCA_902573115.1 of uncultured Candidatus Poseidoniales archaeon. Classification (GTDB taxonomy): domain Archaea; phylum Thermoplasmatota; class Poseidoniia; order Poseidoniales; family Thalassarchaeaceae; genus UBA36. The sequence goes on from CACGIM010000033.1 coordinate 6,035, forward strand.
TGTGACCGTTGGACAACTTGTTAGCATGGAGTCCTGGGACGTCGTTGTGATTGGATCGGGTCCCTCAGCACTTCGCGCAGCAATAGCTTGCGCAGAGGGAGGCGTAAATCCACTTATGATTGACGAGCTCGGAGTGGGCTCCTCCTCCGGTGCTAATCCGGTTGCTGGATTGGCCGCTTCCATCGACGAGATGGACTCAAAATCTCATGCGGAAGACACTCTAATTTGCGGGGGTGACGCAGCAGACCAATCAGTAGCGTCGAGTGTTTGCAAAGAGGCTGT
>CACGIM010000034.1 GCA_902573115.1 uncultured Candidatus Poseidoniales archaeon
ATGACGAAACTCGGATGTCCGGTGGCACAACCCAGATTTACTAGCCTACCAGAAGCAAGAAGGAATATGCTATTTCCGGAATCAAAGGTGTATTTGTCTACTTGAGGTTTAATATTGGTGTGGGAAGCATTACTTGTTTCCAACCTCTCTACCTGTATCTCATTATCGAAGTGTCCAATGTTGCAAACAATGGTCTGATCCTTCATAGATTCCATATGCTCAAGGGTGATTACGTCTCTGTTTCCAGTAGCCGTGACATAGATATCTGCCACTCCAAGTGTTTCTTCCACGGTTTGTACATTGAAGCCCTCCATGGAGGCCTGCAATGCGCAAATAGGATCAACCTCAGTAACTATCACCTTCGCACCTTGTGACTTGAGTGCTTGTGCTGACCCCTTTCCAACGTCTCCATAGCCACATACTACTGCTGTCTTTCCGGAAATCATCACATCTGTGGCTCGCTTTATACCGTCAACGAGGGACTCCCGGCATCCATACAGATTATCGAATTTCGACTTGGTGACTGAATCGTTGACATTTATTGCAGGGAAAAGAAGTGAGCCGTCTTCAACCATCTGGTAGAGTCTGTGAACACCTGTTGTTGTCTCTTCCGAAACTCCATAGCAATTTTCTACTAACCTGGTCCAGAAGTCGGGAGAATCAGAGTGGTTTTTCTTTAGAATATCCTTGATGCATTGCTCTTCATGATTGGATGACGGGGAGCTGACCCAGTCGCTTCCGTGCTCCAACTCGTACCCTTTGTGGATTAACAGAGTGGCATCCCCCCCGTCATCAACAATCAAATTCGGGCCTTCGCCGTTAGGATGGGATAATGCCAACATTGTACAATCCCAATATTCCTCCAAAGACATACCTTTCCATGCGAAAACAGGAATTCCAGATTCTGCAATGGCTGCAGCTGCATGGTCTTGTGTGGAGAAGATATTGCAGCTAGCCCAGCGCACGGAAGCCCCTAAATCGGAGAGTGTTTCTATCAAAACTGCCGTCTGGATTGTCATGTGAAGGGATCCTGTAACTTTCATCCCGGTTAGTGGCTTCTTGTCGGAATACTTCTCACGAATTGCCATTAATCCGGGCATCTCATGTTCTGCTATCTCTATCTCCTTCCTGCCAAATTCCGACAGAGAAATATCCGCTATAGAGTAGCTTTTGTCATTTCTCTGATTATCACTCACTGTTTGCACATAATTCCCTAACGACTGTCAATTAAGAAGATTTGTTTGATTTATGAGAAATGTAATTTTTGTGATTTCGGGTTGTGTATGCTATTCAATGTTATACTGGAAAATGTAGCCCGTATCTTGATAAATAATGCGAATGCGGTTGTGACAATTAAGTGGGGGACAGTTTTCTGCCAGAGCTAGTCATTCTTCTCCCGGCCAGGGATGAAGAAATTGGAGTTTCCGAGGTTATCGATAGAATTCCCACTGAGAGGATACAAGAAATGGGTTATTCGCCAAGAGTAGTCGTAGTGGATGGGCATAGCTCAGACTCAACTTGCGAGGTTGCAAAGGGGCTAGGGGCAGAAGTAATTGAGCAGAATGGGTCTATTGGTAAGGGAAATGGAGTAAGGGAAGCCTTGGAAATAATATACAGTACAGAACATGAAGAAGATGACTTACTAATTATGCTTGACGCAGATGCCACCTACAGCCCAGAAGATCTTCCGAGGTTTATCGAAGAATTACAAAACCATGATGTTGTTTGGGGAAGTAGGCTAAGGGGCAAAATAGAGAAAAATGCCATGAGCTCAACAAATAAGATAGGCAACAAAGTATTGAGCTTGGTAGCTAGCATTGTCTTCTTAAGGAAAACAACTGATCTGTGCACGGGGTACTGGGGATTCAAGTCCCGCGTCATAAAGAAGTTGGGTTTGACGGCAAGGGGTTTCGCACTTGAGGCGGATTTATTTGGGTCTGTTGTCAAGTCGAAATTTAGGACCAAGGAGATACCAATCGATTACGCACACAGAGAGGGCGAGTCTACCCTAAAGTGGTATTTGGATGGCCCAAGAATACTTACAATGACATTTAAGAAACGTTTGTTTCGTTAATTTCTTTCCCGGGAATCATGCTGACTTAGCTCTTCTCTAACTGATGGTACCTGTTCCCAGACATGCAGCGACCTGCCAAGCAAGATTAGGCATATTGCATTCGCGATTGTGATCATGTATACGAAGAATGTATACGATAGCCTGCTAGCAGGGACTGGCAGTCCTAGTCTTCCGGAAGAAATCAACATCACTACAAGAGTGTCAGAAAGTATCATGATTCTGTGTGCAATGGGCAATTGTCCAATTTTCTGCAAATCTAACCCTGTAAGATTTACTATTGTAGATAAGTGTAGAATTCCAGCGATGAATCCGAGGGTGACGAAGATTGGAAGAAGTATGTGCAGGGATAGCTCCAACGCCATAATCCCCCTAACAGGAGACTTGCTGCTATATGCCAAATCCCTGTTTCTCCAGAAGTGCCTAACTAAGCCTTGAGCCCTCCTGACTTTCTGTATTTTTGAAGACCTTCCACTTGGTGGGGCCATCTCGTAAAATTCTATTGAAGGGTCATAGATTGCTCTGAAACCTGATCTAACCACTGAAACTGCCATTTGAGAATCATCGGCATTGGAGTTTTCAACTAGTTTATGACCCGAAATGGCATCCCTCCTATATGCTGAGCATTCTCCATGGAAAATTGGAGTTGAGTGGGCGTTTGATTCGGCAATCCTGATCCTAGTGAAGAAATCTCGGTAGCTACCTTCCTGCTGGGTTTTCTGAGATTGGTTGGAATTTAGCAATATTTGCTTGGCCGTTATTGCACCGATATCGGCGTCATGAAATCTTTCTGCTACGGCCATTAATGCCCCTTCAGAAAGTCTGCAATCCACATCAGTCATCATCAATATTGACGATTCTTCCCTGGCCTCTTCGAATGCCCGATTGATGCTTGTGGACTTGCCCTTCCTAGCTTCTTCCTCGATTAGCGTGTAGTGTCGCTCGTCATCCTCTCCTTTGGAGCTAAACCACTCTCTAACCAGTTCCACAGTGGAGTCATCGGAAGCTGAATCAATCACTATCACTTCTAATAATTCATCGGGGTATTCCTGTAAACGAATGTCCTCAAGCTTACCTTGAATAACGATTGATTCATTCCAAGTCGGGAGGACAACTGTCATGTGTGGCAAATCTATTTCCTTTTTTTTGACGGGTCGAGATTTATCTACTTTGGACCAATTATTTATCGCAAAGATTGACCAAAAAAGGATTGCCAAAACCATGGCAGTACAAGTAATCTGTATAACGAGTGAAAAATTTGACAGACTGTAGCCATCTTCCATCGATAGTAAATCCACAAAACGACCCCAGTGGGGAACCACTAAAACGGTTCGGTATTGCCTAAGTGCATGGAAACTCCCGCGAATGTTTGTGTTATCGGCGGGGGGAGAATTGGCTTGCCAATTTCAGTAAGCCTGGCAAAAAGGGGGATGAACGTCAAATTGCTTGACATTGATGAAAATAGGTGCAAAGCAGTGAATGAATCGAAGTCTCCATTCTACGAACCGGAAATGCAAGAAGCATTGGAGTTCTCTGTAAAAGAGGGTTATCTTAGCGCTACCACAGATCCCTCGTGTGTTGCAAAATGTGAAGTAATAATTAGCGCAATTGGCACAGGAATTACAAATAGCGGTGAGCCGGACATTGAATCAATAAGAAACCTATCTGAGATGATTTCTCCTCACTTGAAATCTGGTTCATTGCTAATCCTAAAAACAACCCTCCCAATAGGGTCTACTAGGAAAATAGCAGAAAATATAGCCCAAAATTCAGGGTTTGTTTTGGAACTCGACCTCTTTGTGGCGTTTAGTCCTGAAAGGATAGTGGAGGGTAAAGCAATGGAGGAGCTTAGAAGCCTACCAAAGATAGTAGGCGGAGTGGGTCCAAAGTCTACAAAAATTGCAAGTAAATTCATGGGTGGATTTGGCGGCAAGGTAGTTCAAGTTTCAAGTTCAGAGACTGCTGAGATGTGCAAACTTATTGACAACGCATACAGAATGACAAGGTTCGGATTTTCCTCTGATGTCGCTTTGGTCGCTTCCCAAAACGGAATAAACGCCTACGAGGCGATAAAGGCGTCAAATCTCGATTATGAGAGAAACAACATCCCACTTCCTTCTGTAGGCGTATCTGGATATTGCCTAACTAAAGACCCCCATTACCTAGAAGCTTCGGGAGGGGGCATATGGGAAAAAAGGGGTTTCAATAGTACTTGGATAAATGCAAGAAAATCAGCTGACTATCAACTCGAGCATGCAATAGAAGAGATAGGTGAGTCATTAACCGGAGTTTCGGGTAAAATTATTGTCATCGCAGGCCTCACCTACAAAGAAAACGTTGACGATATCAGAGAATCGCATGGAATTTATCTCTCCAAGAGGTTCCTAGAGTTAGATGCAGAAGTCAGGAGTTGGGAGCCAAACTTGCCAATTGGTAGAGATTTACATATTGAAAATTTTCATGATGAAAGCTGTCTAGATGGGGCAGATGGAGTTATTTTTACAGTACCGCACAAGGAGTTCATTGAGTGGAGAGATGATCCGAAGGGAGTAGAATCGATGCGAAATGGATTAATTTTTGACGGATGGGGGATTATCCAAGAGGAAAAAATGCCAAATGAGATCGTCGTTAAAGGTACTGGTAAGGGAATCTGAGGAGCCATGGAAGGGGTCTCTCATATGAAAATCCTAATGATTGGTCCTGACTTCAGAGTAGTTGGGGGAATGACGTCTCTAAATAAGATGATCATGGAAGAGCATTTCGAGGATTTTTCTGTCGATTTTTCGGCATCTATGCACGATTCAAGCTTAATTGGGAGATTTTCCCAATGGGCAAAAAATTTGTTTATCGCACCTGTTAAACGGTTCAGTAAAAAGAAGCCTGATGTAGTTCACATCCATGTATCTACAGGACTCTCGCTCTGGAGGAAAACTTCTATCGGAAACTTATGGAGTATACTCGGAGTTCCGGTCATTTACCATACTCATGGGTCAAAAATAAAGGATTTTATTGGTAAATCTTCCAAATTAACTAGGGGATTAATTGCAAGGAGGTTTAGGAGGGCGGACATGACTTTGACACTATCCGAAGGTTGGAAAGAGTGGTATTCATCAGCTTTAGACCTGGACTTGGACAAAATTAACGTCATCCCTACTCCAATAAAGATACCCAATGAAGAGCCCTCATTGAGGGGCGAAGACATCCTTTACTCAGGACTAATGGGCAATAGAAAGGGAACATTCGACCTGATTAGAGCTTGGGCCCTCATCCCAAAGGAGTCAAGAAATGAGTCAGTCTTACACCTTATAGGCAATGGAAAAGTAAAGCAAGCAGCTGAACTTGTTAATGAGCTGAATTTAGGCGATTCATGTATTGTCCACGGTTGGGTTTCTGAAGAAGAAAAGAAAAGATTGATTGGCAGAAGCGGCATATATGTTCTTCCTTCTTATAATGAAGGACTCCCGATGGGACTCCTCGAGGCCATGGCTTGGGGCCTTGCACCAATCTCAACCAATGTAGGAGCTATACCCGAGATAATTGCTGATGGCATCAACGGATTTTTGGTTGACCCTGGAGATATTGACACATTGTCAAATAGGATATGTGAATTGATGGAAGACGCCTCAAAAAAACATAAGATTGCGATATCTGCGAATAAGACGGCTCGAAAACACGATTGGGCCGACTATGTTGTGAAAATTCAAGACATTTGGAACAGTGTTATTGAGAGTTAGAAATCTTCGGGAAAGCCCGGAATCATGAGCGGAGTGACATAATGCGGGTCAATAATGTGGAAAATACCGTTTGTAATCAAAACTAACATCATTAACCGCATTGCATTATCTTTCAAAAAATGAGTGAGTTGGACATTTCTTAATAGCTGATAGACAAAAAATGCTAGCAAGTAGGAGATGATGATGAAACTGGATTCGTGATAGTTCCCAATAGTCAAATCATAGAGATGCCCGGAGAGAATTCCTGAAAGTATCGAAATTAACGAAATTGCAAACAGTGTTGGGATTTCGAGTGGCCACCTATATAATCCGGCAGCAATAGTTAGGATTGCAGAGCCGAAAAACATCAAACCAAAATCTGAATTTGGGAATTTGATCAAATTAAAGCTTGACCAAAATCCGAGTATAACCAATGGAATGAATATTGGAGT
>CACGIM010000035.1 GCA_902573115.1 uncultured Candidatus Poseidoniales archaeon
CAAATCATCTTAGCGGAAATTCTCCCGCTCTCTAAAATCGTCGGTAGTCCGCTTCCGGGATGAGTTCCCCCCCCCGACTAGATATAATTTCTCAAGCTCTTCAAACTTATTTTGCGGCCTGCGCCAAAGCATCTGGTCAAGACCGTGAGCGAGATTGAACACAGCTCCCTTGTATATGTCCCTAGAGGCCCAGTCATCAGGGGTGACAATTGTAGTCGAAACTATGTGACTCTTCAAATCCTTGAACCCTAGATGCTCTAACTGTTTCAGAATCACATCCATGTAATCGTGCTTGATTTCTTCCCAATTTATCCCGGGATGAGAGCTGCTCGCAGGTACAAGAACGTAGACCGTTGAGTGCCCATCAGGAGCCATCGATGGGTCAGTGACGCATGCGTTCTGCGCATAAACAGAGGGATCATCCCACGTGACCTTGTTTTCCGTCACCTCCTTCAAATTCTTCTGGTAGTCCTTTGCGGCGTAGATTTGATGATGAGGGGTATCGTAGAGTTTGTCAACTCCCAAGTAAAGCATGTAAGTTGAGCAGGAGTAGGTTTTTTTGTCCAGCTTTTTATCAGACCACTTCTTTCTTAGTTTGTCTGGAATTAGTCCCTTCATGCCAGTTGCAAAATCGACATTCATCACGAACCTTTCAGCTTTGTAGGTCCCCTTTTCGGTCTTAGCACCAATCACCGTTTTGCCATCGAATATAAACTCGCTAACAGGCTCATTAAGGCGTATATCTACCCCAAGACCCTCGGCTATGTTTCCCATTTTCTCTGTTATCGAACCAAGGCCTCCGACAGTGTGGAAGACTCCGTGCTCGTACTCAAGGTATGCAAGGATGGTAAATAGGCTGGGCGCGTGAAATGGACTCATTCCCAAGTACTTGGTTTGGAATGACATGGCAAGCTGCATCCTCTCATCATCGAACATCTTTGATAGGTCTGACGAAACGCTCCTCCATGGACGGAGGACCCTTGCAACTCTCAGCGCCCTCCTGTTTAGCAAATCCATAGGACCTTTCCAAGGGGTATTGAGACAATTTTTCGAAAGACGCATTTTTGTCCTGTTGTCCTGTATATATCTCCTGAAACCCTCTGCATTTTTTTCTCCGCATAGATCACGTATCTGATTTACCATATCCTCAAGGTCAGTGTTAGCATTGAGGCTTCCACCGGCACCGAAGACCAAGCGGTAGTTTGGATTGAGGGGAATTAGTCCTAGCTCTTCGTGAGCATCAAGGCCCAAGGCATCGAAAATTTCCTCAGCTATCTCAGGGTAGTGGAAGAAAGTAGGTCCGTTGTCAAACTTGTATCCTTCTTTTTCGAATACCCGAGTTCTGCCTCCCACAGCATCCGATTTCTCGAGTATTGTGACTTTGACACCTGCCTTTGCCAGCAGCATAGAGCATGCCAATCCTCCTGGCCCTGCACCTACTATCACTACATCACTTTCTTCTGTCATTTTATCACTCCAAACCTAGACCTTCTCTGAATTCTTTTAGCGACGGACCCATCTCAACAATCAGCTTCACATCCGGATGCGTTCTAAGGACTAGCCCATCCATATACATAAGGCTCCGTATTATTGGAAAACCCTCTTCTCCAAAATCTGCCCCGGCTTCTTCTACCGCAGCTCTTACCGTCTTCATCATCAAATCTGTCAGACTTTGCTCTCCAACGCTCTTGTCTCCGAAATCGCTGTATATCTCCGACATCTTGTTTTTGAATCGAGTGACCTTATTCTCCGATGGCCTTTCACCTGCGAGTCCTAATAGTGCTTCAAATGCACCATCCATATCTCTCTTAGAGAGGGATTCAAAGAACCGAAATAGTGGAAGGCTCACATGTTTTGGTGATTCGCAGATAGCACCATTGTCTATGAAGACGAAATCCCCATTTTCATCAATGATACAATTTCCAGGGTGCAGGTCTCCATGAAAGGTCCCAACTCCAAACATATATGCGCCATGAATCCTGAATAAACCAATCAGGTATTTCCAATCTAAATCCTGCTCAGTGATCGACTCTTCCAATGTTTTACCTCTGACGAACTCCGAGACTAGGACATATTCGTTAGATAGCTCAGGATAGTATTTGGGAAACCTCAATCTAGTCATTGGAAACGAATTGTGTAGCCGTTCTTGTATTGATTTCAGTTCAGCACCCCCTTTGATTTCGTTTCGAAGATCGAGCTCCCTGGTTGTATAATCCTCGACGTGTCGAAGTAGGGAAATCGGATTTCCTACCTTTCTGAGTTTAGGTGAGAAGGCTATTGACACCCTCATTAGCCTTATTAGCCTCTTTACGTCCCTCTGAAACCTCTTTTTATGGTCCGCCTTCACAACTTTGACAACAACTTCTTCACCCGTTTTCAACCTTCCACGATGCACTTGCCCTACGGATGCCGCAGCTAGCGGCAGCTCATCCAAAGAATCAATAGAATTGTGAAAATTTTGGGGGGCCTTCTCTTTCAATATATTGGAAAAGTCCTCATTCGGTATAGTCGACGCACCCCTGTACATCTTCTGTAGCTGCCTACATTTCTCTACACCTAACATGTCAGGCCTTAGAGCGAAAATCTGAGTCAACTTAACGGCAAGAAGTCCCTGTTTCTGAATCCAATCCAGATCAGCAGGCCCTTCTTTGGTAATTTCCCTGAGGAATCTCACGAAGGTTAGGAGTCTCACATCAACCCCGAAGGCATTGTCCGTTTCAAGGTCTGTTTGTTTTTATCTGTTAGAGTTTCCAATACTTCAGCTACTCCATTTTGAATACTACACTCCCAAATAGTGTGTACTAACCAACCTAAGTTTATCAGTGCAGACTCTTTTTTAGAATCTCGTTCTAAATTCCTATCGAATTTACTTCTCCAGTATTCAGTATTGGATTTTGGCAGGCTCAGGTTACACTTAGGGCATCTGTGCCAAAAGCAGCCGTGGACAAAAAGAGCCATTTTTCTCCCGGGAAAGCAAATATCAGGTCTGCATAGGTACTTCCCCGTATTATCATCCACCCTCCAGTGGAGTCTATATCCTCGATAGCCAGCATCCCTGAGCATCTTTCTGACAGTAATTTCTGGCTTTGTGTCCTTGCTTCTGTTCGCCATCATCACATTGTGAACTGCGGGTGAAGAGGCAGGTGGCGCCTTAGTAGTCATTCTTTCACAAATTCCGAATTAGAAAGCCGTTTGTGGCAGTGAGGCAATTACTGATCATTCGAATGAAAGCATCCAGACGCCTCAAGGCCGGTCATCCATCTTTTTGGGTTCATTATTTTGCCTAATTTCATAAAAAAATCCAGAGCATAGGAGGGAAATGAACTATTGCTTAGACCTGCTTAATGGACCAGATCCACTTACCTCTGCTAGCCACTCCATAGAAGAAACGTAGTCCGAAACAGATTCCATGTCATCTTCAACGAGTAGAGATATCGCAGCATCCCACAGTGCCCTTAGTGCGGGAACCCAATCACCGCCTTTGTCCCTGCTTTCCTCATCGAACCTCCACGAGTCTGACTCCGTCTTGTCATGAACGACTAACCACGCCCACCCCATAGAGGAGTCTAGCCCCTTCCCCTTCCTAGCCATTGAGACAGTCGAGGCCAAGCCCTCGTCAGCCGCTTTCCTGACCAACTGGTCAGCAAAGGAAAGGGGGCTTGGTAGATCCGAGCTATTCCATGGTAGTCTGTCTAGCTTCTTGGCCGTACTTAGGCTATCGTTAAGTTCCCGTAAGAAGGCCCCAAAACCCTGTTTTCTTTTACTCTGACGATCATGAATTGCCTTGGCATCATCACCAGTAACGCCGAATATACTCTCCAGAATCGACATACCATAGTCCGGCCAAAGAGAAACCAAAACTGGATGACACGAGGAGTCTTCTAGTCTTACGACTTTCTCTTCGACGTCAAGAACAACTCCATCGGACCTGACATGAATGCCGCCGGTCAAACCATCTAGGATACATGCCAGAGACCTCCTTTCGTCATTAGTACCGCTCATATGGTTAAGAAACCCTTCCCTATCGTCTGGTGAGAACCAGTTGGTCCCGACAACATACCCATGGCTTATCGAATTCAGGATGCTAGTTCTACATGCTCTTGTCAGTGCACCGTCTTCCAAGGACATCTTGAGCCAAGTCTGTAGAATCTCGTCAAGCCTCTCTTGACCTTCTTGTGGAAGAGTGTCTTCCTCTGGCCATCCTTCTGGCCTCCACATCCATGTTGCTTCGCAAACCTCTCCAAGTTTGTTCGGGGGCATCATCGACACCGCGATGCTTCGCGCCATTGGCTCGTCAGTCTTTGCAAGAGCGCTTTGCGAAAGCCCGACCTTGGTACCATCCAAAAATTTCAGCCTCAACCAACCCTCCTTAGTTATTGAGTCACTTCTAACTGTCTCCTCGTCTAACCCAGTGGACCACTTGCAGTCTTCTCCTTGGAGATCAACGGACGTGTTATCCAGAGTCCAACTGACCCATTCCGGAGGGGGGTTTGGTTCAAAGCCCGTGAAGACAAAACCCCCCTCCCATGAGAAGAAGTATTGCCCCGCCTTCGCATGGTCATCCCAAACTAGAAGCCTAAGCTTTGGATGATTGAAGTTCTGTATTCCGACCAGGTGTCCGGGCCTGCCGCTCCCCCTCTTTAGGTAGCTGGCGTTTCCGTAAACCTCACTTTTGAACACTGAGACTGTACTCAGGTCCTCTTCTGATGCAGCTGCTAGGCTTCCGGCTAGAGATCTAGACACGTCACCACCACTCCTTTTCGACATCCTCTTCTTCAGCCAGCGGACATCGTTCCTCTTGGAGGAAACGATACCCACCTCCTTCAGAGTCATCGCCATAGGATCCTTTGAGCCAAAAAAAGAGACTTTACCCAGATCACCGATAATTTCTGGCATGAATGCCTCGGGATCATCTAGTAGGAGATCCAAGGTTTTCTCAAGCCTCTTTTGGATCTCTCTTGATGCCTGTTTGATCCCCCTTACCCTGAGCTTCCTTCTCCGATTCTTGTCACCCGGGAATCGGACCTCAGCGGGTGGCTTGGCCATGGTATCAGTGACCTCCAATGAAGGTAGAGACTTGAGTCCGTCGGAACATCGTTGTCAAAGAAGCCTCCGCTCGAAAGCTTCTTTTTCATTGAGGCTCATCTCACTTGGTAATATCAGTGTATGAATCCACCCGCCTTCTAACTCTGCTAAATCAGCAAGGTTCCCTGAGGCTACCCTTTGCGAAACCGTACCTATGTCGCTAAGGAGTATGGCGTCCCATTCCTCAACGGGAATCTGTAGACTTTCCTTCATTCCCTTCTCATCAAAGAATTTTTTCACCATCGCTTTCAACACCTCAAACGCTTGATGAGGTTGCATCGGTTTAGGAGGGTCGAATCCCATTCCAGTGGGATCAAGATCCAATAGAAGAAGG
>CACGIM010000036.1 GCA_902573115.1 uncultured Candidatus Poseidoniales archaeon
TGTTTAATTCTGCGGGATTCGCTTGATCTCTGGCCTCTTCGGAATGCCTCTGCGACAGTGCATCAATCAAGTCCCTTTCCAAATCAGTGCATCCATCTTTCAAATTTACAGCCTGCTGAATGGCATCGTAACCAGAGCCTAGGCCCGGTGACCAGTTGTAATTGGATGAGACGCAGTATGCTATACCCCACCATGCCATTGCACAATTAGGATCTAGCTCTGTACACTGACTGTAGCAATGAATTGCCTGTTCATGATTATAGTTTAGCATATGCCCGAATGCTAAAGCATACATCTTCCTTGTTTCCTCATCCTTACAAGTTATCTTTGTAGCGAAAGAGTAGTTTTTCTCATTTCCAAAATCATATTCAGTTGGTGCCAATACCATGACCCACCGGAATTAACTGGCATTATAATCCCGTTGCCCTTAGAATCACAAAATTATGGATAGGAGAAAACTCTAGCAACTGTTTACAGGGTCCCATGACTCTGTATCCCCATTTATTTTGTATTCATAGAACATTGTGTCAGACGTTGATTCCCCGCTGCCCCATGGGCTTGACTGGGAGACCTCGATTTCAAGAGTATAGCATCCGTATTCTCCGGATGACTGGAAATCATCAACGGGGATGTACAATCTAGAATCTCCCATTTCAGGTGCAGAAATTGAGCCATCGAGTGCTAGGAAGGACCCGTACTCACCCACAAGATAAGACCCCTCGCCAAATTCTCCGTTTCCGTCATCCCAAGAGGCCTGACCATTGGTGACCTCAATTATTGGATACTGGACCGCTAAATCGCCACCCTCCTTGAGTTCTACTGAAACATTGTAGTTGGCGTATTGCATGCCAGCTGGTCGATTTCCAATTGACGCATCCAAACCTACCCATGATGATAAAACAACGCCTATAACGCAATTTTCTGTATTTCCGGAGCAATCCGAACCAGTTCCCATGTATCCAACTGCTTCTATATCGGCATCGCTTATTGTTCTCTTCAGCTCTAGCGAATTCAGAGTAAATTCATCCGAAGAGCCACCTGCTGATACCGTAATGACGTATTCATCAATTACTCCCTCATCATTAGTTACTCCCGCATTAGAAATATAGAAGTCTGAGATTGCGAGAGTTATTTGCCCATAGTCCCCATAAACGTCATTCCTGTCTATGGAGAATGGTACAGTTTGATCCAAAGCAACATTTCCATCATAGGTTATCGAAATATCGGCGGTTTCGAGAGTCTCACTGAAAAAACCACCAGATTGCCTAATTTTTAATGTCACATCTTTCGAGTCCGATGATAGAGTGCTATCGGCAATTGTGATTGATGAAGTTGATATGCTTGATACGATATATGGGCTTGCTGCCACTAATACGTAGATTACCGCAACAGTGCCGACCAATTTACTGTTTATCGAATTTGATATTAGGAAAAATGACAAACCGAAAATAAGGATTGGGACTAATCCCAGAAAGGGATAATCGCTTTGCATGTTAGGGGAAGCAAGCAACCAAGACAGGATAATACCAACAACTGCTAGTCCTGCTCCAATTGGAAATCTGTTTCGTATGATTTCTGATAAAAATCCACTTTCCTGAGTTTCAGCGATTTCCGCACTTAAAGCGCCCGTTTCGCCATTACTCTCCATTGCCATTTCTAGGAGACCCCTGTCTGTCATCACGACACCTCGAACTCAACGTCAAGACTGTGGGTTATCAATCCGTTGCCTTCAGTGCATAATAGCCAGTCAGAACATACGGGCATCCAAAGGAGTTACATTACCCTCTTGGTCTACTAATTGGTCATCTTCAGACCTCTTCCCTATAGCAGCTCCTGCGAGCGCCGCCATCATTGTCGTACCAACTAACTCGAATCCAGGGAGGTAAACGCCTCTGATGTAAATCGTCATCACTTGGACCTGATAGTTGGGGACACCTTCGGTCCTAACGGAATACTCAGACGTTGCTTTGAACTGTAGATTGTAGTACTGATCAGTCCAACCTTGATTTTTTGGGGTTCTCATTTGTACTCTAAATTGCTCAGGAGGCGCGAGTGAGTCTATCTCCTGGGAGATCAGCGGTAGACTTAGCTGGAAGCCAGCATCATTCAACTCGTCATAATTCTGAATTTCCACATTGAACTTGTCGCGGGCATTACCATCATTGTATACGTTGAAAACCAATAGATAGTCAACTTTTGGCCTTAGTTGGATAAAGGCCTCATCTGAACCGACCCTTAGTCGACTGAATTGCTTGAAGACAGTGAGAACCTTGGCTTCGGTCGGTGATGAAGCTCCCGTGACCGGTGCTCCATTCCATTGAGTGACAGTGGCGGTTATCGTTACTACCTGCTGGCCCTCTGGCATCCTAAGATCGGCCCTAACCGCAACTTGGAATGAGGTATCTCCCGGAGGAACTGTCGCAGAACCCGGACCTGCGACTGCGACGACCCCAGACTGGTACGTTAGTTCCACTTTTTCAGAGAATGTGGTAGGGTTAGTTAGTGTACAATAGATTATGGTAGTTCTTGTGGCACCCGGATAAACCTCGATGGGCTGAGGCTGATCACAAGTCAGCGAGACGTCCGGCGATGTCTGGGCTTGTACTGCAGTAACTCCTGAGCAAAGGCTAACAAAGTAGACTACCATGATCATAAAAGGTACTCTAATCGACGCACTCATCACAAAATCCTCCACCAAGACCGTATTTGAGGCTTCGCCCGAGGCGGACGCCGTATGAGTCATTATTGGATGCTTTTGGATTGGTGGACCCGACCGGATTTGAACCGATGACCACTCGGTTATGAGCCGAGCGCTCTAACCAACTGAGCTACGGGTCCTATGTGAGCCGCCAATGAGTCCAAAAATGAACCTTGTCGCGAATTGCGGTTGCTGAGCCGTTCTCATTTATTGCGATTCGGGCTTTGTAGATGATTTGAATTCATCTAGTGTGGCGATTTATACTAGGTGTAATGCTTTATGCCTATCACCCATCCGGGGGATTGGTGACGTAATGGTCGAAAGAGGAAATATGGCAATTGCAATTGGAGCGGTGCTCCTAATGGTGAACGCATTTGGACTAACCACAGTAGTGGATGGGCTAGTAGAAAGTGGCGTACAAGAGAATGTCCAAGCATCGATGGATGAGGAGTCGGACTTTGGGGAAGAATGGCTTACTTCGAAGAGCGAAAGAGTATACTTCGCTTACAACATAACTGACACGAGTAGCCTATCAACAGATGATCCAGCTTCGAATTATAATTACATGGGCCCATTCATCTATGATGTGACAACTCAAAGGGAAATACTGAATTTTGACAGCGAAAGAGGGGAGATAACATACTCGGAGTACGAGTCATTTGAGTGGTGTGAGACCTGCACTTGGAATGGGACCCACAATGGGGTGGAAGGAGCGCATGCGTCCTTATCTGGAGACACTGAGATTACCCAGCTAAACATTCTTTGGAATA
>CACGIM010000037.1 GCA_902573115.1 uncultured Candidatus Poseidoniales archaeon
GCCGTCTATGTACCTGGTTCTGCTATACATCTCGGACCACTGGCCATCAGTAAGGTTGATGACCCGAGCGTAGAAGTACGCCTGGCAGTCGAAAGAGTCCATCGTCATGTTGAATTCTATGCCGTCTGGGATGTCATCGGTCGTGTTCACAGTAAGCTCATCGTAGAACCACCCGTACCATCCTTGACTGTCGTCATAGTACCACTCCAGCCTGTACTCGGTGCCATTGTCCATATGCCCGAAGTCGAAGAAGAGGTTGTTCACTCCCTCTTCGAGGGTGAAGCCGGGATCCAGCGCATCGACCGTCAGGTTCCCGTCGTCATCAGCTGCGAACAGGTTGAACGGTGGGTAGCATGGCTCCTCTGGGTGGAAGCTGAAGCTCGCCACCTGCTCGTAGTTGTTCGTGTAGTCAGACATCGGACGAAGGTAAGCGTACCAGTAGACGTTGCACTCGTACATGTCTATGGTGATGTCGAAGTCGAAGGACCCAACCCCCGTCGAGTCGGCCGTGAAGTACTCGTAAGTGTAATCGCAGCAGTAGTTACCGCTGAGGTACCAGTAGAACTCGTACTCGTAGCCCTCGAGGAGGCCAGTGAGGTTCCAGCTCATGTTCGTAGTACCTGGCATGAGGTCGTAGCCGTATCCGTAGTCATACGTCGACCAGCTTCCGTCTTGATCCTCGATGTCAATGGCGATCGTGCCCGCATCCTCTATGCAGTCCGTTTCAGGGTAGAGATAGGTGTAGTCATAGTAATGCCATCCAGAGAAGTCGCTCTCCTGGCGCATGTAGCTGTAGAAGTTCGGGTTGCACTCGAACTCGCTCAGCATCACCGAGAATTCTATCGGTCCGTCGTCGGCGCTGACCCAGCCGCTCCACCAATGGCCCGGTCCGCTGGAACTGAAGTAGTACGATGTATCACCCATCCAGCTGATATCGTAGTACATGTCGATCTCGCCCGCGGGTAGTAAGGTGTCATCGTCGACAATCACCCAATTGCCGTCTATCTCTGCGTACAGAGGCGTCGAGAGCTTCGCGTCACCATCAGTCCCATCGCACGGTCCTTCCATGTCATACAGGTACGAATTGTTCAGTTCCGTGTTGGACCATGTGCTGGTCTTCACATACAGTTTCGCGGATACGCCGACATCGCAGACGAAGCCTGGAACTTCGAAGGTGAAGTCGAAGTCGTGTGAAGTGAAGTTGTCCACTATCACCATGTGGCTCTCGAAGAAGTTCAGGTACCCATCGTACCTCACCTCCATTTCAGCCGCGTATGGGAAGCCGTCCTGAAGGTTATTTGCAGAAATCGTCAGGGTGTTCTCGCCCGCAGAGAACTGGGAGCCCTCCTCCAGCTCACTGCCGGTAGAGTCCGTGATCGAGAAGTCGGGATAGTCAGAGCTGTTGTAGCTGAGGCTCTCGCAGGGCCCATCGATGTAGAAGCCCTCCGAACCGAGGTACCAGCTGTTGTAGTTGCTATCCGGGTACCTGAAGTCGTAGAGGGTCATGTCCCAGCTGAAGTACATCGAGCACGCCCAAGGCGCGATCGGGATCGTGAACTCCATGAGGTTGCCGTCATAGGTGAAGTAGTGGTACTCGGACTGGCTTGGGAATCCAGTGCTGCTGTAGTACATGTACATCCTGTAGGTAGCACCCACGCTGAGGTTCTCGAAGGTGACCTGCACGCCGGTCTCGCCCGCTGGCAGGTCGTCAGGGTCCTCCACCCATGTCCCATTGACGTCGAACTCGAAGTTCGCGTAGTGGTCGTCGGGGTACACCCATTCGTTGCAGCTTGGGTACCAGTAGAAGCTCTCATCTTTCATGTTCATCCAGTTTGTGGAGTCGCTGTCATCTGTGTCGACGAACAGCCTGTACCTCACCTCTAAGTTACAAGTAGTCGAGTTGTCTATCGTGAACCCCCATGCTATGGAGTGGTCGTCGCCCGTTGCAACCCATGTCTGATGCTCGTAGAGCACGTAGTCGTTGTTCAGCCTGACGTACCAGTCGAGGGTGTAGTGTCCGCCGACCGTCAGGTCCTCGAGCTCCCATGACATGTCGTTGGTGCCGTTGTTGAGGTTGGACCAGTCGTCCCAGACCTCGCCCATGCCATCCATGTTGAGAGAGACGTTTCCGGGGTTCTGGCAGTCGGTCTCGAAGTTGTTGTACCTGCTGATCATGTGGTATCCGCTGCCCCTGAAATTGTCGTACCTCAGGTAGACGTATATCTCGACCAAGCAGTCCCACTGGGTCACTGGGACATCGAAGTAGAATACGCTCTGGTCTGTGGTTACTTCTACGCTGTTGAAGTACTCGCTGTCAGAGCTAGTTTGCCATCTGTACTCTAAGGTGTACTCGGTGTCCGAACCTGCTAGGTTGCTCACGTCTATAGCGAAGGGGATGGTCTGGTTCCCTCCGACATTGTCCCACTCTGAGACCTCTGTGTAGTTGCCGTCGCTGTCCGAGTCGACGAGGATCGCCCATGGGTACAGCGACTGGTAATTGTCGCAGCTTGGGTAGAAGTATCGGGTGTGGCTGCTGATTTGGTCCCAGTAGTTGCTCGACTCGTCTACGAGGTAGTAAATCCTCGACTCTAGCCTCAGATCGCAGACCTCTGGCTCGACTTCAACGGAGAAGTCTACCGTGATGTTTCCACTGTCGGAGAAAGTCAGATAGTCGTACGTTTGCATGTCCCCGTTCTTGTAGACCCTCCACTCGAATGCGTAGTCATAGCCCTCCGGGAGGTCGTATATCTCCCACGAGAGGTTGTGAGTGCCGTCGTCGATCTGATCGGAGTCAACGTAGTTTCCGCTCTCATCTTCCATATCGATCCACACGTTGGCACAGTCGGGTGCGTTGAAGTGCCAGCTGTCGCTTGGGCCAGCGGAGCTTCCGTTGCCATCGTAGTACAGGTAGGCGTATGCGTAGGCATAGCAGTCGAAGATGCCGAGATGCAGGTTCCAGTTGACGTCGTTGGAGCCGTTGTAAGTGAAGTACTCGTAGTACCAACCGTTCCAGGAGGAGTCGTTGCTGTAGTACCACTGCAAGTAGTAGTCAACCCCATCCTCTAGGTAATCGAATGCCCATGTCATTTCGTTGTCACCCAAAGATAGGTCCATCGAGTCCATTTCCTCGGTGTCTGTACCATTGACCAGGAGGGATACTGGCTTCATGCACGGGCCATC
>CACGIM010000038.1 GCA_902573115.1 uncultured Candidatus Poseidoniales archaeon
GGTTTCCTGTGGTATGTCGCTAATCGATTCGAGCTCGTTTTCGCTAAGCTCACCCATGTCCAGGTCCTCCTCCATGTCAATTTCAGCCAGGCCCTCCAGCTCCTCAAGCCCCTCCAGCTCGACGTCATCATCCATGTCCATGTCAATTTCAGCCAGGCCCTCGAGCTCCTCAAGCCCATCCTCGTCTTGTTCGGGAGGGGACTGAACATGACCGAGTCTAGCCTTGTATTTTGCAAGATTCTCATCATCCTCTTCCAACCTCGAGACCAGCTCCGCCTTGACTCCGCTGACAACCAGGTCTCTTTCCTGAAGAAGCTCCTTTAGCTCTGGTACAGTCAATGCCCCATAGTCGATAGGTTCCTCCTCGGGATCTTCCTCTTCTGTCCCCGCTGGTACATCGACTTCCTCATTCATCATAGCTTCAAACTCTGCTTCCTTCCTCCTTCTGTAAGTTCTTACTCCGATTACGGATCCAATCATCAGAACCAATACTAGAGAAACGCCACCACCTATAATCAGCGGGTCGATAGGCTCGTCCACACAAGTTGAGCTCCCCGGATCAGGTTGATGTTGACCTGAGGGGCACTGTGAAAGTGTGGTAGAACCCGGGGAGGACACGAAGGTTCCTGCCGGGGCTTCTATACAGCTCGGTTGCCCTGAATCTGGTTGGTATGTTCCAGGCAAACAACTCTTCTGCTCCATCGATCCCACCGAATCGGAATAGTAACCAGGATCAGCATCCTTGCATACCGATTGCCCTGGCTGGTCCTGCCAAGTTCCAGGCGGACAGCTCTCCTGTTCGGTAGAAGAAGGTAAGCTTGCGAAGCTTCCTGGAGAGGCATCAATACAACTGGACTGGCCAGCAGAAGGCTGATAGCTTCCGGGTGGGCAGGAAGACGGAGCAGCTAATCCATCCGATGCTACATAGCTTCCTGACTCCGATTCATAGCATCCGGTACCTCCAAACTCTGGCTGATATGTCCCGGCTAAGCAGGGAACCTGCTCACTAGAACCAGAGTTTTGAGCATAAAAGCCAGGATCCGAGGTCTTGCATACCGTCATCCCACTAATATCCTGATAAGTTCCTGGATCACAAGGCGTCTGCTCTGTCGATTTTGTTCCGCTGACATAATGCCCTTCTTCAGCATCCACGCAACTAGACTGCCCTTCTCCCGGCTGGTATGTCCCTGCTTGGCAACCCGTTTGGGTTGTAGAGCCGTTAGAATCCACAAAGTATCCCGGGCTAGCATCAATGCATCCGGTCGAGCCGACATTGGGTTGGTAAGTCCCTACGGGACAGGAAGTATGGACTTCTTGTCCAGTTCCCGCAACGTAGTGACCGTCCCCTGCGTCAATGCACTGTGTGGACCCCTCGTTTGGCTGATAAGTGCCGGGACTGCATGCTATTTGCGAAGTCGCGAATGCACTGCTGACATAATATCCCGGGCTAGCATCAATACAACTGTTCGTGCGTGATGCTGGTTGGTATGTTCCAACACCGCAGGGAGTCTGCTCTGAAGATGCTGAATCGGGCACGTAATAACCGGGATCAGCATCAAGACAGGCAGTGGAAGAAATTGATTTCTTTTCAGAGTTGTAAGTTCCCTCTGGGCACTCGGTTTGGGCAGTGGATTCGATTGAGTCCACATAATAACCGGGATCGGCATCTAGACAGCTGGTTCTGCCAGACGAGTATTGATAGGTTCCCTTTATGCAAGGTTCTTGGGCAGTCGCCGCATCTTCCTCGACGTAGTTTCCGGGTGACGCACTGATACAAGTCGTCATCCCGGAATCAGGTTGGTATGACCCCTTCCAGCATTCTGATTGGGAGGAGGAACCCGTTGAAGAAACATAGTGCCCGGGATCCGCACTTAAGCAGTCAGTTGATACTACTGATCCGGACAAAGGATTGTATGTTCCAGAACTACAACCTGTTTGACTGGCGGATCCTGGCGAGTCTACGTAGTACCCGGGACTCGCCTGATAACATTCGGACTGCCCCTCATAGGGTTGGTAGAATCCCGGCGAGCAAGTGCTTTGACTAGTTGAAGCCAAAGTGTCAACGAAATTTCCAGGCTGGGCATCGATGCAGGATGACTGACCCGGAGAAGGTTGAAATTCTCCAATTTGGCATGGGCTTTGAGTCGTTGATCCCCCAAATTGAACGAAATATCCAGGATCCGCCGAAATACAGTCTGAAGGAGAATCAGAGCCCGTTTCATTGTTGTAGGTGCCTGCATTGCAAGGGGTCTGGTTTGCCTGGCCCTCCTGATCGACATAATAGCCCGGGCTTGCATCAATGCAATCGGAAGGTTCACTCGACCCCGTGTCCGGGTTGTAGGTTCCAGTTGAGCAAGGGGTCTGCGTGGTCGAACCGTTGGTGTCTACGAAGTATCCGGGCGATGCCTGGGCGCAAGCGCTTTGCCCGGTTTGATCGGTCCAAGTTCCTTCGGAGCATGGTGTTTGGTTCTCTGAACCAAATCCAGATGCGTAGTGCCCAACGCTGGCATTGGTGCAGCTTGTCTGACCTGTGAGGTTGTTCCATGTCCCCGGGGAGCAAAGGGTCGGGGAAGAGGCTCCCGAGCCAGAGTAGCTGCCCTCGGGAGTTGTGAGGCAATCGTTGGAGGCATTTGAGGAA
>CACGIM010000039.1 GCA_902573115.1 uncultured Candidatus Poseidoniales archaeon
GCATAACCCGCTGAGGCGAATAATTGCCATTCATCCTCTTCTTCAATATCAGTATCATTCTTCGTTCCGTCGTTCTGCATCTTTTTCACCACCGAGGCATCGGGGGGAACCCATTGCTCCGACAGTCGCCCGCGTATACCTGAGGATTTGAGACCTTCGTAGAGTTCTCCTCAGATTTGTTCCCCGTGGGCCTCACATACCTCTCTGAGGTGGGAAAAAGAGTGAATTCCACTTGAGCAACCTGAGGGCCATTCGAGCTGGACACCATACCTGCCAACGGGCGTGACTCTGGGTTTCTCAACTCTCAGTCTGGCGATCTCCTGTTCTAGTTCAATTCTCCTCTGATCATTTTCCTGCCGTGGTTTGCATTTGGCACATTGACAATTGGATCGGATAGAAAAATAACTCAGCCTGAAGGATAAACCGTCAGCGAACCTAAGCACACAGTACTCGTCGCTTCTCTCTAGATCGGTAAGTAGGTCCCTTGACATATGCTACAAATCACCTGTAGTGGCAGGTCTCTATGATAGTTTCACTTGTTTGGACAAGAGATAATATCCATCTAGACAGGTTTAACGTTGTGGACAGAGCCATAGGGGATGTGATTTCTTTCTCCGATCATCCGGATTTCCTCCCTAATATGACCCCGAGAGAGGTTTTTTCAGAAGGAAGCTTTGGAGGTACTTACTGGCGGCCGATTTTTTCTGGTGTCACGTCACTTAGATATGCTGAACAGCATCTTGAGTTTGACTGGTGGGATGGAATTGACGATGCTCTGCTTATTAGCGAGAAATATGACAAAAGCCTCAATAGATTTGGAGTCAAGTGTGGCACTTCACTGGATATGTGGGAGAGTAAGGACTGGATAAGGCATCAAGACCCCTATGGTTGGGTACAATGGTATTGCAGGTTTTTCTCAGGAAGAAGAAGTGAAGACGATGATAGGCAAATCAGAAGGTGGAAGGCCTTTGCTGGGGAGAAGGGAAGATTTAGGAATCAGCTGATTAACCTAATTATTTCAAGGGGCTCCAATTATGACGATGAGACAGTAAGCCCTGTAATCAGACAGTCATTACAACACTGGGCTTACAGACTTACTAATTCAGATTTTGAAGATGCCTCCCTGAAAAAATGGAAGTCTGAAATGGGTTAAGGCAATTACAACAAATGAAATAGTACCGATATGACCAGAATTTCAGGTGACGACGTTGTACAAATACAAGCATGAAACAGTAGTCGAAGCTGATGCTGAGTCAACATTTGCATGGTTTGAGCACGAAGGATCCTTCAGGAGGCTGATGCCTCCATGGGAGGTCGCAGAAGAGATTCGTGCCGACGAGTCTCTGGAAGTTGGCTCTCAAAGGGTGTTCAAGTTTCCCATGGGGCCATTGAAAATGACCTGGATAGCGGAGCACACAGGGTACAAACCACCACATTTCTTTTCAGATACAATGGTCAAAGGACCATTCTGGTCATGGGACCATGACCATCACCTTGTGGAGGAGAATGGTGTGACAAAGGTAATTGACGAGGTCTCGTATCAGGTTCCATTCGGTCCTTTGGGTAATTTGGTTGACAGGATTTTGGGTGGCCTGCTTGTGAGGGGGAGGATTTCCCAGATGTTCACTGCGAGAGAGCTGCGTCTACAAAGGGACATGGCGCAGCACTCGAAGTATTCAGATCAACCTAGAAGGAAAATTCTGGTCGCTGGTTCCTCTGGTACAATTGGAACCCAACTAGTTGCGTTCCTTGACACAGGAGGTCACGAAGTGTGGAGGTTGGTCAGGAGGAAGCCGAAAGAGAACGCGAACGAGCTACAATGGGATCCATCCGCTGGTGAGCTTTCATCTGAGATTCTGGAGGGCTTCGACACCATAATTCACCTGGGCGGAGAAGGTATCGGGGACAAGAGGTGGAACTCAAAGAGGAAGAAAACTATTCGAGATTCCAGGGTAGACAGCACCTCTCTAATTTCAGATGCTATATCGAAAATGGAAAACAAGCCCGAGGTTATGATACTCGCAAGTGCCATAGGCTGGTACGGAGATAGGGGGGAAGAAGAGTTAGATGAGGAAAGTGAGTCTGGCCAGGGTTTTCTTCCTGAGGTTTGCGCTGACTGGGAATCCGCTTCTATGAAGGTTAAGGAAGCGGGCGTTCGGACTGTTTTCTTGAGGACTGGAATTGTCCGTAATGCCACTAGTGGGGCTCTTGGAAAGATGTTGCTACCGTTTCAACTTGGTGCTGGAGGTCCGATGGGAGGGGGGAAGCAATGGATGTCATGGATTTCGCTCGACGACGAAATTTATGCTATCCATCATCTCCTGATGAACAAGGGGTCGTCGGGAGCCTACAATTTGACTGCTCCTAAACCAGTCAGGCAAAAGACATTTGCGAAGGTACTGGGGCGAGTTCTTAGAAGGCCTGCTGTGGCACCTATTCCGGGTTTCGCGATCAAACTTCTTTTCGGGCAAATGGGCGTTAGTCTGACCCTTGAGAGTCAGAAGGTTATGCCAAACAGACTAATCGATGAGGGCTTTGAATTTCTACACGAAGGTTTGGAAG
>CACGIM010000040.1 GCA_902573115.1 uncultured Candidatus Poseidoniales archaeon
AAGCCGAGGCGTGGTTGCTTGCAGGAATGCTTTCAGCATTCCCAGCAATTATCTTCAATTCCTTCATTTTCCCACTATTGCTTCCTTTCGACGCAGAGTCGTTTGAGTATCTTCTCTCCGTCCTTGCAATCGGAGCTCCAGTTGGTGAGGAGATATTCAAGGCGATAGCAGTAGCCCTATTTCTACCCTCCATCAATGGTCCCAAGAAAGGGTTCCAAGTAGGATACACCGTAGGACTTGGATTCGCACTCATAGAGAATCTGCAATACATCCTATTCTCATTCGCCGGAGGTCCGATTTCCGCATCATTAACCATTCTTGTGAGGGGGGTTGGATCTATACCGGGCCACGCAATTTGGACAGCGATAAGCGGTACGGCAATTGGGTGGTTGGCCAAGGATGAGGTTTTCAAAAATAAGATTCTCAATAGGTCAAAGTCGATAGGCATAGCAGTAGTAGACTTCGCAGAAGGACTCGGAATCGATATGGATGGTGATGGAGACCTATCAGGCTATGATGGGCGACGAACACATTTCGCTGGTCCGTCAGAAGAGAGCTCCAACCCGGATTCTATGTCTGAAAAACCCCCTTCTTGGCATATAGTAGGTGAGTCAGCGGAGGATAATTCATTACAATCAGAAAACCCCCCTGCCGGTGATAAGTTTTCACTGTCATACGTCGAGCAATACCAGCATTCCAGCAATTCAGGATTAAAGACACCAAGAGCGGTTGTCCCAGCAATTCTAGTTTCGATAATCGGTCATTCGGTATGGAATGGTACGTCAGCCTTATCTTACCAGTTACCAATTATAATTGGTCGAGGGGAGTCAGAGGCAATAATCTCCTCACTCGCTTGGACAATGGTTTTGGTCTCATCCGTCTTGCTATTTACTAGAGGTATGCTGAGGGAAATTAGCTTATTGGAAGATTGAGATTTAGTAGATATATTGCCACTCAATTGGGTTCAGGCTCCGAATCTTTCATGACCGCTGTTGTGAGCGTTAGCCCGAAAGCATGGTCGAATTGGGAGCTGATCTGACAATTTCATTAGCCTTAGTATCCGTTCTATTACTTGTTTCAGTCTCTAATGACCTTCTCGACAAAGGAGGGTTAATCGCGGCCTTTGTTGTTGGCTTAGTCATTTCATTACTTGGACATTGGACTTGGCTGATGGTCCTAATGACATTTCTTATTGTAGGTTCAATGGCAACTAAATGGAGATATGAGGAGAAAGTAAAAATCTCCGCCGAGGAGGCAAATGACGGAGTAAGAGGATGGAAGAATGTCATGGCCAATGGGGGTGCTGCGAGTATGGTGGCAATCGTAAATCACTTAGTCGGCGGGCATGAGTGGTCCTACTTCATTCTCTGCTCTGCAGTTTCAGTCGCAGCATCAGACACCCTGGCATCAGAGATTGGAAGCCTTGATCCGAGAACTAGAATCATCACTACCTTGGAGGCAGTGCCTGCAGGAACCAATGGGGGGATGTCCCCGACTGGTACGTTGGCGGCTTTCTATGGGGCCCTTCTAATCGCTTCGGTCTCTACAATACTCGGGGCAATTAACGGGGACACAACAAACTCCGTCTTCTTCTTCTCCTTTGTCATACTTTTCGGATGGATAGGTTGTCAAGTAGATTCAATACTTGGTGCATTATTGGAAAACCGGGGTGTTTTAGGTAAGCATGGTGTTAATTTCCTGTCCACTCTATCTGGGTGCTTTATGGCACTGTTCGTAGCTTCGAGATTACTATGACATCAAAACGAAGGGTTGAACACATACTCTGCGAGGAGAAAAGTAGGTGAGTCCTTGCGAGTGACCAAGACTTTGTTTGGTGCAATGGCATTCATATTTCTTTTGCACTCTTCTACATGCCCTGCATTTTCTCAAAATCAGACCGCGTATGATGGTCCGGGCTTTGAGGCATATTATCCTGAAGAAAGCATGTTATTCCTGAAAGGGGGGGAGGACTCTCCTTTCTTGGATAGGAACTGGACCACAGTCACCGGACTCCCATCGGGTAGCGCTTCTTTCTCGAAGACTAGCTCAATTACATTGCCAACCATAGTACAGGCTGTGGCCCCCCCGATTCAGGAGCCATTCAGGTTCGAGGGGAACATCACCGTCCGACTATATGCTTCTCTCGAGGCCACAAGTAATGTTTGCTCTGCCACAAACATCCCGGTAGGGGGCCCTCTAGGATCAGAAACTCAGTTCTCCATCACCCTAACAATGGGGGGTATCGAAGCGATGTCCAATGCCCCTACTGACTCAATCGTGATGAGCAAGGACCGGACGGACCCTCACATATTCGAGGCCACGGCAACCAACATCAACATCTCGATGAATTCCGGGGATGAGGTTTCAGTCTCAATACAGGTCAGTCATGAATGCGCAGTCTCCGGCACCCTGTGGTGGGGCTCATATGAT
>CACGIM010000041.1 GCA_902573115.1 uncultured Candidatus Poseidoniales archaeon
ACCGAGTATCATCAACGCATGACCCCTATGGGGTGGTTGAAATCTGCCGAGTACAACTATCCCTGGCTGAGGGGTTTTTTTGGGAGGAAGTGGTTCAATAGGAAGTTCAGTCACAAATTCACCCCACAAATCTCGGACATTTTCTTGCTGCCTAGACTCCACGATCCTCCATCTAGGTATTCCCTTCCAATTAGGAGTTTAGAATTTGATCTCCTCAACTGATCAATGATAGAATAAAGTGACTCGCTAAGAGATCGATGAGATTCCATGGTAGGAAGGATTCGAGGGTCCTCAGATGGCTCTAGAGTCTCCCCCATTTCCTCCCTTCTAGACATCCAATCGATTACAACCGACTCGGAAAATGAGGACTTGTCCGTCTTTGACAACTCCTCCGTGAAATCTTCCCATGTCTTGGGATCCAGAAATTCTTCTGAACCCGAGACCGGGCGACCAAGGTTTGGCTCCACGTATAGGAAGAGCCTAGCCTCCCAGCAGCTCCACTGAGCAGAAGAGCACCATTTGGCTAGTAGAATAGTCAAATCTATTGCTGATTGCGAGTGAAGATCGATAATCTTCGATTTCCTATGCAATGTAATGTCATCGTCGATTAGCTCCAGTATATCTCCCTCAAGATCTATGTCGAAGTCTCGGTGAAATCTTGGATCGTGCTCTGGTCTGATCCTCCTAAGTTGACAATTTTCCATCCCCAAGGAGATTTCATCGACGGACATCTGCATGAGTCTATCCAAGGATGAGGGGTCTACCAAATGAAGAATCACATCGGCCATGCAGCGCAAAGCTGGCTCATGGCCAAATACTCTCGCTTGAACAAATCAGGTGCTATCTCGCCACCGAATTCAAGAATGTGGGGCTAGACCAAAGGTCATAATTGGGCAGAGGGGGGAAACATGGCCACGATCGAAGAGCAAATTAAGTCCCTTGAAGATGAGATATCCAAGACGAAGTACAACAAGGCCACACAAGGTCACATTGGTAAATTAAAAGCTAAAATTGCGGCTCTCCGACAGAAGAAAGAGAAGGCCCAAGCCCACTCTCGATCTAGCGGAGGGGCTAAAGGATTCGAAGTGAAGAAGTCAGGCGACGCTTCTGTTGCTCTGGTTGGTTTCCCTAGCGTAGGGAAGTCCAGTCTAATCTCTCAGCTAACGGAGGTGGAATCTGAAGCCGGTAATTTTGAGTTTACAACACTTACTTGCATCCCCGGGGTTATGGAGCACAGGGGTGCAAATATTCAGATTCTGGATCTACCGGGGCTGATAAAGGGGGCTTCTGAGGGAAAGGGCAGAGGCAGGGAGATCCTGAATGTTATTCGTGGCTCGGACATGGTCCTATATGTGATCGACCCATTTCAGAAGTCTCATTTCAAAGTACTTGACGACGAGCTATGGAAGTCAGGTATGAGGTTGAACCAAACGCCCCCTCAAGTTTTCATCACAAGAACGAGGAGAGGCGGTATCGAGGTTCGTTCAACAGTGGAACAAACCAATCTTAGAGACGAGGAGATTCAATCGATAGTCAGAAGTTTTGGCATAGTCTCCGCAACTGTGACTCTCAGGACCGACGTAACGGACGACCATATCGTTGACACCCTAGCTGGAAATAGAGTGTACAGTCGTTCTGTCGTTGTTGTCAACAAGATTGATCTTGCTACACATGAAGATATGGAAAATGCGCACCGAATGCTTCCTGGTGGCTGGCCCATACTCAACGTATCTGCGAAGACTGGAGCGGGAATAGATGAGATGAAGGACTTCATATTTGACAACTTAGGATTCATGTCTATTTTCTTAAAACCACAGGGGCAGGAAGCAGATCTTATCGAGCCTCTTATTGTTAAGGACACCTCAACAGTAAGGGATGTTTGCGTCAAGTTACATCGTGATTTCCTTAGGAAGTTCAGGTATGCTAGGGTAAAGGGCCCGAGTGCAAAGTTTGATTGGCAGAGAGTTGGATTAGATCACTTGTTGAAGGATCAAGATCTACTTACGATTATCCTTAGAAAGTCATAACCCCTTTGCGATGTATTCACCAATGTGATGCCCTCCCTAGGCCATGGGAGAAGGTTTGCCCGCGGTTTTTGAGTCCCGGGCTGGGCGCTTGATTATCGCGCACATTGAGGTCCGTAAATGGCTCTATGTTTCCTCTTTTGTCATTGGACTAATTGCTGGTTTTCCCCTCGGTGGTGAAATAATAGAATGGTTACTAGACGCAGAAGGCTACGTTCCAGATGGAGTGCAAGTCATCATCCTTCAGCCTATGGAAGTAATCCTACTGCAACTGAGAATAGCTGTCCAAGTTTCAATTGGATTAACTCTGACGGTATTCATTGTCGACATAGCTTTCATTGGGATTGGAAATTCACAGAGAACGGCAAAATCTCTTGCTATGGGGGTAAAAACATCC
>CACGIM010000042.1 GCA_902573115.1 uncultured Candidatus Poseidoniales archaeon
TCACTAACTCCTGTAGTCTACTTGTCACCTCTTCGTCAACATCCACATTGATGTGGTAAACCCATCCAGAATTATCCGTTTTGACCGGGATGTTGACGTAATTACTGTCAACTACTGTTCTAACCCACAAGATCGTGTTATTGGCTTGTACGTAATCCCCTGGGGACACGTCGATCCTCTCGATTGTAGTCACCCCTATCATGTCCTTGTAGGTTACCGCTCCATCTCCATCGGCGTCATACCCGTCAAAATCTGGATCTTCGTCGGCATTACTTCCGTCATTTGGGTGTATTCCACTTTGGAACTCCCAGCCATCGGGCATTCCATCAGCGTCAGTGTCCCATTCTAGAGGGTTGGTGAAATTTGACTCCCCCCAATCATATGAAACTTCGAACTCTTCTACATTGTTTAGCCCGTCTCCGTCATTATCGCCATAAGCGTCTGTGGAGTTGGCTGGATTTAGGAACCAATTGTAGTCGGAGTTGAAGGAATAGCAATACTCGAAGCCATCGGGCATCCCATCCCCATCCGTATCCCAATCACCTGGGCCATTTAGCCTGCCATCCCCATCCATGTCCTCATTGAACCAGTTGGGATTATCGAGGGGCGATTTCTTCTGTAGAGTTGTGGAGACTCCGCCATTTGGTAGGTTCTGAGCGGTGAAGAGAATTTCGGAAGCGAACCCCCGAATGTGTGGTGCTGGAAGAGTAAGGGTCCCGAAAGTTGGCCTGCCGCAGAAAGATTCTAGATCGACCAAATGAGTAGAAATCTCCACTAAGTCATCTATTAGGTCCCCATCGCTATCGGCGTCTCGGGGATTCGTGTCATATTTTTCCTCTACAAAATTCCTCAATGTGTCTGGCTCGGGGAGCTCTAGATCCAGAATAGCATCACAAGAATGGCCAAACTGTGTTCCCATCTCTTCCCACAAATCATCACCAATATCTAGCTTAATCTCGGCCTTCATTTCTGCCGTCAGAAGGGGGCAGTTCCAATTTCCATCTAGTGGGTCCAGTAAAATCACTGTACCCTGCGGGGTTGACACCTCGTGGGTGTGTTTGGATTCCCAGCGATCGTTTAGTCCATCGCCATCGGTGTCCTTTAATCGGGGGTTTGTACCTAGCTCGGCCTCGTCGAGATTAGTGAGGCCGTCTCTGTCTGGATCGCCTAGTGGGCCATTATCGGGGTCTGGAAATGTTTCGTTCTGCTCCCCCGTTTCTCTTTCTGTATCGACCGACGCGACAGGAATGTCCTCGCATTCGACTTCAGTGAGGCCTTCTCCAATTGAGATGCATGGTTCCCCCGTATCTAGGGGATCTAGACCATTTTCTATTTCCCACCCGTCATCAAGTCCGTCTCCGTCTGTGTCAGGTTCCTGCCAGTTTGTACCATAGAGGGTGCTTTCCATTCTATCGGCAATTCCATCGCCATCCCAGTCACATCCAATTGTTGGCACATCAGGGGGGCACTCCCGTTGTATCCCTTGGGTTAGTTCGATATCTTCGGTTGCTGATTCGAAACCTCCCCTGTCAGTACTCGAAAGTCCCGCGCCGACTACAGTGTAAAGGCCAGCGAGGCAGAGCGTTGCAGTTATCGCTGCAACTGCATATTGATTGTGAGTCAACGCCATCGTAAGACCTCGCCCTCTTAGAGGGCGACTCTGGCAGTTTGGCTTCGGCTATAATGATTGACGGGAATTGTACATCCCAGAAGAGATGATTGGAATCAAATATCGGAGTTTTTTCGGTTAACAATGAATGATTCCAACCTATTGAAAGACTCTTCCAGAGTCAAAAGATCCGGCAAACATACCATCCTGAAGTGCCCCTTCCCATATTGAGGGGAAAAACCCGAACCGTGAACAACAAGCACGTGGAATTCGTGCAATAGGTCTAGGACCCATTCTTTGTCTGAAGATAACATATCATCGGCAATCCTGACAAACAGGTAAAATCCACCTCCCGGAGTTTGGCATTCAAGCCCATCAATTTGATCTATCCTATGGATACAATAATCAAGCCTATTTTTTACTAAATTACGATGGCCGTCTAGCCAATCGTGTTCATCGGTTATTCCTGCCAAGTAACCGTATTGTGCTGGTGTTGAAGCGCACAACCTGCTTCGGAGAAGTCTTTCCACCCCATCCCTGACCATCGATAGTCTGTTCTCGGGATCGTGCCAAGCCATGTACCCAATTCTCCATCCCGGTGCAAAATATACCTTAGAAACACCGTTCAGAACTATCACAGGGGTGCCTTTGGATCTTGAAGCTGCAGAGCACA
>CACGIM010000043.1 GCA_902573115.1 uncultured Candidatus Poseidoniales archaeon
TTCGGGTAACTCTCCCTGTTTCACTTTCCTTACCCATTCAATTATGGTGCCATTTCCCCAGTTATTTCCGCCATTTGGGATGATTACATCGGATAGTGTTATGATCAAATTTGAGTTTTCTGACTGCATTCCCTCGGGAAGTATTGCCAAGTCACATTTTTCTTGGCTGGCTAGACCAATTGTTATGTCGGCATTGTAAGAATCAATTGTGATGTTTGCCCCAGCCCTTGATAATCTATTTTCCAGAGCCGTTCTAAGACCTCCAGATTGCCCGATCAAACGAATTGATCTCGGCATGAAACCACTAATTCTATTTGGCCTCTATCAATTCAGGTGAAGTGAAGTGGATTAGTGCTTCTCTAAGGACATTAATTATGAGATCTATCTCTGCAGAAGTTATTGAGAAGTGTGGAGTAAATCTGAGGGCATTCTGCCCTCCATGAATTACTCCTAAACCATTGATCCTGCACCACTCTTCGACGCATTCGAAGCCAACCACTGGAAGTTTGTCTGGGTCAAGCTCTGCACACAAAAGAAGTCCCGTACCTTGAACCTGTGTGATTGAACCAGGAATCTCATCTGCTAGACCTCTTAGCTTGGAGACGAATTCGACCCCCCTCTCTCGGATATTTTTCCTGAGTTCTGGAGTAATCCTGTCCAGAACTGACACGGCAGTTTCTAGTGCTCTAGGATTCGTGGTCATTGTGTTCCCGTATATCCCGACGACGTACAGGTCAGCTGCCCTCTGAGAAAGGCCGACAACTGAAAGAGGGTATTGGCCCGCATTTAAGGCCTTAGACCATGTCTCCATATCTGGAGCTGCGCAGTCCTCAAATCCATCGTAGTCCACTATGCTAAGGCACCCTTGGCCCCTCAAACCAGCCTGTATAGAGTCTACGATTAGCATGCTCCCATGCTCTGAACAGAGGGATCTGGCAGAATCGTAAAACTCTCTGGTCACGCACAGTCCCGGATTTCCTTCTCCCATTACAGGTTCCATAGCCATTAATTCAATGAAGAAGCCCTCATTCTCAGCACGAACGAAAGCATCAGAGAGGGCTTGAAGGTCATTACAAGGGATGAAAATCACATTATCCGTTTCCCTAAAGCTCGCCAGATTTTCCTCGTACTTTCCTCGACATGAATCGGAAATCTGAGCCGGTCTGTGAGTCCTTCCATGAAATGCCTCAATCAATGCAAGCATCTTGGTTTGTTTTCCTTCATGCTTGCCACCTTCCTTTGTCATAAGCAGAGTATTTGCATCAGCTATTCTCATGGATATTGTCACTGATTCCGATCCGCTATTCAAACAAACGAAACTTGAGAATGGGCAATTGCCCCTTTTGTGCCCTACTTCCTTCTTTAGACGGTCGGCTAGCCTCTTCTGACTGAAAGATGGAGTCATCACGTTAGCCATTACCCAATTCTGTTGCATCGAATAAATTACGTCTTCTGGACCGTGTCCCATTCCCAGCATTCCGTATCCGCCGTTATCATGGAGCACCGCACCGTAGGATGTGACGATCCATGGGCCACGTGCCGAGATAGCGACGTAAGGATTTACAGTCGGAGCTGAGTAAAAATTGACGTAGTCCGATTGCAGGTGTTTTACCAGATCTTTCTCATCCATTTTCAATACGTCTGATCCAATATCATTCTGGAGGCTTTGAAAATTGATTGAAGCCTCCTCAATCGCCTTGTTTAGGGACGGGTCTGATTGAAGGAATTCTCGGATTATCGAGTCTTTCAGGCCTGTCGTCCAAGAGTTTCCTGTTTTCGAACGGATTTCGGCCAGAGCCTGCAAACCTTCTGCCATCAAGGGATGGAAAAGGGAGTCCCACATCAACATTCTCTGTCGGCGGTATCAGAAATCTAAGATTGTGCGGAATTAAGAAAAATTTCAATTTCTGATAATCAATCAAAAATTTAAATTAAGTTCAGTTTTTCAATTGAAAAATTCAATATTAAAATAAATTTTCAATTGAATTATCAGTCTTTATTAACGAATAATATAAGTGCCACATTAGCCTCTCGCATCTCGGAGAAGCACGGGGGATGCACTCCTCCCATGAGGGAGAAAAAATGGTAGAGGACTACGAAATACAGGAAATGATACACAGAGACGTATATGTTGGAGAGAAGCATGTGGGGGTTGTTGTAGGTGAGAGATTTCACCCCAGAGATGAGTTTGTCAGGTCATTAAGAATAAAAGTCGAAGACGAAGTAGCAAGCGAATTTATGAGGAAGCCTGCTGATTTGGCGCCCT
>CACGIM010000044.1 GCA_902573115.1 uncultured Candidatus Poseidoniales archaeon
GAGTCACATTGGAGACTGCCTCAAAGAGTTTGTCTCGCAGGAGGTTAACCTGTTCTGCTGGTGGTTCTATCCATGAACCAGCTGAGATTTCGTCTCCTAATTCTTTGTTATTCGGTGGTCTTACGGGAATAGGATCTGATAACTCAACAAATATATCCGTTCTAAACCAATAGTGACACCTGTAATGTAGGCCAACTGGCTGAAGTGCTGGGAGGGGGTTCCCTCTTTTTCTTGCCAGTGCTGCCGCATTAACTGCGAAACGCATTGGACCTGTCTTGAAGCGATGGGGCCTTGAGTCTTGGTGGGACTTTCCTTCGGGCATCACAAGTGCGTTATATCCTGAGGCCAAGCAATTTGTCATAGTTAGAAGTGTTCTATCGTTAATTTCTTTGGCATAGTCCTCATTTGCGACGCCACTAGCTATCTCTGGCCTTCTGATCACGGGTTGTGAGCCCATTCTTCTAGCGAACCAACCAACAAGAGGCATGGTCATGATGTCATGTCTGCCCATCGAGATAATCCTGGTATCTTGGGCTAGGGTCAGTATCATAGGGTCTACTAATCCATTTACATGCATCGAAGAAAGTATTCTACCTCCCTCGTATTCAGAGTTTTTTTCTATCTGATTTCTCCTGAAAATATATCTCGCAGCTACTCCCATCATAAGAAGGATTACTTTCCAAAAAATAGCATTCCCGGGGTGTCTTCCTGAATGATTCCACGGGAGTTTATCCAACCTTTTTTTCCTCAATTTCGTGGCACCAGTGGATAGTCTTGGGTCTATGTCAGGAGCTCGCTGCATATCCGGCACAGACGGGCGAGCGGGTATGAGGTCTTGATTATTGATAATCAATTATTGTATGAGGTGGGTAATTGATTTGGCTAAAGATGCAGCGTCCTCGTTATTCAATGGTTTTGTTTTAAACGGCCAGGAAAGTCCACTACCATCTTCGAACTTTGGAATTATGTGAAAGTGGACATGGAAAACACTTTGGTAAGCGTTTGGTCCGTTATTCTGTAGAACGTTAAATTCCTTTGCTCCAGTTGCTTCGAGTATGGCCTTGGAAATCTTTGGAAGAACCCTTCCCAGTGCCTCTGCCGACTCCTCTGATAATTTATCAAGAGTCCTGGCAGGCTCCTTTGGGACCACTAAAGTGTGGCCGTAACTGAACGGGTTTATGTCAAGGAAAGCAATCACCTCTCCGTCCTCGTATATTTTGTGGCTTGGTATCCTACCCTCGATGATCATAGTAAAGATGCTCGGATCATCTTCCATTCGTTTATCCCCCGCTGAGAATTGATTCTGCCAGTGCTGCCATGCCCTGTAGCCGAATTGCTTCGACCACCTCAGTGTTCATCACAGGGGATTCGTCAGTTAGGCTAATCCCTGACTCCCTGATCTCTCTTAACTTCTCTAGGGATGGTTTCTGTGCCTCGCTAGAGATTGCCGACGTCAGATCTGACAAAAATTGTACTATCGGGATTCCTTTAGACTCGTGTAGAGCCGAAATTCTGATTGATGATTCGTCTACCGCTGCTTCAAACAGTTCTTCTCCACCAAATTTCGCTTCAGAAACCCACTCGGTTGCGTGTGAGCCTGCTGCCTTACCAGTTACCAGTTCCTCAAGGAGAAGGTTGCCTGGGAGAGGTGCCTCTCCGTGCATTCCTGAATTTGCGCTTCTTCCTACGGCGTATAGTCCGGTAAACCATAGTCTAGCAGGAAGGCCCTCATTGGTGAAACCCTCGAAAATAACTCTGCCAGATTCATCGGATGGAACTCCTCCAATTGTAAAGGCCACACTAGGAGAAATTGGAAATACGTCTCTTGAAATATCTATTCCAAGTCTATCCTTTACCCTAGATGAAGTTTGAGAGAACCAGACCATCGAATCGGTGTCAATTCCCCTGAGATCTAGAATGCATTTCTCTCCCTCAAGAACCTCCTCTGGCCCTACATCTTCGCCATTCTCTCTTCTAATTCTACCTCCGACTCCAAGAATATCTATTGGTATATCTATTCCAAAATCCCTCACAGAGAGTGGATGTTTTGGAGTTAATTCCATACCCCTTAGTTTGACTCCCGCCGTCATTGCTAACACCGAGCCAGTTCCTGCTCCGTTGCTCGGTGAAGACCATAGCCCTTGGTGACCATCCGTGGCAAGAATCACTGCCTTTGCTTGGATGGGTGTGACCTCTCCGCTTATTATATCCAAGATTATAACGCCTCTGACTTGATTGTTATCTGTGACGAGGGTCA
>CACGIM010000045.1 GCA_902573115.1 uncultured Candidatus Poseidoniales archaeon
CTGTGTAAACTGTCATCTATTTCCAAGGCTAGGATTAGTATTGGTAAAAGGTTTGAGAATTGGGACCTAAATATTACCTCATTGTCTAACCACTTACCGATGATTATGGCCCACCCGATAAGACCATACATCCAAACCAATGAGAGTCCCAAGCTCGTAGCTACTATCGCAACATCCGATGCTCTCCTCAGACTTGCCCAGAGCAAGACCAGAATTGCCAATCCCATTAGTAGAATTAGATAAGCGCTTGAGAGAAGTTCTCTGTTGATCTCAACATTGATCGATTCAGCGAACATCAGAGAAACTACGTTTTCATCTGATTCCCTAAGATCCTCCTCTAGTGATAGGTACAGCCACTCAACAGAACAAAGAGGCTCTCCTTGAGTCTCTCTTGCCTTGCATTCCTCCACGGAGTATTGGATAGGTTTTGTTTTAAGCTCAAAGCCATCAAGCTCGTATCCGAACTCTTGGCTAGCATTCTTCCATGTGAATGTCCAACCGCTATTTTGCATCTCTTCTCTATCGAAGTTAAGAATCAACCAAGCTGCCGATGCAGACCACCTTCCACTAACCCAGTCCTCCGAAATCAAGCTCCCATTCTCTGAAATCTTATGACCCAGAGGCCCGACAACAGAGCTATTCTCATCCGGTACAAAGGCCCTATCGTTTGATAGAAATCTAAGGAAAGCCCCATTGCTATTATTGGCCATCCTGTGAGCTGCTAAGTCAATATGTGCCTGGGTTACGTTATTATCGTCAAAGGCAAGGCACTCAATATCCCCACAGTCTTCCCAATTGGTCGGTGCTGGATCAGTGGATTTGTTTATATCGAGGGTCGCTGCTAGTTTGTATGGATTTATCCTAGGAGATGTCAAGGAGGATTGTCCTGACATAAAGGTCCTGAATTCAGTGGCTAGATCTAATATTCCTAGAACTGGATCTCCAGAAATTTCAGAGGCCAAAGGCAAATAGAATTCAGAGATCTCGTTCTCTCTAAGTTGTTTTGCGTCCCTGTCAATCTCCTTTAACACGGTGAGATTAAGTATTCCCCCATGGGGTTCGAATATCCCTTGACCTTCTCCGGGATATTCGGCTATCATCATTACATCAGATTCAGGGTCACCGAAGTAAGTAGGATCCCTGACAAATATGCCAAAACCCCAGATGTTGCCAGCAGCAGTGAATTCTTCTCTCAAGACCTGGTTTGCATCTAACTCCGGTGACTCCATGTCGTAGGACTCGATGTCAATTGGCTCGAATGATGCAATAATTCCCGGAACCATGAGGATTGAGACTGCAAGGACTAGAAAATGCACGCCTTTCCGTCTAGGAATTAGGTAGCTGGCAAGTCCATCGAAGTCTCTCACATCGCCAATCGCAGAAAGCAAAATATTTCACTAATTGTATCACTTACATGCCCAAATCCCTTAGGGATTCAAGGGCAGCTCTCTGGGATTTAGTGAGTTTATGGGGCTCAGAAAGTGTAAATTCTACATCCAGAGGACCGCCATCGTGGCCATGGCCCTTGAGTCTTCTTCGGTCACCTATCTTCGTGCCCTCGGGAATATCGATTTGGACCCGCTTTCCTGTGGGAGTCATGATTCTGACTTTACCCCCAATAGCAAGGGTGGAGTATGGGACTGCTACCTCCTGAACTAGTCTTCCGTCTTCCCAACGACGACCTGCCTCAGCGTCCAACCGTATAGTTATCAGAAGGTCTCCCGAGTCTCCTTCGGGATGTTCATGCCCCATCCCTTTCAGTCTTAGTAGATGACCATGCTCCGCACCTTCAGGCACCCTGACCGTGAGTGTGCTTCCCTTGGTCTGAACCCCGGCTCCATTGCAAAAAGAACACCTGCTTGGTGAGCCGAAGCTTCTTCCGTTGCACTTTGAGCACTTTTTCATTCTTCGATGGCTAAACTTGACCTCTGTGCCACTAATGGCTTGATCGAGAGATATGTCTAATCCTGCCTCAATGTTTGCTCCTCTAGGAGTTTCAGCCCTTTTCTGACCTGTTTGTTGTTGTCTATCGAAATTAAAATCAAATCCTGACCT